>JAICIN010000074.1 GCA_025924375.1 Dermatophilaceae bacterium | reverse complement strand
GGTGTCCCAGTCGTGGGGGTCGCGGGAGTCGGCGGGGGCAAGGGACGGGTGGAGTCGGACGACGCCCCCAGCGGCGCGGAGCAGCCCGGCGAGGGCCAGCATGAGGGTCGACTTGCCGGACCCGCTCGGGCCCACGAGCGCGGTGCTCTGCCCCGCCCGGGCCTGGAACCACTGGTCCGCCACGGCGACCCGCTGCCGGCTCTCGCCCGTCAGCGTCCGCACCTGCCGGGTGACGGTGACCTCGGCCGCGTCGACCGCGACGACGTTGGTGCCGAGCCGCCGGGCGCCGAAGAGCGCAGACGGTATGCCGGCCGGCTGCGGGTCGTCGGCTCCGGGCACCCAGATGCCCTGCTCGAGGAGCGCCGCGCCGAAGTCGTCCAGCACCTCGGCCGGCTTGCCGTCGGCCACCACCTGGCCTGTCGCGTCGAGCACGACGAGCCGGTCGGCGAAGTCGGTCCAGGGACCGAGGCGGTGCTCGACGACGACGGTGGTGAGCTGCCCGTCCTCGACCACGTCGGTGACGCAGTCGCGGACCGCCGCGGCGTTGCCCGGGTCGAGCATGGCGGTGGGCTCGTCGAGGAGGAGGACCGCCGGCTGGAGGGCGAGCGCGCCGGCGAGCGCGAGGCGCTGCTGCTCGCCGCCCGAGAGGGCATGGGTCGGCGTGTCGAGCGGGAGCCGGAGGCCGACCGCCGCCAGCGCAGCGGCGACCCGCGCCGGCATCTCGCCGCGCGGCATACCTCGGTTCTCCGGGCCGAAGGCCACGTCCCGGCCGATCGTCGCGGCGACCACACCGGAGCCCGGTTCCTGGAGGACCAGGCCGACCGCGCCCGGGCGCGCGCCGGGCGGCGCGCCGTCGAGCGTCACCGAGCCGTGGAGCTCACCCGCGTCGGCCGCCTCGAGCACCCCCGCGAGCGCGCGCAGGAGGGTGGACTTGCCCGAGCCGCTCGGCCCGGCGAGCAGGACCCGCTCGCCGGGCGCGATGGTGAGGTCGAGGTCGTGCAGGACCGGCTCACGGCGGCCGTAGGGCCGCCACGTCAGCCCCCGGACCTCGAGGCGCCCCCGGTCAGACAGCGTGGAGCTCCCGCTCCTCCTGGCCGGCGGGGAAGGCGCCGAGCGCCCCGGCCCGGGCGAGGGCGCGGGTCAGCAGCCAGCCGCCGATCCCGGCGACGACGAGGCCCGAGACCATGGTGATGCCCAGGTAGGCGAGCTTCCACGGCATCGACCAGCTCGCGTAGTAGGCACCCCACTCGTAGAAGATCTCGAGCGGGGCCGACAGCAGGCCGGCGAGTGCGGCCGCGGCGATGCCGAACGTGCCGTAGCCGAGGATCGCGAACGCCAGCTCGGCGCCGACGCCCTGGAGGATGCCGGAGAGCAGCACGGACGCTCCCCACTGCGTGCCGGGCAGCATCGAGACGAGCGCGGCGAGGACCTCGCACAGCAGGGCGGCGCCCGGCCGCCGGACGACGAGGCCGCCCACCACCCCTGCGATGAACCAGGGACCGGCGAGCAGCCCGCCCAGCGGGGGGAAGCCGGCGGAGACGAGGTCGGAGGGGACCTTGTAGCCGAGGTCCCAGCCCCAGTAGGCGATGCCGAAGGCCGCGCCGAGGAAGGCGATGGTCAGCAGGTCGACGGTGCGCCAGCCGAGGAGCGGGCCGGCGGCCCGGATGCTGTGGTGCTGGCGGGTGGTGGTGTGGATGGTGCTCATCGTGGTCTTCTCCCGTGGAATCCGATGGATGCCTCGGGGAGGGTCGTGCCGGCGGACCCTCGTCGGGTGTGCCGACACGGTCCTGAGATCCCGACTCCCTTCGCCGGTGCTAGCCGGAGCAGGTTCGAGGGTCTGCGGTCGCCCGCACTCTCAGCGCTCTCGCGCTCCCCTGTCGTACGCCATGAACATTACCCCACCGTGTGGCAGGGTGGGAGCGGCGCCGACGCGGCGGTGACGGGAGGAGCGGCATGGGCACGCTGGTGTGGCGGGTGCTGGGCACGGGCTCGGCGATCCTCGCCGGGGTCATCGCCAACAAGCTGGTCCAGACGGCGTGGAAGAAGGCCGGGCGGGACGCCGTCCTGGACCCGCGCGACCCGCGCACGCCAGCGCGCGACGCGGTGCTCTTCGCAGCGCTCACCGGCCTGGCCGTCGGAGCCGCCCGCACGCTCGCCACCCGCAAGGCGGCGCAGTACTACGCGAAGTCGGCGGGGCACCTCCCCAAGCCGATGCAGCACGGCGACGCCTGAGCGCGCCCCCGGTCGCTCCGCATGCTCCCGGGCAGTCGGTTCGGGCCGTCGCTCCCGGGCCGTCGCTCCCGGCCCGGTCAGGTGTCGAGCAGGTTCGCCCGGCCGAACATCTCGGCCGCCTGCCGTGCCGTCGGCACACCGGCATCGAGGTCGGCACCGGCCTCGACGAGCAGGCGCACCACCTCGTCCTCGCCCTTGAAGAGCGCCCCGGCGACGGGCGACTGCCCCCGGCCGTTGAGCCGGTCGGGGTCGGCCCCGCGGCGCAGCAGCATGGCGACCGTGTCGGCGTGGCCGTGGTAGGCGGCGAGCATGAGCAGCGTGTTGCCGTCGGCGTCCGTGAGGTTGGCAGGGAGGCCGTGCTCGACGTAGAGGTCGAGCCGCTCGGTCTCCCCCGCCCGGGCGAGGTCGAAGCAGGCGTGCGCGATCTCGACCAGCTCGGGGTCCAGTGCGCCGCCCTCCGCCGGCAGGTCCTCGGGACCCGGCCCCCCGCTCATGGTCCCGAGTCCGGGGATGTCGCCCCGCGCTCGCCGAGGCGGAGCGACCGGGCGATCGGCACCCCGGCCCGGTAGGACAGGTGCAGGTGCGACGGCGCGTCCAGGACGCAGAGGTCCGCTCGAGACCCGACGGCCAGCCGCCCGATGTCCTCGCGGCGCAGCGACTTCGCCGACCCGGCCGTCGCGGCGTGGACCGCCTGCCCCGGCGTCAGCCCCATCTCCCTGACCGCGAGCGCGATGACGAACGGCATCGACGACGAGTAGCAGGTGCCGGGGTTGCAGTCGGTGGCCAGGGCGACCGAGACGCCGGCCGCGAGGAGCTTCGCGGCGTCGGGGTACGGCGAACGCGTGGAGAACTCCACCCCCGGCAGCAGCGTGGCGACCGTCGTGTCCGCGGCCCCCGCGAGGGCGTCGACGTCGGCGTCGGAGAGGTAGGTGCAGTGGTCGACGCTGGCGGCGCCGAGCTCGACCGCGAGCTGCACTCCCGGTCCGTGGCCGAGCTGGTTCCCGTGCACGCGCAGCAGCAGCCCGGCGTCGCGCCCGGCCGTGAGGACGGCCCGCGCCTCCTCCTGCGTGAACGCGTGCGCCGAGTGCGGCTCGCAGAACACGTCGACCCACCGTGCGTGGGGCGCGCAGGCCTCGAGCATCGGGCCCGTGACGAGGGAGACGTATGCCGCGCGGTCACCGCACGAACCCGGCCCACCGGCATACTCGCTCGGCACGACGTGGGCCCCGAGGAAGGTGACCTCGTCGGTGAGCTCCCGCGCGATGCGCAGGGCGCGGGCCTCGTCCTCGACGGTGAGGCCGTAGCCGCTCTTGACCTCCACGGTCGTCGTGCCCTGGGCGCGCATCTCGGTGAGGCGGGCGGCGAGGAGGCTGCGGAGCTCGTCGTCGCTGGCCGCGCGGGTTGCGGCGACCGAGACGCCGATGCCTCCGCCGTCGTAGGGCTCACCGGCCATGCGCGCCGCGAACTCGGCGGCACGGTCGCCGGCGAAGACCAGGTGGGAGTGCGAGTCGACGAAGCCGGGCAGCACCGCGCGGCCCTCGACGTCGACGCGCTCGTCGGCGGCCGGCGCCTGCGACGCCGGTCCGACCCACGCCACCTCGCCGCCCTCCTCGACGAGCGCGGCGTCGTGGATCACGCCGAGGGGGTCGGCAGGGTCACCGGCGCAGGTGACCAGCTCGCCGATGCCCGTGACGAGGGTGCTGCTCACGCCTGCTCCCGGAACGGCTCGAACGCGTCCCGCAGGAGCTGGGCGACGCTGCCGAGCCGGTGCTGGCCGTCGCGGACGACGGTGTCACCGCCCACCACCACTCGCGAGACGTCGGACTGGTTGGCGGAGTAGACGATCTGGCCCGCGCGGCTGCCGATGGTGTTGACCGTGTCGGAGCGCACGACGACGAAGTCGGCCAGCGCGCCGGCCGCGATGGTCCCGCCGCCGTCCCACCCGAGGCAGCGGTAGCCCGCCGCCGTGGCCGCCTCGAGCAGCTCGCTCGTGGTGAACCGCCCCCGCTCGTTGCTCGCGAGCCGCTCGTGCATCTCGAGGCCGCGGATCTCCTCGAACGGGTCGATGACGGCGTGCTGGTCCGAGCCGAGCGACAGCGGGCTGCCGGCGTCGTGGAGCTCTCGGGCCGGGCCGATCCCGTCGGCGAGGTCGCGCTCGGTGGTGGGGCAGAAGCAGGCTGTCGTCGTCGAGGCGCCCAGCAGCTTGACGTCGTCGTCGGTGAGGTGGGTGGCGTGCACGGCGGTCGTGCGCGCGCCGAGGAGGCCGGCCTCGTCGAGGAGTCGGGTCGGCGTGCAGCCGTAGAACACCTGGGCCGCGTGGTTCTCGCCGGGCTGCTCGCTGAGGTGCACGTGCAGGGGCCGGTCACCGGCCGCCGCGCCGACCGCGGGCAGGGACTCGCGCGGCACCGCGCGGACGGAGTGGACGGCCGTGCCGATCCGCGACGTGGGCCCGTCCTCCAGCTGGGACACGCGCTGCCCCCACGCCTCGACCGAGCCGTCGCTGAACCGCCGCTGCACGTCGTCGAGCTCGAGGTGGCCGCTTCCCGCCAGGCCGCCCGACAGGTAGCAGGTGTCCAGGAGGGTGATGCGGATGCCGGCGTCCCGGGCGGCCTCGACGAGGGCGCGGCCCATGGCGTTGGGGTCGGCGTAGGGGCGCCCGTCGACGTCGTGGTGGACGTAGTGGAACTCGCCGACCACCGTGATCCCGGCGAGCGCCATCTCCGCGAAGACGGCTCGTGCGAGCGCGAGGTAGGTGTCGGGGTCGAGGCGACGCGTCACGGCATACATCTGCTCGCGCCACGTCCAGAAGTTGCCGCCGTTGCCGTGGGTGCGGCCGCGCAGCGCGCGGTGGAAGGCGTGGCTGTGCGCGTTGGCGAGCCCCGGCAGCACGACGCCCGCGAGCCGCTCGTCCCTCGGCTCGGGCCGCTGTCCCTTGACGACGTCGCGGAACCGGCCGTCCTCCACCGTGAAGCGCACGCCGGCCGCGAGGCCCGTCGGCAGCTGTGCGTGCTCCGCCCAGTACGCGGTCATCAGTCCTCCCCCGCGAGGTCCGCCAGCACTGCGGTCAGGGCAGCAACCCCCGCCAGGCAGTCATTCTCCTCCGCCCACTCCGCCGGCGAGTGCGAAATGCCGGTCGGGTTCCGGACGAAGAGCATGGCGGTGGGGATGCCGGCGTTGGCGAGGATGCCGGCGTCGTGCCCGGCGCCGGTTCCGAGCATCGGTATGCCGTCCGGCTGGCCGCCGTCGGCCTGGCCGCCTTCGGCGAGCGTCGCCCGGAGGCGCGTGGCGAGGGTGGCGTCGAAACGGGTGGTGGGCGTCCAGGACTCCTCGGCCACCTCGCCGCCCCCGCTCTCGACGTGCGCGGCGACATCGGCCACGGCGCGTCGCACGGCGGCCTCGTCGGCTCCGCGCGCGTCCAGCCAGGCGGTGACGTGGCTCGGGATGGCGTTGACCCCGCCGGGCTGGACCTGGACCTTGCCGATGGTGGCGAGGCAGCCGTGGCGGTCGGCAGCCGCGCGAGCGGCGAGCACCGTCTCGGCGCAGGCCAGCATCGCGTCGCGCCGGTCGCCCAGGCGTGTGGTGCCGGCGTGGTTCGCCTCGCCGGGGAGGTCGAGCCGCCACCGCCCGTGGGGCCAGATGTCGGTGCCGACGGCGACGGGCTGCCCCAGGTCGACCAGGCCCCGGCCCTGCTCGACGTGGAGCTCCACGAAGGCACCGATGCGGCCGAGGGCCTCGTCGTCGGGGCCGATCGCCTCGGGGTCCCGGCCGGCGGCTCGCAGCGCCTCCGCCATCGTCGTGCCGGCGGCGTCGGTCAGCCCGCGGGCACGCTCGGGTGCAAGGACCCCGGTGATGACCCGGGACCCGGCGCAGGCGACGCCGAAGCGGGCGCCCTCCTCGTCGACGAAGTTCACGACGCCGATCGGGCGCCGCGGCTGGAACCCCCGCTCGCGCAGCGCGTCGACGGCGGCGAGGGCGCTGACGACGCCGAGGGGACCGTCGAAGGCGCCACCGGCAGGGACGCTGTCGAGGTGGGAGCCGGTGACGACGCCCTTGTCGCCGATGCGGGCGGCGGCGTCGGGGTCGCCCCACCAGGCCCACTGGTTGCCCATGCGGTCCTCGGCCAGGTCGAGGCCGCGCGCGGCGCACTCCGCGGCGAACCACTCACGCAGGTCGTGGTCCTGGCTCGTCCACGCGAACCGTCGGTAGCCGCCTGTGCCGGCGTCACGCCCGACCGGCTCGATCGCCTCCCACATGGACCTGAAGCTCACGGCATTCCTTCTCTGTCGCTCTCGGCAGGTGTCTCGTTCGCTGTCTCGCCACGGCCATTTCACACCGCCTCCGGCACGAGGGCGCTCCACAGCGCGCGCAATACGTCTCCCATCCGAGACCGCACCGCGACGCCGACCTCCGCCGGCCCTCCGGCCATAGGGTCGTGACCATGAGCAGCGACGGTGAGACGAGGGCGACAGCGGCGCTCGAGGCAAGCGGCATCGCCTTCCGGCTGACCCGGCACGGCCGGGTGTCGTCCCTCGAGGAGGCTGCCACGGCTCGGGGCGTCGAGCCGCGCGACATCGTCAAGACCCTCGTCGTGCTCCGCGCCGAGGGGGACTACCTCTTCGTGCTGGTCCCCGGCGACCGGGAGATCTCCTGGCCCAAGCTGCGCTCGCTCCTCGGCGTGAACCGCATCTCGATGCCGGACGCCGAGACGGCTCGGGAAGCGACGGGCTACGAGCGCGGCACCATCACGCCGTTCGGCTCCACCACGGCCTGGCCCGTCGTCGCGGACGCCACCATGGCCGACCGGACCGTCTCGATCGGTGCGGGCGCCCACGGCGTGGCGGCGGCGGCATACGGCGGTGACGTCGTGACCGCCCTCGGCGCCCAGGTCGCCGACGTCACGGATCCGCGCCCCGGCTAGCGGACCTCCCAGTCCTCCACCGGCCCGTCCACGACCCGGAAGAGCGGATGCGGCTCCGGCGTCGTGACCGTCTGGAGCGCCACCGCCCTCTCCGGGCTGCGCCCCCGCAGCTTCCCCATGAGGTGCGCCCACTCGTGCGCGAGCTGACCCGTGGTCACGGGCAGCGGGGCCGGCGCCCCCGCCCTGTCGATCCGACCCCGGTCGAAGCGGTAGCCCCGGGCCTGCGCCTCGTCGGCGACGGCCGCGAGGTAGGCGCCGACCGCCTCGACCGGGTCCGCGGCCGCCCGGAAGCGCGCCAGCTGCGGGTGCCTGGTGTAGCCGCGCGTCCGCCCGGCGAGCACCGCCTGGGCCAGCAGGGCCTCCCGCCAGCACGCGGTGAGGCCCTGCCGGTCCAGGTAGCGGGGGTGCAGCGACCAGAGACGCACGCCCCCATCCTGCCGGGGACGGGCACGGGGGCAACCTTCGCCCAAGGTTCGGCCCCGCGCCGAAGGTTCACCCCCGGGGGGAAACCTTGGGCGAAGGTTGCCAGCCGGCCGGCCGCCCTCAGCCCTCCCGCATCGGGATGCGCACGCCCTTCTCCTCGGCGACGTGCTCGGCCAGGTCGTACCCGGCGTCGACGTGGCGGATGATGCCCATGCCCGGGTCGTTGGTGAGCACCCGCGCGAGCTTCTGCGCCGCGAGGTCGGTGCCGTCGGCCAGCGAGACCTGCCCCGCGTGGATGGAGCGGCCGATGCCGACCCCGCCACCGTGGTGGATCGAGACCCAGGAGGCGCCGGACGAGGTGTTGACGAGGGCGTTGAGCAGCGGCCAGTCGGCGATCGCGTCGGAGCCGTCGAGCATGGCCTCGGTCTCGCGGTAGGGGCTGGCCACCGACCCGGTGTCGAGGTGGTCGCGGCCGATGACGATCGGCGCGCTGACCTCCCCCGAGCGCACGAGCTCGTTGAAGGCCAGGCCGGCCTTGTCGCGCTCCCCGTAGCCCAGCCAGCAGATGCGGGCCGGAAGCCCCTGGAAGGCGATCCGCTCCTGCGCACCCCGGATCCACTTGTGCAGCCGGTCGTTGTCCGGGAACAGGTCGAGCACCGCGCGGTCGGTCGCGGCGATGTCCTTCGGGTCGCCGGACAGCGCCGCCCACCGGAACGGGCCCTTGCCCTCGCAGAACAGCGGCCGGATGTACGCGGGCACGAAGCCGGGGAACTCGAACGCGCGGTCGTAGCCGCCGAGCCGGGCCTCGTCGCGGATCGAGTTGCCGTAGTCGAAGACCTCGGCGCCGCCGTCCTGGAACTCCACCATGGCCTGGACGTGCTTGGCCATGGAGGCGCGGGCGCGGTCGGTGAACTCCTCGGGCTTCTTCTCGGCGTACTCGTGCCAGTCGCCGAGGTCGATCCCCTCGGGGAGGTAGGACAGCGGGTCGTGGGCGCTCGTCTGGTCGGTGACGATGTCGATCGGCACGCCGCGGCGCAGCAGCTCGGGGAAGACCTCGGCGGCGTTGCCGACGACGCCCACCGACCATGCGCGCCTCTCGTCCTTGGCCCTGACCGCCTTGTCGACGGCGTCGTCGAGGTTGTCGGCGACCTCGTCGAGGTAGCGGTGCTCGACCCGGCGGCGCAGGCGCGACTCGTCGACGTCGACGACGAGGCAGGCGCCGTCGTTGAGCGTCACGGCGAGCGGCTGGGCGCCACCCATGCCGCCGCAGCCACCGGTCAGGGTCAGGGTGCCGGCGAGCGTGCCGCCGAACTTCTTCTCGGCGATCGCCGCGAACGTCTCGTAGGTGCCCTGCACGATGCCCTGCGTGCCGATGTAGATCCACGACCCGGCGGTCATCTGGCCGTACATCGTCAGGCCCAGGTGCTCGAGCCGGCGGAACTCCGGCCAGGTCGCCCAGTCGCCGACGAGGTTGGAGTTGGCGATGAGCACGCGCGGCGCCCACTCGTGGGTCTGGAACACGCCGACCGGCTTGCCCGACTGGACGAGCATCGTCTCGTCGCCCTTGAGGGTCCGCAGGGTGCGCACCATGGCGTCGAAGCTGCGCCAGTCGCGCGCGGCCCGCCCGGTGCCGCCGTAGACGACGAGGTCGTCAGGACGCTCGGCGTTCTCGGGGTCGAGGTTGTTCATGAGCATCCGCAGCGGGGCCTCGGTGGCCCAGGACTGCGCGGTGAGCGTGGTGCCCCGAGGGGCACGGACGGGGCGGGCGCCTTCCATGTCGTTCTCCTTCAAATACTTTGGGTATGCCGGGTGGTTCAGTTGAGGGGGCCGGTGACCGACTCGGCGGCCGCCACGGCGGCACCGCTGCGGACGAGCTCGAACGCGGTCTCGATCTCCGGGGCGAGGAACCGGTCGGTTCCCGGAGCGGGTGCACCGGCCTCGCGCAGCGCCGAGACGACCGCGGCGGTGGCCGGCGCCGGCTTCAGCGGCGCGCGCAGGTCGAGTGCCCGGGCCGCGGTGAGGAGCTCGACGGCGAGGACCCGTGTGAGGCCGTCGACGGAGCGGCGCAGCTTGCGCGCCGCGGACCAGCCCATCGAGACGTGGTCCTCCTGCATGGCGCTGCTCGGGATCGAGTCGACCGAGGCGGGGGCCGCGAGCCGCTTCATCTCCGAGACGATCGCGGCCTGGGTGTACTGGGCGATCATGTGGCCGCTGTCCACGCCGGGGTCGTCGGCGAGGAAGGCGTTGAGCCCGTGGTTGCGCGCGACGTCGAGGAACCGGTCGGTGCGCCGCTCGCTGATGGAGGCGAGGTCGGCGGCGACGATGGCCAGGAAGTCGAGGACGTAGGCCACCGGCGCGCCGTGGAAGTTGCCGTTGGACTCGACCCGCCCGTCGGGGGTGACGACCGGGTTGTCGACGGCCGACGCCAGCTCGTGGCCGGCGACGCGGGCGGCGTGGTCGACCGTGTCACGCACGCCTCCGGCGACCTGGGGCGAGCAGCGCAGCGAGTACGCGTCCTGCACGCGCGTGCAGGCCTCGGGGTCACGGTGGCTCTCGCGGATCTCGCTGCCTGCCAGGAGCTTTCGCAGGTTCTCCGCTGCGAGCGCCTGTCCGGGCTGGGGCCGCAGGGCCTGGAGGTCGGCGGCGAAGACGTCGTCGGTGCCGAGCTGTCCCTCGACGCTCATGGCCGCCGTGATGTCGGCGACCGTGAGGAGCTGGCGCAGGTCCGTGACCGCGAGGACGAGCTGCCCGAGCATCCCGTCAGTGCCGTTGATGAGGGCCAGGCCCTCCTTCTCGCGCAGCGCCACCGGCTCGACGCCCGCTGCACCGAACGCCTCGGCGGTCGGCAGCCGCTCGCCGCGCGCGTCCCGCACGACACCCTCGCCCATCAGGGCCAGCGCGCAGTGCGCCAGCGGGGCCAGGTCGCCCGAGCAGCCGAGCGAGCCGTACTCGTGGACCACCGGCGTGATCCCGGCGTTGAGCATCGCGACGTAGGTCTGCAGCGTCTCCTCGCGGATGCCGGTACGGCCGGTCGCCAGCGTCGAGATGCGCAGGAGCATCAGCGCCCGGACGACCTCACGCTCCACCTCGGGGCCGGACCCGGCGGCGTGCGAGCGGACGAGGGAGCGCTGGAGCTGCGCGCGGAGCTCCACGGGGATGTGCCGCGTGGCGAGGGCCCCGAAGCCGGTCGAGACGCCGTAGTGGGGGACCGTGTCGTCGGCCAGCGCCTCGACGACGGCCCGCGTGCGGCGGACCTCCTCGAGCGCCTCCGGCGCGATCTCGACCGGTGCGTCGTGGCGGGCGACCGCCACGACGTCCTCGAAGGAGAGCGCACCGGTGCCGACCGCGACAGTCCGTGCGGAGGCAAGGGTTTTCGTCATGCCTCCATTGCAACCGACGGTATGCCGGCTGCGCGCCGGGTGCACCCGGCATACCGTCTCGGCGGCGAGACGCGCCGCGTCAGGCGGTCTTCACCGCGAGGACCGGGCAGGGCGCCTCGAGGAGGATGCGCTGCGCCGCGGAGCCGAGCAGGAGCTTGCCGACCGCGGACCGGTGGCGCAGGCCGATGACGAGCAGCGAAACCTTCTCCGCCTCGTCACCGGCCACGCGGAGCAGCTCCTCCGCGGCGTCGTTGCCCTGGTCGAGCTGGCGCAGCTCGTACTCCACTCCCAGCTCCTCGAGGTCACGGGAGACCCTGGCAAGCTGCTCCGCACCGGCACGATGGGCGTCGACGAGGACGTCGTCGCGCGACATGTTGACGACGAGCAGGCGCTCGCCGCGGCGCCGTGACTCCTCGGCGGCCGCGCTGAGCGCGGCCTCGCCGTAGGCGTTGGGCACGTATCCCACGAGGACGGTCATGCTCGGGCCTCCTCTCCCCTGACGGTGCGGACGATCTTGGCGAAGACCGGCCAGAACAGCACGACGACGACGATGCCGTAGGCGACCCAGGCAACCGGCCCGCCGACGAGGCCGGAGAGGTCGCCGCCCGAGAGCTGCAGCGAGCGCCGGCCCTGCTTCTCGGCGAGCGGACCGAGGATCACGCCGACGATGAGGGGCAGCACGGGGAGCCCGAACCGCCTCATGGCGAAGCCGATGGCGCCGAGCCCGAGGAGCAGGAAGAGGTCGAACGGCTGCGCGTTGACCGCGTAGGCGCCCATCGAGGCGAAGAAGAGGATGCCGGCGTAGAGGTAGGGACGCGGGATCTGCAGCAGCTTCGCCCACGCCGGGGCGAGGGGCAGGTTGAGCAGCAGCAGCATGGTGTTGCCGATGAACAGGCTGGCGATCAGGGCCCAGACGAGCCTGGGCTCCTTGGTGAGCAGCAGGGGGCCGGGCTCGAGGCCGTAGCCCTGGAGGGCTGCCAGCATGATGGCGGCGGTCGCGTTCGTCGGCAGGCCGAGCGCCAGCATGGGCACGAGGGTGCCCGCGGCGGAGGCGTTGTTGGCCGCCTCCGGTCCGGCGACGCCCTCGATGGCGCCCTTGCCGAACTCCTCGGGACGCTTCGACAGCCGCTTCTCGGTGGTGTAGCTGAGGAAGGTCGGGATCTCCGCGCCGCCCGCCGGGAGGGCGCCGAAGGGGAACCCGAACGCGGTGCCGCGCAGCCACGGCTTCCAGGACCGCTTCCAGTCCTCGCGGCCCATCCACGGCTGGCCCACCGGGATGACCTCACCGGCCTTGTGCCGCAGGTGTGCCGCCACCCACAGCGCCTCGCCGACGGCGAAGATGCCGACCGCGACCACCACGACGTCGATGCCGTCGGCGAGCTGCGGCACACCGAACGTGAGGCGCTGCTGCCCGGTGACGAAGTCGATGCCGATGACGCCGATGGTGAGCCCGACGAGGAGGGCGGCGATGCCGCGGATCCGGGAGGACCCGAGGACCGCGCTCGTGCCGACGAAGGCCACGAGCATGATCGCGAAGTACTCCGGGGCGCCGAGGCTGATCGCGAACTTGACGATCTGCGGCATGACGAGCACGAGGAGCACCGTGCCGATGGTGCCGGCCACGAAGGAGCCGATGGCCGCGGTGGCGAGCGCCTGTGCGGCTCGGCCCGCCTTGGCCATCTTGTTGCCCTCGATCGCGGTGACGACCGACGACGACTCACCGGGGGTGTTGAGCAGGATCGAGGTGGTCGAGCCGCCGTACATGCCGCCGTAGAAGATGCC
>JAICIN010000073.1 GCA_025924375.1 Dermatophilaceae bacterium | reverse complement strand
GGAACATGGTGTCCGCGTAGTACGGCAGGTGGCCGGACAGCTCGAACACGTGCGCCTTGGTGATGTGCGGCGTCCCGACGTAGTGGAAGCCCTCCTCGATGTGCCGCCGGCGGACGTAGTCCTCCATGACGCGCTTGACGATCCCGCCCTTGGGGTGGAAGACCGGGAGCCCGGGCCCGATGAGGTCGGGGAAGGAGTAGAGGTCGAGCTCGGCGCCGAGCCGGCGGTGGTCGCGCCGCTCCGCCTCGGCGAGCCGGTCGAGGTAGGCCTTCAGCTCGTCCTTGGACGGCCACGCGGTGCCGTAGATCCGTTGCAGCTGGGGGTTCTTCTCGCTGCCGCGCCAGTAGGCGGCGGAGCTGCGCATGAGCTTGAAGGCGTTGCCGATCAGCTTGGTCGACGGGATGTGGGGGCCGCGGCACAGGTCGCCCCACGCCCGCTCGCCGTCCTTGCGCACGTTGTCGTAGATGGTCAGCTGGGCTCCGCCGACCTCGACGCCCGCGCCCTCGGCAGCGGCGTCGGCGGCACCGCCCTTGAGGCCGATGAGCTCGCACTTGTAGGGCTCGTCGTGCAGCTCGGCGAGCGCCTCCTCGTCGCCGACCTCACGGCGCACGAAGGACTGCCCCTCGTTGACGATGCGCTGCATGACCTTCTCGAGCCTCTTGAGGTCCTCCGGCTGGAAGGGCTCCTCGACGTCGAAGTCGTAGTAGAAGCCGTCGCGCACCGGCGGCCCGATGCCCAGCCGCGCCTTGGGGTTGACCTCCTGCACCGCCTGCGCCAGGACGTGGGCGGTGCTGTGGCGCAGGACGTCGAGGCCGTCCTCCTCGTGGACGGTCACCGGCTCCACGACGTCGCCGGCGGCCAGCGGGGTCGCGAGGTCGCGCAGCTCGCCGTTGACCCGCGCGACGACGACGTCGCGGTCGCCGGCGAAGAGGTCAGCCGCCGTGGCCTGCGCGTCCACCGGTCGCTCGCTCCCGGCGACGGTGACGGTGATCTGGGCAGGCACGGCTGGCTCCTCGGCTCCGACGGGTGGTGCTGGAGCCTCGATGCTATCGGGCGGCATCCCCGGCGATCGCCCCGGTTTCCGCCGCCCGCGATGCCGCCGACGCCTCGCTACCGCTCCTCGAGGACCAGCGCGAGCAGCGGCGTTCCGTCGGGTCGGCGCAGCCCGGCCAGGCTCCACCGCCCGTCGACGCGCACCACCGCCTCCACGGTGCCGGGGAGCAGCACCGGCTTCTCGAACCAGACGCGCGAGCGCGAGGGACCCGCCGAGCGCGGGCCGAGCAGTGCGAGGGTCCGGGCGAACGTCCACATGCCGTGGGCGATGGCCCGCGGGAAGCCCAGCGCCCTGGCGGTGAGCGGGTGCAGGTGGATGGGGTTCACGTCGCCGCTCACGGCGGCGTAGTCACGGCCGAGCCCGCCGGGGAGCCTCCAGCGCGCGGCCGCGGGACCCTCGGGAAGCGCCGGTGGCTCCTCGCCGGCCGGGGCGTCGTCGCGGCGGGGCCCACGGCGCAGGTAGGTGCTCCGGCCCTCCCACACTCGCTCGCCGTCGACCGTGACCTCCGTGACGAGGTCGACGAGGGTGCCGCGTCGGTGCGGCCGGAGCGCCTCCGCCCTCACCGCGAGGTCGAGTCGCTCGCTCGAGAGGAGCGGCCGGTGCACGGTGATGGCGTTCGCGACGTGCACCAGGCCTGGCAGCGGCAGCGGGAAGGCGCCGCGGGCCATGAGCTCCGCCTGCAACGGGAACCCCATGACGTGGGGCCACGTGTGCGGCAGCACATCGGCGACCGGCCAGCCGCAGAGGCGCTGGTAGCGGTGGAGGGCGTCCACGTCGACAGTGGCAGCCGGCAGCTGGAGCGTCGTGTCGGGCAGCTGCCCACCGCGGCGTCGGCCGGCCGTCACCGCGGCACGGGCGAGGGTGAGCGGCAGCGACGGGGCGCCGGACAGGGTCTCGGTGGCCACCTCAGGCCCCCAGCAGGCTCTGCCCGCAGACCCGCACGACGTTGCCGTTGACGCCCGCGCTGGCGTCGTGGGCGAGCCACGCGATGGTCTCGGCGACGTCCACCGGAAGCCCTCCCTGCGAGAGCGAGTTGAGCAGCCGGCCCACCTCACGGGTCGCGAACGGCATCCGTGCCGTCATCTCGGTCTCGATGAAGCCGGGCGCCACGGCGTTGGTGGTGACGCGTCGGCGGCGCAGGTCCTCGTCGGCGGCGAGGGACCGGACGAGGCCGATGACGCCGGCCTTCGACGCGGCATAGCTCGTCTGGCCGCGGTTGCCCGCGATCCCCGCCATGGAGGAGAGCAGGACCAGGTGCCCCCCGTCGCGGACTCCGTCCTCGGCGAGGAGGGCCTCGTTCATCCTCAGGATCGACATGAGGTTGACGTCGAGAACCGACCTCCAGCGCTCCTCGTCGGTGTTGGCGAGCAGGCGGTCGCGCGTGATGCCGGCGTTGTGCACGACGACGTCGACTCCGCCGTGCCGGGACACGGCGTGGGCGACGATGCGCTTCCCGGCATCCGCCGCGGTCACGTCGAGCTGGAGCGCCGTGCCGCCCACGTCGTTGGCCACGCGGGCCAGCGCGTCCCCCGAGGCCGGGATGTCGACGCCGACGACGGTCGCGCCGTCCCGGGCCAGCGTCCTCGCGACGGCGGAGCCGATGCCCCGGGCGGCACCCGTGACGACGGCCACCTTGCCGTCGAGGGGCAGGGACCAGTCGGCCGGCTCCGGCGGGGGCCCGCCCGGCGCGGCTGTCACGGTCACGACCTGGCCGTCGACGTAGGCCGAGCGCCCGGAGAGGAGGAACCGCAGGGGCGAGGCGATCGCGTCCTCGGCGCCGTCGGCGACCAGCAGGAGGTTGGCGGTGGCGCCCTGCCGCAGCTCCTTGCCGAGGGAGCGGGTGACGCCCTCGAGCGCCCGGCGCGCGGCAGCCTGCGCCGGCGCCCGCGCGGCCTCCGGCAGCCGGCCGAGGACCACGACCCGGCCGCTCGGCCGCAGCGAGCGCAGCGCCGGCCCGACCAGTCCCCGCAGGGAGTCGAGGTCGGCGGGGTCCTCGACGGCACCGAGGTCGGCGACGACGGCGCCCAGCCCTTCGCCCGCGGGCAGGGTGTCGAGCACCCCGCTGCCGGCAGCCGTCAGGACGCGGCGCACCTCCCCGAGGAGTGGGGCCGCGCCGTGTCCCCCCACGAGGACGGGACCGTCGACGAGTGGCTCCCCCACGGCATACCGGCGCAGCCGAGCCGGGCGGGGCAGGCCGAGCCGCGTGGCCACCCGCTTCCCGACCGGGGTGTTGACCAGGCTCGCGTAGCCACTCACTTCGCCTCCAGGATCGCCACGACGCCCTGCCCGCCGGCGGCGCACACCGAGATGAGTCCCCTCGCTCCCGGGCCCTTCTCGCTCAACGCCTTGGCGAGCGAGGCGACGATCCGGCCCCCGGTGGCGGCAAACGGGTGACCGGCCGCCAGGGAGGAGCCGTTGACGTTGAGCCGGCTGCGGTCCAGTGCCCCGAGCGGCGCGTCGAGCCCGAGCCGGTCCCGGCAGAACTCGGGGTCCTCCCAGGCCGCGAGCGTGGCGAGCACGGTGGCGGCGAACGCCTCGTGGATCTCGACCAGGTCGAAGTCCTGCAGCGTCATGCCGGTGCGGGCGAGGAGCCTCGGCACGGCGTGGGCCGGGGCCATGAGCAGGCCCTCGTCGCCGGTGACGTAGTCCACCGCGGCGGTCTCGGCGTCGACGAGGTGCGCGAGCACCGGCAGTCCGTGCTCCTGCGCCCACTCGTCGCTGCCGAGGAGCACGACGGAGGCGCCGTCGGTGAGGGGCGTGGAGTTGCCGGCGGTCATGGTCGCGCCCTCGCCGGCGCCGAAGACGGTCCTCAGCGTCGCGAGATTCTCGACCGTGGAGTCCGGCCGCAGGTTCTCGTCGCGCGCCAGGCCGAGGTAGGGCGTCAGGAGGTCGTCGAAGAACCCCCGGTCGTAGGCGGCGGCGAGGTTGCGGTGGCTGGCGGCGGCCAGCTCGTCCTGGGACTGCCGCGTGACGCCCCAGCGGAGCGCCGTCTGCGCCATGTGCTCGCCCATCGACAGCCCGGTGCGTGGCTCGACGTTTCGCGGCGCCTGGGGGACGACGTGTCCCGGGCGGAGGCCGGCGAGGGCGCGCAGGCGCTGCGCGGGCGTCTTGGCCGCGTTCAGGCGAAGCAGCGTGCGGCGCAGCCCCTCGCTCACCGCGATCGGGGCGTCGGAGGCGCTGTCGACACCACCGGCCGCCCCGCAGTCGACCTGGCCGAGGGCGATCTTGTTGGCCACGAGGATGGTGGCCTCCAGGCCGGTGGCGCACGCCTGCTGGACGTCGTAGGCCGGTGTGTGGGCCGAAAGGCTCGACCCCAGGACGGCCTCGCGCGTGAGGTTGAAGTCGCGGCTGTGCTTGAGGACGGCGCCGGCGACCACCTCCCCGAGCCGCTCCCCCGCCAGCCCGTGCCGGGCCACCAGCCCCTCGAGGGCCGCGGTCAGCATGTCCTGGTTCGAGGCGGCCGCGTAGGCGCCGTTCTGCCGGGCGAAGGGGATCCGGTTGCCGCCGATGACGGCGGCGCGCCGGGGGCCTGGGGTGGCTGCGGCCACGGTGCTCTCCTGGGGTCGGTCGAACGCGAGATCTATCAGGGACGGACGGTAGCAGGTACAAGCAGTACCTGCTACCGTCTGCGGCCATGACCTCGAGCGACGGCCGCAGCACGCGGTGGGACGAGCACCGCCTGAGCCGGCGCCGTGAGCTCGTCGACGCCACGCTGCGGGCGGTCCGCGAGCACGGCGCCTCGGTCGGGATGGACGGCATCGCGGCGGCGGCGGGCACGTCGAAGACCGTCTTCTACCGGCACTTCCAGGACAAGCAGGGCCTCTACGCCGCGGTCTCCGCGCGGGTCGACGCCCTCATCCTGCGTGACGTCATGGCGGCCGTGGGCTCCCCGGGCAGCGACCTCGTCGAGGCCACAGGGTCGCCGCGCGACCTTATCGCGGCTGCCATCGACTCCTACCTGCGGCTCGTCGAGCGCGACCCGGAGGTCTACCGGTTCGTCGTCGGGGCACCTCTGCTCGACCACGGTCCGGTGGCCGACCCCGCGAGCGGGGTCACCCACCACGTGGCCGACCAGCTCGAGTCCGTCATCGCGCAGGCCCTCGAGGGGTCGCCGCAGGGCGCGGGCGCGGCAGGCGTCTGGGCGCACGGCCTCGTCGGCATGGTCCGGGCCGCCGCCGACCAGTGGCTGCGGCACCCGGGCGAGATGAGCCGGGAGGAGCTCGGTGAGCACCTCGCCGCACTGGCCTGGAGCGGCCTCGGCTCGGCATGGCAGCGACCCACCACCCGACGGAAGGACCACCGGTGACCGACCTCGCGAACGGGCTCAGGCAGGCTCTCGACGGCCGCTGGGCCGGCGTGCGGCAGCAGTGCCGCGACGACATCGACCCCCTGGTCTTCGCGCCGCCCCGGGAGGAGCTCTCCCTCGAGGACTACCGTGCGCGCGTCGCCGACCAGGTGGCGGCCCTCGCGCGGACGCCCTACCCCGGTCACGGCTTCGCCGCCGGCCAGGGCGGCGACGGCGACTACGGCGCGTGCGTCACGGCCTTCGAGATGCTCGGCCACGCCGACCTCTCGCTCCTCGTCAAGGCGGGCGTCCACTGGGGGCTCTTCGGCGGCGCGGTGGCCAACCTCGGCACCGGGCGGCACCACACGGCGCGCCTGCCCGACATCATCAGCGGCGCGCTTCCCGGCTGCTTCGCCATGACCGAGACCGGCCACGGGTCCGACGTCCAGTCGCTGCGGACGACCGCGACGCACGACCCGGACACCGACGAGCTCGTCGTCCACACCCCCGACGCCGGCGCCCGCAAGGACTACATCGGCGGCGCAGCACGGGACGGCCGGCTGGCGGCGGTCTTCGCGCAGCTCGTCAGCCGCGGCGAGCACCACGGCGTGCACTGCGTGCTGGTACCGATCCGTGACGAGGACGGCCGGTCCCTGCCCGGTGTGACGATCGGCGACTGCGGGCCGAAGGCCGGACTCCGCGGCGTGGACAACGGCCACCTCACCTTCGACCACGTCCGGGTGCCGCGAGCCGCCCTCCTCGACCGCTACGGCGGCCTGGACGCCGCCGGCGCCTACTCCTCCCCCATCGAGAACCCGACGCGGCGCTTCTTCACGATGCTGGGGACGCTCGTGCGCGGCCGGGTCAGCGTGGCCGGCGGCGCGGGCGCGGCCACGCGCACGGCCCTCGCCATAGCCGTGACGTATGCCGGGCAGCGGCGCCAGTTCCGGGCGCCCGGCAGCGACGAGGAGGTCACCATCCTCGACTACCGCGCGCACCAGCGGCGGCTGCTGCTGCCGCTGGCGGCGTCGTACGCGCTCGCGTTCGCCCAGAACTCCCTGGTCGAGCTCATGCACGAGGTCCAGTCGGCGGGGGACGGAGCGAGCGAGCACGACCAGAGGGCCCTCGAGGCCCGCGCGGCCGGGATCAAGGCGGTCGCGACGGCGCACGCCACCGCGACGATCCAGGCCTGCCGCGAGGCGTGCGGCGGCGCGGGCTACATGGCGGCGAGCCGGCTGCCCGCGCTCAAGGCCGACACCGACGTCTTCACGACGTTCGAGGGCGACAACACGGTGCTCCTGCAGCTCGTCGCCAAGGGGCTGCTCACCGACTACCGCGACGAGTTCGGGAGCCTCGACACCCTCGGGGTCGTGCGGTTCGCGGCCCGGCAGTTCGCCGGGGCCGTCGTCGAGCGCACCGCTGCCCGGGGCCTCGTGCAGCGCCTGGTGGACGCGGCACCCGGCCGCGACCGCGAGGACGCCGTCCTCGACCGCGGCTGGCAGCTGGCCCTCGTCGAGGACCGCGAGCGGCACGTGCTCGACACCCTGGCCCAGCGCCTGCGCAGAGGGGCCCGGGCCTCCGGCGACGAGGGCGGCGAGACCTTCGCCGTGTTCAACGACGCGCAGGACCACGTGCTGGAGGCCGCCCGTGCGCACGTCGACCGGGTCGTCCTCGAGGACTTCGTGGCGGCCGTCGACCGGTGCACCGACCCGCTCGCCAAGGGCGTGCTCGAGCAGGTCTGCGACCTCCACGCCCTCTCGCTCGTCGAGGCGCACCGCGGCTGGTACCTCGAGCACGACCGGATCACCCCCGCCCGCAGCAAGCAGGTGACGGCAGCCGTCGGGGAGCTGTGCGCGGCACTGCGCCCGCACGCGCAGGACCTCGTCGACGGCTTCGGCATCCCTACGGAGTGGCTCGGCGCCCAGATGCCGGAGCCCCTCACGGCACCGTGACGGTGACCTTCGAGGAGAGCGGCCCGCTGCCGATCGCGTTGACCGCCTTGACCTGGTAGGTCACGGCGCCCGACGGCGGCGTCGCGTCGGTGTAGCTCGTCGGCCCGGTCGGCGACGCGGACAGCGTCACGAGCCGCACGGAGTTGCGCACCACGACGTACTTGGTGATGGGTGAGCCACCGTCCGGCGGGACGGTCCACGACAGCAGGACCTTCGCGCCGGACTGGACCTGGGCCGTCAGGGTCGGCTCCCCCGGCACGCCCGCGGTGACCGTGGCGGAGGCCTCGTTGGAGCGGGGGCCCTCCCCGGCCGTGTTGGTGGCGGTGACGACGTAGTAGTAGGTCGTCCCGGTGGTGAGCGAGGTCGTGTCGTCGAAGGACGTCGTCGTGCTCGTGCCGACCGGCGAGGCCATGTCCTCCGCTCCCGCCGCCGTGCCCCGGTACACGGTGTACCCGCTGATGGGCGCGCCGCCGTCGCTGGCCGGTGCGCTCCACGAGAGATGCACCCCGCCCGAGGGGCTGCTCGCCGTGAGGCCCGTGGGCGCTCCCGGAGGCGTCGCCGTGACGCTGCTCCTCGGCGTCGCGGAGACCTCGGCGGAGGGGCCACTCGTGCCCGCGGCGTTCGTCGCGACCAGGACGTAGTAGTAGGTCGCCCCGTTGGTGACGGCGGTGTCGTCGTAGGCGAGGGTCGCGTTGGACAACGTCACCAGTGGCGCCTTGGTGAGGTCCTCGCCACCCGGCGTGGTGGCGCGGTAGAGCTTGTACTTCTGCAGGGCGTAGCCGCCGTCGCTGGACGGGGGCGACCACGTCAGGTGGACGACGCCGTTGTCGGCGCGGGCCGCCGGCCCGGCCGGCGGGCGGGGTGCGCCGGCCACGGACGAGTCGAGGAACATCGCGAAGTGCGGCTGGGCGACCCCCCCGGCCTTCGAGAAGTCGCCGCCGACGTAGACGTGGGTCGCGTCGGACGCCAGCGCCCACACGCCCTGGGAGCTGTTGATCGTGGGGGCGAAGGACGACAGGGCACCGGTCGCAGCGTCGACCGCGGCGATCTTCTGCCGCGTGGCGCCCATGAAGGAGCCGCTCCCGCTGAAGTGTCCGCCGCAGTACAGCTTCCCCCCGGACAGCCGGACGGACTGCATGTTGCCGTTGCTGTGGTCGCTCCACACCTGCGCACCGGACACGAGGCTGAGTGCGGTGCACGCGCCACCGGAGCCGGCGGCGGCGACGTAGACCCGGCTGGCGTCGGAGGTGACGTCGAAGACCGGGGCGGCCGAGCTGCCGTTCGTGCCACCGGCCCGGAAGGCCGTGTCGACCGACCCGCTCCCGCCGAGCGTCACGGCGGCGAGCTTGTTGGTCGAGGACTTCACCGAGACCGACGTGAAGTCGCCTCCGACGAGGAGCCGGCCGCTGCCGTCGTTCGCCACCGCGAGGGCGCGCACGCGGTCGTTGGGCGCGGGGGCCCACGACGCGTCGACTGATCCCGTGACGGCGTCCGTCTTCGCGAGGTAGGCCTTCGAGGTGGCTCCCCCACCGGTGACCCCGGAGAAGTTGCCTCCGGCGTAGACCGACCCTGCACCGAACGCGACCGCGTCCACCTGCCCCGCCGACACCGAGGGAGCCCAGCTCCGGAGGGCGCCGGTCCCGGCGTCGAGGGCGGCGAGCCCCCGCCGGGTCTGCCCGTTGACGGTGCCGAACGTCCCGCCGAGGTAGAGCGTCCCCGCCCCGTCGGTGGCCAGGGAGGTCACGGTCGCGTTGGTCCCGCCCTGGAACGACAGGTCCGCGGCGCCCGTCGAGGCGGAGAACACCGCGAGGTTCTTCGCCGGGTAGCTCCGGCCGGCCGGGTCGAGGACGCTCGTGAACGTGCCGGCGACGAACACCCGGTCCCCCACCGGGAGGATCGCCAGCACCCTCGGGGTCCCCCCTGAGGCCGACGTCGTCGTCGCCGGGCCCACGCCCCACGTCCGGGCCGGGCTGGCCAGCACGTCGGCCTGCGCGGCGGGCGCCAGCGCCACGCCGGCTGTCGCGCACCCGGCGGCGGCCACCGCCGCGGCCAGCCTGCGACGGAGTCGGGACGGAATCGACAGCACCATGGCCCCTGCCCTTCACCGGTGAATACACCAGTGAAGAGCACGACCACAGCTGCCACTTCCACCATGTGTCGTAGGGCGGCCTGCTACTGGAGGCCGACCACCTCGAGCCGCCCGCCGGCGGGCCGGCCGGCCCTGCTCAGGCGTCCCACCAGGGCCGCAGCGGCAGGCCCGCCCGGCCCTGGTGGTCGAGCTTGACGCCGAGGACCTGGTGGAGCTGCACCACGTTGCGCTCGAAGCCGCGCTGCGACCCGGCCATGTAGAGCCCCCAGACGCGCGCCGTCCCCTCGCCGACCTCCGCGACCGCGGCGTCCCAGTTCGCCTCGAGGTTGCGGCACCAGCCCTCGAGGGTGAGGGCGTAGTGCTCGCGCAGGTTCTCCTCGTGGCGGACCTCGAACCCGACGTCCTGCATCGTGCTGATGATCGTGCCGGAGCCGGTCAGCTCACCGTCGGGGAAGACGTAGCGGTCGATGAAGGCGCCCGTGGACTGCGTGCGGTTGTCGGGCCGGGTGATGCAGTGGTTGAGGACCAGCCCGCCGGTGCGCAGCTTGTCCTTGATGCTGCGGAAGTAGGACGGGTAGTTGCGCACGCCGATGTGCTCGGTGAGCCCGATCGAGGAGACCGCGTCGAACCCCGTCTCGGGCACGTCGCGGTAGTCGCTGAAGCGCACCTCCGCGAGGTCCTGCAGCCCCTCCTCGGCGATCGCCCGCTGGGCCCACTCCGCCTGGGCGCGCGAGAGGGTGGCGCCGATGACGCGCACACCTCGCCGCGCGGCATACCGCACCATCCCGCCCCAGCCGCAGCCGATGTCGAGCAGCCGGTCACCCTCCTGGAGGCGCAGCTTGTCGAACACCAGCCGGTACTTGTTCTCCTGCGCCTCCTCGAGCGTGGCGCCCTCGTGCGGGTAGCACGCGCAGGTGTAGGTCATCGACGGGCCGAGGACGTACTCGTAGAAGGTGTTCGAGACGTCGTAGTGGTGGTGGATCGCCTCCGCGTCGCGCGTCTTCGAGTGCCGCAGCCCCTCGGCGACCCGGCGCCACCGCGGCAGCGCCTCCTGCGGCGGCGGCGGGACCGGGCGCAGCACCTGCGTGCCGAGGGACCTGGCGATCGCCGCGAGCCGCGCGGGCCCGGGGAGGTGGAACGAGAGGCTCTCCATGGCGCGCAGCACGCCATAGGGGTATGCCGGGTGGACCCCTTCGAGGTCGAGCTCGCCGGAGACGTAGGCCCGGGCGAGGCCGAGGTCGCCGGGGGCCGTCGCGAGGTAGGTCACGGCCCTGGGGCTGCGCAGGTGCAACGCGTAGGGCGCGTCGACCGGGCCGGTGCTGCTGCCGTCGTAGGCCGTCACCCGCACGGGCAGCGGCCCGCTCGTCAGGGCGTTGACGACGTCGGCGACGGCGAGCTTGTCCCCGGACGACGTGGGGGAAGTGGTCTGCTTGAGGATCGTCACTGACGTCGCACCGCCTTCGAGTAGAGGTCAAGGAGCCTGGAGCCGGGGTCGTAACGGGCCTTGAGGCGCCGCGAGGTGTCACCGCCGTAGAGGGCCCAGAAGCGGTCCTCGTCGTAGAAGGCGTCGGAGTAGAGGGACTTGTGGCCGTCGAGGGCGCTGACCTGCTCCTCGATGAGCCGGTTCGCCGCACCGGGTGGCTGGCCCGCCTCGACCGGCACGGTGGACCAGAAGCCCACGTTGACGTAGGTCTGCCCCGGACGCAGCGGGTAGAGCGGCCAGGGTCGGGCGTCGTCGTCAGCCGAGGTGAGCCGCGCCGAGGTGTCACGGACCCGCAGCGGGCACAGCCACACGGGCTCGATGGGGATCTCCCGCAGGAACCACTCGAGGAACTCGGCGCACCGCTCGAGCGGGATCTCGACGTCCTGGACGACCCGCTCACGCGGGGGCCGGCCCTTCCGCCGCTCGAGCCGGTCGGCGATCCCGTGGCGCTGGTCGAGCGCGACGAGCTTCCAGTAGACGCTGCTGCGCCGCAGGCGCGCCGGCCAGAGCCGGCGGAGCGTGGGGTTCTGGGCACCGAACGCGCGGCTGCACCAGAACCAGTCGGTGTCCCAGCGCCAGAGGTAGTCGCGGACCGTGAGCCGGTCGGTCCTCGGCTCCGGGCCCTCGTGCCGGAGGGAGCGGTAGTAGATGCGCTGGCCGGTGTAGTCGCTGGTCGGCCCCGGCTCGTCGGTCCTGGTCCCGAGCGTGAGGTAGGACTCGGTGGCGCTGAAGACCACGCCGTCGAGGTAGTCGACCGGGACGCCGTCGTGGCTGCGCTCCTCGACGACCCGGCCCATCGCCGCGACGAGCTCCTCGAGGGAGCGGAACCGCAGGTGGCGCAGGGCGACGAAGGGCTTCACCGGCTCGAGCTCGATGCGCAGGCGGGTGGCGTAGCCGAGGCTGCCGTAGGAGTTGGGGAACCCCCGGAAGAGCTCCGCGTGCTCGCCCTCGGGACGCGCCGTGACCACCTCACCGCCGCCCGTGAGGATGTCCATCTCTATTACTGACTCGTGCGGCAGGCCGTTGCGGAACGACGCCGCCTCGATGCCGAGGCCGGTGACCGCTCCCCCGAGGGTGATCGTCTTCAGCTGGGGCACGACCAGCGGGGTGAGACCGTAGGGCAGCGTCGCGTCCACGAGGTGCTCATAGGTCGTCATGCCGCCCACGTCGGCGGTGCGGGCGGCGGGGTCGACGGAGACGACCTCGTCCAGGCCGGAGACGTCGAGCCCGGGAGCACCGGTCCGCGCGCGGGCGCGGAAGAGGTTGGAGGTCTTCTTGGCGAGCCGCACCGGCGCGCCCGCGGGGATGGCGTCGTAGCTCCGGACGAGACGCTCCACGGCAGCGGCGTGGGCGGCTTCCCTCGGTGTGCGGACCCCCACCCCCGACGTCAGCGAATCAGGCACGCTCCGACCCTATGCCCGTGCTGACCGTGTCGCCGAGACGGACGCGCCCGGGGAGCCGCACGACGGCATACACGCCGGGGCACTGGGACGGCTGGGAGGTGACCTGCAGCTCGACCTCGCCCACGCGCAGCAGCTCGCCGACGCTCGCCGCGAGCTCGTGGGCGCTCAGGCCGACGACGAGGTTGGCGCGGGTGTCCTCCGCGACCTCCTCGGCCGCCACGACGTGGACCGGGGCCTTCTTCCGGCGGTCGCCGTCGAGGCCGTCGGAGCCGATGCCGACCTCGGAGAGGTCCCTGCCGGGCTCGCCCTTGACGGGGTAGGTGCGGATGGCGCTGAGACGGGCGCTGCTCATGGCCGGACAGCGTACGGGTCGGGCCGTCGGCCGCGTCGCGGGGTCTGCCGTGGTGGCTGGTGGACGTGAAGGGACTCGAACCCCTGGCCTCTCGCGTGTGAAGCGAACGCTCTAACCAACTGAGCTACACGTCCAGCGCCCGTGCGGGCTCCCGAAATATAGCCGGAGGCGG
>JAICIN010000072.1 GCA_025924375.1 Dermatophilaceae bacterium | reverse complement strand
GACCCTCGACGAGTACCGCGAGCACATCGAGAAAGACCCCGCGCTCGAGCGACGGTTCCAGCAGGTCTACGTCGGCGAGCCCAGCGTCGAGGACACCATCGCGATCCTGCGCGGCCTGAAGGAGCGCTACGAGGCGCACCACAAGGTCGAGATCGAGGACTCGGCGCTCGTCGCGGCGGCCGCGCTGTCCGACCGCTACATCACCGGCCGGCAGCTGCCCGACAAGGCGATCGACCTCGTCGACGAGGCCGCCTCGCGGCTGCGCATGGAGATCGACTCCAGCCCGGTCGAGATCGACGAGCTCCGTCGTGCCGTCGACCGGCTCAAGATGGAGGAGCTGCACCTCGTCGGGGAGAAGGACGAGGCCTCGCAGGAGCGGCTCGAGCGGCTGCGCCAGGACCTCGCCGACAAGTCCGAGGAGCTCGCAGCCCTCAACGCCCGCTGGGAGTCCGAGAAGTCCGGCCTCAACCGGCTCGGTGACCTCAAGGCCCGCCTCGACGACCTGCGCACCCAGGCCGACCGGCTGCAGCGCGACGGCGACTACGCCGGCGCGTCGAAGCTGCTCTACGGCGACATCCCCGCCCTCGAGAAGGAGCTCGCCGCCGCCAACGAGGCCGAGGTCGTGAGCGAGCCCGCCGACCAGATGGTCAAGGAGCGCGTGGGAGCCGACGACATCGCCGAGGTGATCAGCTCCTGGACCGGCATCCCCGCCGGCCGGCTGCTCCAGGGCGAGACGGAGAAGCTGCTCAGCATGGAGTCGATCATCGGGTCCCGCCTCATCGGACAGGAGAGCGCGGTGCGTGCGGTCAGTGACGCGGTGCGGCGCTCGCGCGCCGGGATCGCCGACCCCGACCGCCCGACCGGCTCGTTCCTCTTCCTCGGGCCCACCGGTGTCGGCAAGACGGAGCTGGCCAAGTCGCTCGCGGACTTCCTCTTCGACGACGAGCGGGCCATGGTCCGCATCGACATGAGCGAGTACTCCGAGCGCCACGCCGTCGCTCGCCTCATCGGCGCGCCGCCCGGCTACGTCGGCTACGAGGAGGGCGGCCAGCTCACCGAGGCGGTGCG
Organism: Dermatophilaceae bacterium; assembly: GCA_025924375.1. Classification (GTDB taxonomy): domain Bacteria; phylum Actinomycetota; class Actinomycetes; order Actinomycetales; family Dermatophilaceae; genus JAICIN01. The sequence goes on along the minus strand of JAICIN010000072.1, from coordinate 11,755 downwards.
CCGCCGGCCCTACTCCGTCGTCCTGCTCGACGAGGTGGAGAAGGCCCACCCGGAGACCTTCGACATCCTGCTGCAGGTCCTCGACGACGGCCGCCTCACCGACGGGCAGGGGCGCACGGTCGACTTCCGCAACGTCATCCTCGTGATGACCAGCAACCTCGGCAGCCAGTTCCTCGTCGACCCCACGCTCGAGGACGACGCCAAGCGGGAGGCCGTCATGGCGGCCGTCCGCGCCACGTTCAAGCCCGAGTTCCTCAACCGGCTCGACGAGGTGGTCATCTTCGACCCGCTCACCTCCGACGAGCTCGGCCACATCGTCGAGCTCCAGGTCCGGCAGCTCCAGACCCGGCTGGCCGACCGGCGGATCAGCCTCGAGGTGACCGACGCGGCGCGCGAGTGGCTGGCCCTCACCGGCTTCGACCCGGCCTACGGCGCCCGCCCCCTGCGCCGTCTGGTGCAGAAGGAGATCGGCGACCGGCTGGCCAGGGCGATGCTCGCCGGCGAGGTCCGTGACGGCGACGCGGTCGTCGTCGACCTCGACCAGGCGGCTGACACGCTCACGGTCCGGGCCGCGGAGCGGTCCGCCGCCTGAGGGGCCACGCCGCGCACGTGACCACGCCGCGCACGTGACGAGGAGGTGTGCCGGCGCACCCGGCATACCTCCTCCCGCGGCTCGGAGGAGTGTGAAGGCGTCGTGACCGGGCACAGGACCTGCCGTGCACATCGCGAACACGAGTGACCTGTGGTGGAAGGACGCGGTGATCTACTGCGTCGACCTCGAGGCGTTCTACGACGGGAACGGCGACGGGCGCGGCGACATCGGCGGCCTCACGGAGCGGATCGACTACCTCGCGGAGCTCGGGATCACCTGCCTGTGGCTCATGCCGTTCTACCCGACGCCGGGACGCGACGACGGCTACGACGTGACCGACTTCTACGGAGTCAACCCGAAGCTGGGCAACCACGGTGACGTCGTCGAGCTGATCCGCACCGCGAACGACCGCGGCATCCGCGTGATCATCGACCTGGTCATCAACCACACCTCCGACCGGCACCCCTGGTTCAAGGAGTCCCGCAGGAGCACCGACAACGCCTATCGCGACTGGTACGTCTGGCGCTCGACCGCGCCCCCCGACACCTCGGCGCAGGTCGTCTTCCCGGACAAGGAGGACAGCATCTGGCAGCTGGACGACAGGACGGGGGAGTGGTACCTGCACCACTTCTACCGGTACCAGCCGGACCTGAACTTCGCCAACGCGCTGGTGCGTGACCAGATCGCCAAGACCATGGGCTTCTGGTTGCAGCTGGGTGTCAGCGGCTTCCGTGTCGACGCCGTGCCCTTCGTCATCGACGATGTCGGCATCGAGGAGGGCCGCTCACTGTCGGGGAACCCTCACGAGTACCTCAAGGCGCTGCGGCTGTTCATGGGCCGTCGCCGCGGCAACGCCATCATGCTCGGGGAGGTCAACCTCAGCCACGAGCAGCAGCAGGAGTTCTTCGGGGGCGAGGCCGGTGACGAGCTCAACATGATGTTCGACTTCATCGGGATGCAGAACCTGTACCTCTCGCTGGCCCGTCAGGACTGCCGCCCGCTCGTCGAGGCGATCGTCGCGCGTCCGGCGATCCATCCCGACTGCCAGTGGGCCACGTTCGTCCGAAACCACGACGAGCTGACGCTCGACAAGCTGAGCGAGGAGGAGCGGCAGGAGGTCTTCGACGCGTTCGGGCCCGAGCCACAGATGCAGATCTACGGCCGGGGACTGAAGCGCCGCCTGCCGCCGATGCTCGACGGCGACCCTCGCCGCATCCGCATGGTCTACAGCCTGCTCTTCTCGCTCCCCGGCACCCCGACGATCTACTACGGCGAGGAGATCGGCATGGGCGAGGACCTCGCGGCAGAGGGCCGGATGGCCGTGCGGACGCCGATGCAGTGGTCGGCCACGGCGAACGGCGGTTTCTCGCAGGCGCCGAAGCGCGCGCTGGTCCAGCCGGTCGTCAGCGGTGGGTACGGGCCCGAGCACGTCAACGTCGCCACGCAGAAGCGCGACCCGGACTCGCTGTGGAGCTTCATGCGGGCGCTCATCCAGACCTACCGCGAGTGCCCGGAGCTCGGCTGGGGCCAGTTCGCCGTGCTGGAGCAGCCGCACCACGAGGTCCTGGCACACCAGTGCCGCTGGGACGGCGCGGGGGTCCTGGCGCTGCACAACTTCAGCGCCGAACCGGTGACCGTCACGCTCGACCTCAGCACGCTCGACACCGTGCCCGAGCGGCTCGAGAACCTCTTCGAGCAGGACAGCCCCGACATCACGGCGGAGGGCCTGGTGGAGATCCCGCTCGAGGGCTACGGCCACCGCTGGTACCGCGAGCACCCGGCCTCCCGGCCACGGGCCTGAGGCCACTCGCCGCCCACGGGTGACCGCACGGCACCCGGATCAGTCGGCGAGCTCCACGACGACCGGCGCGTGGTCGGAGGCGCCCTTGCCCTTGCGCTCCTCCCGGTCGATGAGCGCCCCGGTGACCCGCGCGGCGAAGGCCGGTGAGCCGAGGATGAAGTCGATCCGCATGCCGCGCCGCTTCTGGAAGGCCAGCCGGGTGTAGTCCCAGTAGGTGTAGACGCCGGGCCCCGGCGCGTGGGGCCGCACCACGTCCACGAAGCCGGACTCGAGGAACGCGTTGAAGGCGGCTCGCTCGCCCGGCGACACGTGGCTCTTGTCGAGGTAGTACTCCATCGACCACACGTCGTCGTCCTGCGGCGCGATGTTCCAGTCACCCATGACCGCCAGCGGCGCACCGCCCGCGGCCCACTGCTCGACCTGGGCCCTCAGCCCGCCCAGCCAGGCGATCTTGTAGGCCATGTGGGGGTCGGCGATGTTGCGGCCGTTGGGGACGTAGACCGACACGATGCGTGTGCCTGCGCACGTCGCCGAGATCGCGCGGGCCTCCTGCGTGACTGGCTCGCCCCACCCGGGGTCGCCGTCGAAGCCGGTGCGCACGTCCGCGAGCCCGACACGGGAGAGGATGGCCACGCCGTTCCAGTGGTTGAACCCGTGGTGGGCGACCTCGTAGCCCAGGGCCCGGAGCCGTTCGAAGGGGAACTGGTCGTCGCGGGCCTTCGTCTCCTGGATGGCGAGGACGTCGACGTCACTGCGCTGCAGCCAGGCCTCCACCCGGTCGACCCGGGAGCGGATCGAGTTGACGTTCCACGTCGCAATACGCACCGGGTCACCCTACGGGGCCGCCGTAGGGTTGCCCCATGAGCACCGCCCTGGTCACCGGCGCGACGTCCGGCATCGGACTCGCCTTCGCCCACCAGCTCGCCGAGCGCGGCCACGACGTCGTCCTCGTGGCCCGGGACCGGGCGCGCCTCGAGAACGTCTCGGACGAGCTCAGGGCCCGGTATGCCGTGTCGACCGAGATCGTCGCCGCAGACCTCTCGGAGCGGGCCGACACCGGCAAGGTGGCCGAGCGCCTCGCCGACCGGGCGCGGCCGGTCGACCTCCTCGTCAACAACGCGGGCTCGTCCCTGAAGAAGCGCTTCCTCGACAACGACGTCGCCGACGAGGAGCGAGTCTTCGACGTGCTGGCGAGGGCCGTCATGGTCCTCTCCCACGCGGCGGCGAACGCCATGCGAGAGCGCGGGCACGGTGCCATCGTCAACGTCTCGTCGGTGGCCGGCTTCATCGCGAACGGCACCTACTCGGCGTCCAAGTCCTTCGTCACCGTCTTCACCGAGGGGCTCGCCGCCGAGCTCGAGGGAAGCGGCGTCACGGCCACCGCCCTGTGCCCCGGCTTCACGCACACCGAGTTCCACCAGAGGGCGAAGCTCGACATGTCACGGATCCCGCGGCTGCTGTGGCTCGACCCCGACCGCCTCGTGCAGGACTGCCTCGACGACGTCGCCAAGGGGAAGCTGCTCTCCGTCCCCGGCGCCCAGTACAAGGCCATCGTGGCGGCGCTCGACGTGCTGCCGCGGGCGCTGGTGCGGGCACCCGGGCGCATGGTCCACCGCCCGCGCCGTCGTCGGTAGGCTGCCTGCCCGTGACAGACACGCCCGACACCGCCGCCCGTCAGCGCCTGCTCGAGATCATCAAGGACAAGGCCGTCGTGCACGGCCGGGTGACGCTGTCCTCCGGCCGGGAGGCCGACTACTACGTCGACCTGCGGCGCGTCACGCTCGACGGCGAGGCGGCGCCGCTCGTGGGCCGGGTCATGCGCGACCTCGTCGCCGACCTCGACTACGACGCCGTCGGCGGGCTGACCCTCGGGGCCGACCCGGTCGCCACGGCCGTCCTGCACGCCAGCGCCGCGGCAGGGGAGCGCAAGGACGCCTTCGTGGTCCGCAAGGCCGGCAAGGCGCACGGCCTCCAGCAGCGCATCGAGGGCCCGTCGGTGCGCGGTCGCCGCGTCGTCGTCCTCGAGGACACCTCGACCACCGGCGCGTCACCGCTCGAGGCGGTCAACGCGGTTCGCGAGGCCGGGGGCGAGGTCGTGGCCGTCGCCACCATCGCCGACCGTGCCACCGGTGCGGCGGAGAGGTTCGCGGAGGCCGGCCTCGACTACCGCTACGTCTACGGCCTCGAGGAGCTCGGGCTCGCCGGGCCCTGACCGCGGTCGTACGAGTGCAAGGGGCGCGGGACGCCACGGAGAAGGGCGTCAGCCGCGGTCCTCGCCCACCTCCGCGGCCAGCCGAGCGGCGGAGCGGCGGTGGCGGAGGAACTCGAACGCCATCGGCAGCACGGACACGAGGACGATGAGGATGAGCGCCGCCTCGATGTTGTCGCGGATGAGCGAGATGCCGCCGAGCAGGTAGCCCAGGACCGTCACGCCGCACGCCCACAGCACCGCGCCGAGGGCGCTCCACGTGAAGAACCGGACCCGGTCCATGCGGCCGACGCCGGCGACGAGCGTGATGAAGGTGCGCACGATCGGCACGAAGCGCCCGAGCACGAGGGCCTTGTTGCCGTACTTCTCGAAGAACTCGTGCGTCTTGTCGAAGTACTCCTGCCGCAGGAGGCGGCCGTTGCGCTTGTAGATCGGCGGGCCGACGACGCGCCCGATCTCGTAGCCCACGACGTTGCCGAGGAACGCCGCGACGGTGAGGATCGCGCACGCCTCGAACAGGTTGAGGTGCAGGGCGCCGTTGGCGACGAAGACCCCGATCGTGAAGAGCAGGGAGTCGCCGGGCAGGATCGGGAAGAGCAGGCCGCACTCGATGAAGACGACCAGCACCGCCACCCAGATGCCATAGGTGTTGAGCAGGTGACTGGGGTCCATCCAGGCGGGACCGAGCGAGGCCATCACGGGCCCAAGGGTATGCCGTGTGGCTGGGCCTTCCGTCCACCGCACGTCCCGCGCGGCGGGCCCACGCACGGCCCGTCGCGCCGCGGAGGGGGCCGTGGCCCACCGTCGCGCCCGGGGCAGACGGACTACTGGCCGGTGCGGCCGTCGATCCGCTCCCGCAGCAGGTCGGCGTGCCCGTTGTGCCGGGCGTACTCCTCGACCATGTGCACGAGCAGCTCGCGCAGGGAGATGCGCTCACCGTCGTACTCCGCCACGTGGCCCAGGTCGGGCGTCTGGGCGACGAACTGGTCGGAGAACGCCACCTCCTCGCGCCACGCCGCCCAGGCGCTCTCGACGAGCCCAGGGTCGGCCGCCGCGCCCTCCCAGTCCGCGTCGGCCCCCCGCGGCCCCCACAGCCGGGGAGCGTCCTGGCCTGCCATCCGGCGGCGGAACCAGCCGCGCTCCACCTCGGCCATGTGCCGGACCAGCCCGAGGAGCGACATCGAGGACGGCTCGACGGAGCGACGCGCCATCTGCTCGGCGTCGAGCCCGTCGCACTTCATCTGCAGGGTCAGGCGCTGCCAGCGCAGGAACTCGAGCAGGGTCGCCCGCTCGTCCCCCTGCCCGGGGCGTCCCTCGCGGGGGTCGTCCTCGGGGTCGACCCACATGTCGGGGTACTTCTGCGACTGGGAAGGCATGGCTGCCATTGTGGTGCCCGTGAGCCAGGACCGCGACGGCGTCGGCGTGGGTCCCTGGGCGGGGCCGTGGCCCTCCGCGGCGCACTTCGACCCCGACCTCCTCCGGGAGGGCGACCGCCGCAACGTCGCGGACCGCTACCGGTACTGGAGGCACGAGGCGATCGTCGCGGACCTCGACACCTCCCGCCACGCGTTCCACGTCGCCGTCGAGAACTGGGGCCACGACTTCAACATCGGCTCGGTGATCCGCACCGCCAACGCCTTCAACGCCAAGGCCTTCCACATCGTCGGCAGGCGTCGCTGGAACCGGCGCGGCGCGATGGTGACCGACCGCTACCAGCACGAGCTGCACCACCCCACGGTCGCCGACCTCGCCGGCTGGGCCGCCTCCGCGGGGACCGGCGCGGGGCCGGGACCGCACCGCATACCGCTGGTCGGCGTCGACAACCTGCCCGGCTCGCTGCCCATCGAGACGCACGACCTGCCCAGGGAGTGCGTCCTGGTCTTCGGGCAGGAGGGCCCCGGGCTCTCGGAGGAGATGCGCGCGCACTGCGACGTCGTGCTCCACATCGAGCAGTTCGGCTCGACCCGCTCCATCAACGCCGGGGCCGCGGCCGCCATCGCCATGCACGCGTGGGTGCGCCGGCACGTGTTCGGCCAGGCTGTCGATTCCGGCCCGCCCCGCCCGTCATCTGGGTGAGCCGCGACCGCGGCCGCACCAACCACGAAAGGAGCCAGTGCCATGGCTGAGTACGTCGTCCTCATCGTCGGCGACGCCGACCGCTGGTGGACCACGATGGACGTGGAGCAGCGCAAGGCCGGGTATGCCGAGTACACGCGGTTCGCGGAGGAGCTCGCGCAGCGGGGCCACAAGATCCTCGGTGGCGCCGAGCTGCACTCCACGTCGGAGGCGAGGCGCATCCCCCGCGGGGGCGGGACCGTCACCGAGGGGCCGTTCGCGGAGGCGACCGAGCAGGTCGGTGGCTTCTACCAGGTCGAGAGCGACGACCTCGACGACCTCCTCGACTGCTGCCAGGTCATCGCAGCGCTCGGCGACGGCATCGAGGTCCGCCGGGTGGTCACGGCAGAGGACCGGCCGTGATGAGGTACTTCGTCACGCTGGCGTTCGACCCGGGTCTCTGGGCAGAGGCGTCGGCCGACGACCGGCAGAGCTACCACCGGGCGCACCTCGACTTCCACGAGGCGGTCGCGCAGAGGGCGCACCTCGTGGCGGGCGAGGCGCTCGCCGGTGCCGAGGCCGCCACGACGATGCGGCATGTCGACGGCCGGCTGACCCTGACCGAGGGCCCGTTCGCCGAGACCGCAGAGGTCGTGGGCGGCTTCTACCTCGTCGACGCAGCGGACCTCGACACGATGACCTCCCTCTGCGAGCTCCTCCCGGCGCCGTACTCGATCGAGATCCGTCCCGTCGTGCAGGTCGAGGGCCTCGAGACGCGTTGAGCGACAAGGACCTCGAGGACGTCTTCCGCGACGAGTGGGGCCGCCTGCTGGCCCTGCTCGTCGCGCAGTTCCGCCGGCTCGACCTCGCCGAGGACGGTCTCGCCGACGCGTTCGAGTCGGCCTCCCGGACGTGGGGAGGGGCCGGTGTGCCGGCGAGCCCGGCAGCGTGGCTGCTGACCGTCGCACGGCGAAGGGTCCTCGACCGGCTGCGCGCGGAGGCGGTGGCCGCGCGCAAGGAACCACTCCTGCTCGTCGAGGCCGAGGTCACCCGCGCGGCCTCGGCGGTGCGCGCGGACTCCGGCGACCTGGTCGCCGACGAGCGGCTGCGGCTCGTGTTCCTCTGCGCCCATCCCGCGCTCGCGCCGGAGTCGGCGGCGGCGCTGTCGCTGCGGCTCGTGCTCGGTGTGCCGACGGCCGACGTCGCGCGCCTCTTCCTCACGTCGCAGGCCACGATGGCGGCGCGGCTCACCCGGGCCAAGAGGCGGCTCGCGGCGTCCGGGGCGCCGTTCTCCGTGCCCACCGGCAGCGAGCGCGAGCGAAGGCTGGAGACGGTGGCCGAGGTCGCCTACCTCGCCTTCACGGCGGGCTACGCCCCGGCGACCGGCAGCGAGGTCACCCGTGAGCCCGTCGCGGCGGAGGCGATCCGGCTCGCCCGGCTGCTCCGGGAGCTCGTCCCGGGGGAGCCGGCGCTCGACGCCCTGCTCGCGCTCATGCTCCTGCAGCACTCGCGGCGTGACGCCCGAACCGACGCTGACGGCCTCCCGGTGCTGCTGCCCGAGCAGGACCGCAGCCGGTGGCGGCACGAGGAGATCGCCGAGGCGCTCGCACTCCTCACGCCGTGGGTCGGCACGGTTCCGACGGGCCTGGCCGGAGAGTACCTGCTGCAGGCGCTCATCGCGGCGGAGCACGGGGTCGCCGCCTCGCCGGAGGACACGCGGTGGGACCGGGTCGCCGGGCACTACGCCGAGCTGGAGCGGCTGACCGGGTCGCCCGTCGTCCGGCTCAACCGGGCGGTGGCGGTGGCCGAGAGCGAGGGGCCGGAGGCCGGCCTGGCCGTCCTGGACGGCCTCGACGGCGCCCTTCCGCTCAGCCACCGGGTCCCGGCGGTCCGGGCCGAGCTCCTCAGGCGCACCGGCGACAGCGACGGTGCGCGCACGGCATACGGCATCGCCATCGCGCGCTGCACCAACGAGGCCGAGCGCACGCTGCTGACCCGGCACAGGAATGCGCTGGACGCCGTCCCAGGGGATCCGGTGGAATCGCCCGGTGACCGCGACCCCTGAGCAGCTCCTCGCCGCGTTCCACGAGCAGGTGCGGCTCGCCGACCGCGACGCCGAGGCGGCGAACGTCGTGGACCGCGACGGCCTCGTCCACCGCAGCTACCCCGACGACCCGGCGCAGCAGGGGGCGATGATCGAGTCGCCCGAGGGGCTCGGGGAGGACCCCGACACCGTCATCGCGGCGCAGCGCGAGTTCTTCGCCGGCCGCGGGCAGCGCGTGGAGTGGAAGAGCTACTCCTACGACCCGCCCGCCGACCTCGCCGCGCGGCTCGCCGCGGCCGGCTTCGTCGGGGAGGGGGTGGAGGCGCTCCTCCTGGGGGAGCTGGCGGTGCTCGCCCGGCTGCCCGACGCCGTGCCCGACGGGCTGCGGCTGCGCGCCACCACGGCCGAGGACCTGGCCGCCGTCGCCACGCTCCAGGACGAGGTGTGGGGTCCGGGCAGTGCCTGGGTCACGGGGAAGCACTTCGAGGAGCTCGCCGCCGAACCGGAGCACATGCACGGGTGCCTCGTCGAGCGGGTCTCCGACGGCGTGGTCGTCACCGCGAGCTGGGTGCGGATGACGCCCGGGACGGACTTCTGCGGGTTCTGGGGCGGTGCCACGCTCCCGGGGTTCCGGCGCCAGGGCCTCTACCGGGCGGCGGTCGGCCACCGGGCGCGGCTCGCGCTCGCGCGGGGCTACCGCTACCTGCGGGTGGACGCGCTGCCGAGCTCGCGGCCGATCCTGTGCGCGCTCGGGCTGCACCAGGTCGCGACGACCACGCCGTTCGTCCTCGAGCCGCAGCCGCGCTGAGGCGGTGCCCTGCGGTGTCCGCGCAGCGGGTCCCGTGAAAGGATCGGGTGCGACGCCACGGACCAGTCGAAGGAGACCGGGATGCCCATCGCCACCCCTGAGGTGTATGCCGACATGCTGGACCGCGCGAAGGCCGGCTCCTTCGCGTACCCGGCCATCAACGTGACCTCCTCCCAGACCCTCACCGCGGCGATCCGCGGGTTCGCCGAGGCCGGCAGCGACGGCATCGTGCAGGTGTCCACGGGAGGCGCGGAGTACCTCTCCGGCGCGACGGTCAAGGACATGGTGGCCGGTTCGCTGGCGCTCGCGGCCTTCGCGCACGAGGTCGCGCGGAACTACGACGTCAACATCGCCCTCCACACCGACCACTGCCCCAAGGACAAGCTCGACGGCTTCGTCCGCCCGCTGCTCGCCGCGTCGACCGAGCGGGTGAAGCAGGGCGGGCTCCCCTACTTCCAGTCCCACATGTGGGACGGCTCCGCGGTGCCGCTCGACGAGAACCTCAGGATCGCCCAGGAGCTGCTCGCGCTCGCCAAGGACGCCCACGTCGTCCTCGAGATCGAGGTCGGGGTGGTCGGCGGCGAGGAGGACGGCGTCGCCAACGAGATCAACGAGAAGCTCTACACGACGCCCGAGGACGCGGTGGCGACGATCAAGGCCCTGGGTGCCGGCGAGAAGGGCCGCTACCTCACCGCGCTGACCTTCGGCAACGTGCACGGCGTCTACAAGCCGGGCAACGTCAAGCTGCGTCCCGAGATCCTCAAGGCGGCCCAGGAGGCGGCCGCCAAGGAGCTCGGCCAGGGCGCCGACGCCCGCCCGTTCGACCTCGTGTTCCACGGCGGCTCCGGCTCGAGCGCGGAGGAGATCGCCCAGGCCGTGGACTACGGCGTCGTGAAGATGAACGTCGACACCGACACCCAGTACGCCTTCACCAGGCCCGTCGCCGGCTACATGTTCACGAGCTACGACGGTGTCCTGAAGGTCGACGGGGATGTCGGCAACAAGAAGAAGTACGACCCGCGGGCCTGGGGCAAGGAGGCCGAGGCCGGCATGGCGCAGCGCGTCGTCGAGGCCTGCCAGGACCTCCGCAGCGCGGGCACCCACCAGTGACGGGCCGCCCGTGACCGGCGCCAACCTCCTCGGGATCCCGCCGACGGAGCTGCCGCCAGACCCGGCGGCCGGGCGGCTCGAGCAGGGCGTGGCCCCAGACCAGGTGGCCGCCGCCTGCCCGACGTCCTCACTCGCGTGGGCGACTCTCGCCGAGGACGCCTTTGCCGAGGGCCGGGTCGTCGAGGCCTACGCCTACGCGCGCACCGGCTACCACCGCGGCCTCGACGCGCTCCGACGCAGTGGCTGGCGCGGTCAGGGGCCGGTCCCCTGGGAGCACGAGCCGAACCGCGGGTTCCTCCGCGCCCTCGGGACGCTGGCCCGCGCCGCGGGCGAGATCGGCGAGGTCGACGAGCAGCAGCGCTGCACCCAGCTCCTCCACGACTCCTCGCCGACAGCGGCCCGCGAGCTCGGTCTCTGAGGCGTCACCCCGGAGCGCGGAGCGCGACGACCTCGTGCTCCCTGGGGAGTGGCCCCGCTTGCTGGAGCACACGGACCACGAGGTCTCCACGAGCGGTCGTCCACGTGCAGGAGGCGCCCCGCGCAGCGCCGGCGCAGCCGCGGAACGCCGGGCTCGTGGGCACGGCCGACGCGGCCGCCTGCGCGGCGACCTCGGGTGTCGCCAGCCGGGCGAGCCCCGCCCGGTCCCCCGACTGCCATGCCGTGAGGAACGCGAGGGCGTAGGCGGCCGCCTCGTCCGGGACCGTGTCCGGCTCCCGGGCGCCCTTGGGCGTCGTCGGGGCGTTCGGGATGGCCCCTGTCGTCGTGGGCGCCGACGTGGTGGCGGGCCCGTGGACCGACGGAGTGCCCGACGGAGCCCTCGCAGCGGTCCCCTCCGCGGTCCTCTGGACGGGGCCACACGCGGTCAGCGCGACCGCGGCCAGGGCAGCCACGGACCACCGGTGTGCCTGGTGCTGCCTACCGTGCATCGTGCCCCGGGTCCGGAGGAGAGGTGGAGCCGGTGGTGGGGGGGGGGGGGGCCCCCACGGGGGGGGCCCCCCCCCCCCCCCCCCCGGGGGGGCGGGGCCGGGGCCCCCCCCCCACCCCCCCCCCCCCCCCGCGGGGGGGGCCGGGCCCCGGCGGAAGAGAACTTCCGAAAGGCAATAATTACATGCATACCGAATGTTTTGTCGTATTTC
>JAICIN010000071.1 GCA_025924375.1 Dermatophilaceae bacterium | reverse complement strand
CGCCCGGGTGCCGGACGTCGCGACCACCTTCTTCGTGGGCACCGGCTTGGCGACGGGGTGGGGGCGGTGGGTGGCTCTCGCGCCACCGCTCGGGTCGGGACCCGCCGGCCGCCCGGCGGTGGGGGCAGCCACCGCCGGCTCGGTCTGCTGCGAGCCCGGGATGAGCGGCGTGCTCCGCCGCTTGGCCCGCTCCCCCGAGGCCCGGGCGGCGCCCGCGGCGAGCGCTCCCCCACGTCCGCCCTTCGGCGTGCGCGTCGCCATCAGCCACCCCTCCCTACCGGCACGGCGCGGACCACCGCGCTCGCTGCGCTCCCCGCCACCCCGGCGAGGGCCTCGGTGACCAGGTGCGTGCCGGGCACGGCAGGCCCGATCCCGCGGGCGAAGTCCACGAAGGTCTGCCTGGACGAGAACTCCGGCTCGAGGTGGAGCACCTCACGCATGCGCGTGGTGTCCAGGCACCGGCCGAAGGCGAGGAACTGCATCTGGTCGGTCGAGAGGTCGGCAAGCCCCGACCGCTTCACCAGGCCCCCGAGCAGGCCGGCCGCGTGCACCGGCAGCGGCAGCAGCGGCCGGCCCACGAGGGCAGCGGCCTGCGTCAGGGTCACGACACCGTCACCCGCGACGTTGGTGATGCCGACGCTGGGGCCGGTCGTCGCGAGGTAGAGGGCGGTGACGGCGTCACGCTCGTGGACGAACTGCAGCCGGCCGTCGAAGCCGAACGGCGCGGGGACCACGGGCAGCGTGAAGAGGTCGGTGAGCGAGGTGCGGATGCCCGGGCCGAGGATGTTGGCGAAGCGCAGCATCGAGATCTCGACGTCCGGCCGGCGTCGGGAGAAGCCGCGCACGTAGCCCTCGACCTCGACGGAGTCCTTGCCGAAGCCCGCCCGGGGCATCTCCTTGGGTCCCATGTCCTCGGTGAACAGGGCCGGGTCCCGCGGGCTCGCGCCGTAGACGGCCCCCGTCGACTTCACGACCAGGCGCCTCAGCCCCGGAGCCTTCTGGCACGCGGCCAGGAGCTGCATCGTCCCGATGACGTTGATCTCCTTCTGGGACGTCCGCCCGCCCGCCCCGGTGGGCGTCGCGATGACGTTCATGTGGACCACCGTGTCGACCTCCGCCTGCGCGATGATCTTGCCGATCATCGGGTTGCGGATGTCGGCGCGCACGAACTCCGCCCGCCCGATGTCGTGCGGCGGTGGTACGACGTCGACGCCGATCACGCGGCGCACCGAGGGGTCCGCGCCGAGGCGGCGCGCGAATTGGCCCCCCAGGTAGCGGGAGACGCCGGTCACGAGGACGACCTCAGCCACACCAGACCCTTCGCGCAGTGGACCTCCGCTGCCGCGGACTCGGCTCCAACCCTACCCAGCGGCACCGTCCGGCGTGACCCCCGCGCAGCGGGCTCCCGGGGTCACGGTCGTCACACCGCGCGCACCAGCGACGGACCGGAGCGACGGACCGGAGGGACGCCGCGGAGGGACGCCGTGGAGGGACGCCGTGGAGGGACGCCGTGGGGGGACGCCGTGGGGGGACGGACAAGGCCCCCGCCCGGGGGGGCAGGGGCCTTGGCGGACCGCGGTCCTACTTCTTGTTGCGGCGCTGGTGGCGCGTCTTGCGAAGGAGCTTGCGGTGCTTCTTCTTCGCCATGCGCTTGCGGCGCTTCTTGATGACAGAGCCCATAGTCGTCCTCGCGTAGTAGTTGGTCGTGTCCCGGGCGGGGCCACGAACAACGAACCACGCCGAACAGCGGGCGCCACTCTACCGGCCTCCGCACGCAGGACCCAAACCCGCTCCTCACGCACCGGGCAGTAACGCCACGGGCGCTGGGTCGTTGACAGCCCACCCGGGCCAAAGGTGCCCCAGCTCTGACCAGGAGCAGCGATGACCAGATCGCGCAGGAACTCACTGACGACGGGGGTGTGCCTGCTCACCGCGGCGGTCACGGCCCTCCCCCTCACGGCGGCCATGCCCGCCACCGCAGCCACCCCCGCCGCACCGGTGCTCCCGGCGCTCGGCGACGCCGTCTCGGCGCTGGCGCGGACCCTGGACAGCCGGACCGGTGGCAAGGCGGTCGTCCCGACGACCGCTGCCCGTGACGCCGTGAGCCGGTTGCTCGCCGTCTCCGGCGCAGGCACCAGGGCCACCTGGGACCCGCGGTTCGGGACCCTGCGCAGCCTCCACGGCCCCGGCACCTACCTCACCCCGGCGCGAGGCGGGGACGCCGTGGACGTCGCCCGCGGCTGGCTCCGCGACAGCTCCGCCGCCTTCGGGCTCACCGCGGCGCAGGTCGACGACCTGGCCCTCGTGCGCGACCACGTCCTGCCGGTCACCGGCACCCACGTGGTGGACCTGGTGCAGAGGACCGCAGGCGTCACATCGGTGCGCGGCGGCCGGCTCAACGTCGCCGTGACCAGGGACGGACGGATCCTCTCGTATGCCGGTGACCCGGCTCCCGGGACCACGCTCACCGGGGGGTGGCTGCTCGGCGAGGCAGGCGCCCTGCTCACGGTCGCCGGCACCCTGGCGCCGGGAGTCACCTTCGCGCCGAAGGCGGAAGGCAGCCAGGCCGGGTTCACCACCTTCGCCAGGGACCCCTTCGGCGGCCCCTCCTACGTCAAGAAGGCGACGTTCGGGACGAGGAACGGTCCTGTCGCCGCCTACCGGGTCTACTTCATCAAGAGCCCGCAGGAGGCCTGGGAGGTCGTCGTCGACGGCACGACCGGCCGGACGCTCTACCGCACCTCGGTCGTCGACTTCGAGGACGACCCCCAGGGCACCGTCTACGACAACCACCCCGGCGCGGCCAGGGGCGGGCAGCCGCGCCAGCAGTCCTTCGGGCCGACTGCGGAGTCGCCCAAGGGCTGGGTCGACCCGACCGGGCTCACCGGGACGGGGGTCACCACGTTCGGCAACAACGCCGACACCTACGCGAACTGGTCGAACTACATCGGCCCGGTCGACAACGCGCCACGACCTGTCGCCCCCACCGGGAACTTCTCCTACACCTACACGAACCAGTGGGCAGCCACGAGCGGCGCCACCGTGCCGCCCTCCTACGCGCAGGACCTCAACCCGGCCGCGACCAACCTCTTCTACCAGCACAACCGGATCCACGACGAGTACTACCGGTTGGGCTTCACCGAGAGCGCGGGCAACTTCCAGCTCGACAACGGCGGCAAGGGCGGGCTCGGCGGGGATGCCGTCCGCGGCCTCGTCCAGGCCGGGGCGGCGTCGGGCGGCGACCCGACCTACACCGGCCGGGACAACGCCTACATGCTCACCCTCGACGACGGCATACCGCCCTGGAGCGGCATGTTCCTCTGGGAGCCGATCGACGACGCGTTCGAAGGTCCTTACCGTGACGGCTCGTTCGACATGTCGGTGATCCAGCACGAGTACACGCACGGCCTGTCGAACCGCTACGTGGCGGGTGGCAGCGCGCTGGGCTCGCAACAGGCCGGCTCGATGGGCGAGGGCTGGTCGGACTGGTACGCCCTCAACCACGGCTTCACGACCGGGCTGCTGACCAAGCCGGTCGTGGGCGACTACGTCACGGGCAACGCCGGCCGAGGCATCCGGAACTGGAGCTACGACCAGAACCCCACGACGTTCGGCGACGTGGGCTACGACCTGACCGGTCCGGAGGTCCACGCCGACGGTGAGATCTGGACGGCGATGCTCTGGGACCTGCGCAAGGCCCTCGTGGCCCGCTACGGCGCGACGCAGGGTGCCGAGGTGGCTGCCCGGCTCGTCACGGACGGCATGCCGCTCACCGCGCCGGACCCCAGCTTCCTCGACGCGCGCGACGGGATCCTGGCCGCCGACCTCGACCGGTACCACGGCGACGACGCCGACCTCATCTGGTCCGTCTTCGCCAAGCGTGGCGCCGGCGCCTCGGCCGTCTCGCGCACCGGTGACGACACCGACCCGACACCGGCGTTCGACCACCCGGCCGCCGGCCGCAACGGCACCGTTGCCCTCACGCTGGTCAACGGCTCGACCGGCCAGCCGGTCCAGGGCGCGAAGGTGATCCTGGGCCGCTTCGAGGCGCGCGTCACGCCCCTGGGCCGCACGGGCTCCAGCGGCGGCTTCTCGGTCAAGGCGGTGGCGGGCACCTACCCGCTGACGATCCAGGCCGCGGGCTTCGGCGTCCAGACCATCGACGGGTTCACCGTGACCGCCGGGCGGAACGTCGTCAAGACCATCCGGCTGGCGCCGAACCTGGCGTCGACGGCGGCGGGCGCGACGGTGGTCAGCGCCTCCAGCCAGGACGACGGGTCGCCGGCGAGGTTCGCCTTCGACGACACGGCGGCCTCGGTGTGGTCCACGATGGCCGGCACCACGGCATACAACTCGGGGCCGGACCAGCGGGTGACCGTCAAGCTGGCCGCGCCGGCGACGGTGACCAGCGTGCGGGTGAGCGCCTTCAAGGCCACGAACGCCAGCCGGTTCTCGGCGCTCAAGGACTTCACCTTCCAGACCTCCACGGACGGAGTCACGTGGACGACGGCCCGCGGCGGCGCCTTCGGCTACGAGGCGCCGCGGCCCGCCGCGCCAGACCTCAACTTCACGACGTTCGTCCTGCCCAAGCCGGTCAAGGCGGGCTACGTGCGGTTCTTCGTCGACTCCGTGCAGGGTGACACCGCCACCTACGCGCAGGTGGCGGACATCGAGGTGTTCGGCTCCGGCGCGGAGGTCGCCAACGGTGTGGTCGCGACCGACCCCGACTTCCACGACAGCGGCACCATCACCGCCGCGAACCCCGCGGCCGGGGACCCGACGGGCCTGCAGAACGTCTTCGGCGTCACCGGGACCGAGATGACCACGGCATGCACCTTCCCGCCGGCCTCACAGGGCGCGGACGCCTGGGTCACCAGGCTCCCCGCCGGGTTCTCGGACGGCCTGCACTCGGTGAGCGTCAAGGGCACCAGCGAGGCGGACGTGAGCGTCGGGCACGACCTCGACCTCTACTTCCTCGACAGCTCGTGCCAGCTCACCGGGTCCGCCGCCACGGCGGCGACGGACGAGTCCGCGGTCATCCCGCCGGGCTCGGTCTACGTCGTCTCCCAGCTGTGGCTCGGTGCGAACGTCGCCGTGGAGGTCACGGCCGTCGACAACCGGTAGCCCGGGCCGGACGATGAGGGGCGGGCCGGTGAACCGGCCCGCCCCTCATGCTGTGCTGCCAGCACGGCATCACGCGGTGTCGACGTAAGAGCTGCGCAGGTACTTGTGCACCGCGTCCTCGGGGACACGGAACGAGCGCCCGACGCGAATGGCCGGCAGGTCCCCGGCGTGCACCATGCGGTACACCGTCATCTTCGACACGCGCATGATCGAGGCAACCTCGGCGACGGTCAGGAACCGCACCTCGGCGAGCTGCCGCTCGGAGGACATGTTCACCTCGATCTTCTGCACGCGCGCATCGCCGGCTTCCCCTCCGGCGGACCTCTACGCTCGTGCACCCGCAACGATAGGGGCAGATGTGACCGGTGGGGAAGCGGACGGCAGAAGATTGTTGGGAAAGTCCACCCGACACGCCGGTCCGGGTCCGGATTCCGGCTAGTCGAACCACACGTCGAGGCCGTGGTGCGGGAACACCGCCTGCCGCGTGGCCATGATCGCGCGGTCGACCTCGCTGTGGGGGTTGTAGCCCAGGTCCCACGGCTGGTGCCAGATCGGCCCCTCGGAGGGGTCCAGGTCGCCCATCCGGCGCGGGCCCTCGCGGCCCAGCTGGGTGCGCACGTGGGCGAGCCAGTCCTCGGGCACCGGCTCGGCGAGGGCCAGCGGGTGGTGGGCGGCGATCGCGGTCAGGTGCGTCCAGGCGCGGGGCACGACGTCGACGAGCTCGTAGCCACCGCCGCCGAGCGCGACCCAGCGGCCGTCGGCGGCCTCGTGCGCCAGGCGGTGCAGCGCCTCCGCGGCGGCCCGCTGGGCGTCCACCGACAGCGCCAGGTGGGCCAGGGGGTCCTGGGCATGGGTGTCGCAGCCGTGCTGGGTCACGAGCACGTCCGGCTTGAACGCCCTGACGAGGGGCAGGGCCGTCGAGTGCAGCGCCCGCAGCCACGCGGAGTCACCGGTGCCGGGGGGAAGCGCGACGTTGGCGGCGCTCCCGAGCGCGTCCGGGCCGCCGGTCTCGCCGGCGAACCCGGTGCCCGGGAAGAGCGCCCGCCCCGACTCGTGGAGCGAGACGGTGAGCACCCGGGGGTCGTCCCAGAACATCGCCTGGACGCCGTCGCCGTGGTGGACGTCGACGTCGACGTAGGCCACCCGGCGGGCGCCGTGGTCGAGGAGCCAGCGGATCCCGAGGGCGATGTCGTTGTAGACGCAGAAGCCGGAGGCGGACGCCGGCATGGCGTGGTGCAGGCCGCCGCAGAAGTTCACCCCGTGCGCGGCGCGGCCCTCCCAGACCGCCGCGCACACCCCGGCCGTGCCCGCGGCGATGCGGGCGCTCACCTCGTGCATGCCTGCGAAGGCCGGGTCGTCCTCCGTGCCGAGGCCCCACCTGCCGTCGGCGCTCGCAGGGTCGGCCGAGACGGCCTTGACCGCCGCGACGTACTCGGCGCTGTGGACCGTCTGGAGCTCCTGGTCGGTGGCCAGGCCGGGGGCTGCGACCTCGACGTCGTCGCGCGCGAAGAGGCCGAAGGCCTCGCAGAGGCGGGCCGTGAGGTCGAGGCGCACCGGTGACATCGGGTGGCCTGGACCGAAGTCGTATGCCGTGAGGCCGGGGTCCCAGATCACGCGCGCCTGTGGGGGCATGCTCCGCACGCTACCGGGCGGGTACTGTCCGTGGGACAAGAGCGACCCGGCCGGGCGCGACCCACGCGCCCGCAGGGGACCCGATCCCGGACCTGGAGGACCTGTGCCGAAGAACCGGCTCTACGAGGACGACGTCCTCGTCATCGGCCTCGGCCGATTCGGAGGGGCCGCGGCCCTGGAGCTGCAGAAGCTCGGCCACCACGTGGTGGCGATCGAGCAGGACACGGTGCTCGCGGAGACCTTCCTCGGCCGGATCACCAAGATCGTCCAGGGCGATGCCAGCCACCCCCAGGTCCTCGCGAGCCTCAAGGCCCGGGACTTCAAGCTCGCCGTCGTCGGCATCGGCTCGTCGGTCGAGGCGTCGGTGCTCGCGTCGGCCAACCTCGTCGACGCCGGGATCCCCACCATCTGGGCCAAGGCGATCTCGCGCGAGCACGGCCGGATCCTCACCCGCATCGGGGTGCACCACGTCATCTACCCCGAGGCCGAGTCCGGGCGGCGCGTCGCCCACCTGCTCAACGGCAAGCTCATGGACTACATCGAGTTCGACGACGGATTCGCGATCGTGAAGATGAAGCCCCCGCAGGAGGCGATCGGCTTCACGCTGGCGCAGAGCCAGATCCGCAGCAAGTACGGCGTCACCGTCGTGGGCGTGAAGTCCCCGGGACGCGACTTCACCTACGCGGTGCCGGAGACGAAGGTCACTCCCCACGACACGCTCATCGTGAGCGGTCCGACGGAGCTGCTCGAGCGCCTCGCCGCCCGTCCCTGACCGCTCAGAGCACCGGCATGCCGCGGTCGGCGCCGAGCGGCAGCACCATGGCGATCTCCTCGTGCCCGTCCTCGTCGCTGACGACCCGCATGGGCCGCCGCTGGTCGGTCGGCCGGAAGCCGAAGCCGCTGGCGAAGGCGACGGCACGGCCGTTCTCCGTGCCGACCCAGTAGACGAGGTGCGTCTGCCCCTGCTCGCGGGCGGCGTCCGCGCCGGCCTGCACGAGCCGGCTGGCCACGCCGCTCCCGCGCGACGAGGGCCGCACCCACAGGCCGAAGAGCTGGGAGACCGTGCCGCTCTCGTCGCCGGCCGGGCCGAGGCTGGCGACGCCCACGGCTTCGCCGTCGACCTCGGCCAGGAGCCGGCGGGAGCGGCTCATCCGGCGGCGCCAGAGCTGCTCGTCGAAGCCGCGCTCCTCCTCGAGGGTCGCGACGAACGCCTCGGGGGACTCCTCGAGGGCGGCCAGCCGGACGGACCGGTACTGCTCCCACTCGTCCTCGCCCAGGCCCCGCACGGTGATCTCGCTCATCCCCACACTCTGGCACGCCCACCGGCGCCGGTCTCCACCGACATCTCGAGCTCGGCCACGGAGACGTCCCACGGAAGCGTGCCCGTGCGACCCGTGGCCCGGAAGCCCATCCGCTCGTAGAGCCGCCGGGCCGACGTGTTGGCCTGGGCCACGTCGAGGACGACCCTGCGGAGCCCCCGTTCACGCGCGTCCTCCAAGACCGCGCCGACCAGTGCCTCACCCACCCCGCTGCCCCGGGCGTGGGGGGCGACCCACATCCCGACCAGGCAGGTGTCGCCGGCGTCCTGCTCCTCGAACCGGAACGACGTCACCGATCCGACCGGCAGGTCGCCCCGCACCGCCAGCCAGGTCCGCGCCGGTCCCCGCACGCGCTCGAGCCAGCGATCGTCGGGGAAGGCGGCCTCACCGGCATACGTGCTCGCGAAGGCGGACGGGGTGTCGAGGAGCATCGCGAGCCGGACGTCGCGGTAGGTCCTCCAGCAGGACTCGTCGACCCGGCGGAGCTCCACCGGCAGGTCAGCCACTGCCCGAGGCCAGCTGCCGGGAGCGCTCGGCAGCGGCCTCCATGGCCGTGATGAAGGCCGCCCGCACCTTGTGGTCGTCGAGCTGGCGCAGCGCCGCGGCGGTGGTGCCGCCGGGCGAGGTCACCTGCTCGCGCAGCACCGTCGGGTGCTGGCCGGTCTCGCGGATCATCGTCGCGGCGCCGTAGAGCGTCTGCACGACCAGCTCCGTCGCTGTCACGCGGGGGAGCCCGAGGACCACCCCGGCCTCGATCATCGCCTCCACCACGTAGAAGATGTAGGCCGGCCCCGACCCGGAGATCGCCGTGACGGCGTCGAGGTGCTTCTCGGCCAGCTCCAGCACCCGGCCACAGGACCGGAGCAGCTCCGAGGCCTCCTCGAGATGCGTTGCGTCGCAATGCCTCCCGCCGCTGACCGCCGCCATGCCCTGGTCGACGAGGGCCGGCGTGTTCGGCATGACGCGCACGACGGAGCGGCCCTCGGGGAGGCGGCTCTCGATGAACTCCGTCGTGATTCCCGCGGCCAGGCTGACCACCAGGTTGCCGCGGGCGACGTGGGGACCGATCTCCTCGAGCAGGGCCGACATGTCCTGCGGCTTCACGACCAGCACCAGCGTGTCGGCGCACTCCGCCGCCTCGCCGTTGCCCAGGCCGCGCACGCCGTACTTCTCGCGCAGCTCCGCGAGCCGCTCGGGCCGGCGGTCGGTGACGACGAGGTCCTCGGCCGGTCTGCCCGAGCGGATGAGGCCCGAGAGCAGCGTCTCGCCCATGACGCCGCCCCCGAAGATCGCGACCGTGCCCATTGCTCCTCCTGGGGTGGGTGGGAGGCCAGTATGCCGACTGCGCGCCCGTGCCCCCGCGGGCGCCCGGGCCGGGTCGTCAGGACCGTCCGAGCAGGCCGCGCAGGAAGAACATCGTGTTCGCCGGGCGCTCCGCCATGCGACGCATGAGGTACCCGTACCACTCCTCGCCGTAGGGGATGTAGACCCGCATCTGGTCGCCCCGGTCCGCGATCCGCTTCTGCTCCTCGGGCCGGATGCCGTAGAGCATCTGGTACTCGAAGGTGTGCGCCTCCCGGTCATGGTGCGCGGCCAGGGCGCCGGCGATCTCGATGATCCGCGGGTCGTGGCTGGCGACCATGGGGTAGCCGGCGCCGCCCATGAGGACCTTCAGGCACCGCACGTAGCTCTGGTCCACCTCCGCGGAGGACTGGTGTGCCACGGACTCCGGCTCCTTGTAGGCGCCCTTGCACAGGCGGACGCGGCTGCCCTCGTGCGCCAGGTCCCGGCAGTCGCCCTCACTGCGCCGGAGGTACGCCTGGATGACGGCCCCGACCCAGGGGAAGTCGCTGCGCAGCTCGCCCAGCGCCTCCAACGTGCTGTCGGTCGTCGTGTGGTCCTCCATGTCGAGCGTGACGGTCGTGCCGGCCGCGGCCGCCGCCTCGCAGATCTCGCGGGCGTGCTGGAGCGCGACCTTCGGGCCGTCGCCGGGCAGCGCCTGGCCGAGCGCGCTGAGCTTGAGGCTGACCTCACCCATGCCGTGCTGGCTGAGGTCCGCCTCGGCCAGCGCTCGCAGGAGCTCGGTGTAGGCGTCGCGGGTCCGGATCGCCTGGGTGAGGTCGAGGGTGTCCTCGCCCAGGTAGTCGATGGTGGCGAGCCGGTTCGTGCCGCGCAGCTCCGCCGTGGCGGCGACCGCGTCCTCCGTGCGCTCCCCGGGCACGAACCGCCGTACGACGCCCCGGCTCACCGGTGCCCGCTCGATCGTGCGGCGGGCAGCGCCGCTCTTGGAGAGCTGGAGCAGCGAGTTGCGCAGCAGGTCACTGGCGTCCACGAGGGTCCTTCCGACGGCGGACCGCGCGGCTCGCGGACCGCGGCCAAGGCTAACGCCGGCGCGCCGGGCGCCCGCGTCAGGCGGTGCGCCGCCGGAGGGTGAGGCTGCCGAGGACCAGGGAGACGACGATCCACGCCGCGATGACGCTCGCGTCCTGCCCCACGTCGGCGCCCTCCGCGGCACTGGCGGTGACGCTCTTCATGGCGTCCACGGCATACGACAGCGGGAGGACGTCGGAGACCCACCGCAGCACGTCGGGCAGGCCGTCGCGCGCGACGAGCAGCCCGCACAGGAGGAACTGCGGGAGGATGAAGGCCGGCATGAACTGCACGGCCTGGAACTCGGTCCGGGCGAACCCGCTGGCGAGCAGGCCCAGCGCCGTGCCGAGCACCGCGTCGAGCACCGCGACGCACACGAGCTGCCACAGCGGGCCGGCGACGTCGAGCCCACAGACGTAGACCGCGAAGGCGGTGGCCAGGACGGCCTGCACCACGGCCATGACCCCGAACGCGAGCGCGTAGCCGAGCATGAAGTCGCCCTTGCCCATGGGAGAGGCGAGGAGGCGCTCGAGGGTGCCCGACGACCGCTCGCGCAGGGTCGCCACGCTGGTCACGACGAACATGACGACGAACGGGAAGACCCCCAGCAGCGCCGCGCCGATGTGGTCGAACACCGGCGTGCCGTCGTAGATCCAGGCGAGCAGGCCGACCAGCACGCACGGCACGACGAGCATCAGCCCGATGGTGCGGTGGTCCCCGCGGAGCTGCGCCAGGACGCGCGCCGTGGTGACGAGGGTGCGGCGGGCGTTCACCGCGCGGCCTGCGCTGCCCGGTCGATGAGGGCGAGGAACGCGCTGTCGGCGTCGTGGGCGCCGGTCCGCGCGAGCAGCTCGTCGAGGGTCGCGTCGGCGAGGACCTCGCCCTCGCGCAGGAGGATGAGCCGGTCGCAGCGGCTCGCCTCGTCCATGACGTGGCTGGAGACCACGAGCGAGCGCCCCTGGCCGGCGAGCCGCCCGAAGAGCCCCCACAGGTCCCGGCGCAGCACGGGGTCGAGGCCGACGGTGGGCTCGTCGAGGACGAGCAGCTCCGGGTCGCCCGCCAGCGCGGCCGCCAGCGAGACCCGTGAGCGCTGGCCGCCGGAGAGCCGGCCCACCAGCTGCCCGGCGTGGTCGCGCAGGTCCACCGCGTCGATGGCGTCCTCCGCGGCTGTGTCGTCGGCACCGACGATGCGCGCGAAGTAGCGCACGTTGGCCCGGACGCTGAGGTCGTCGTAGACGCTGGGGCTCTGGGTGACGTAGCCGATGCGGCTCCGAAGGGCCGGGGAGCCCGCCTCCTGCCCGAGGACCCGCACCAGCCCGGACTCGACCACCTGCACCCCGACGATGCTCCGGATCAGCGTCGACTTGCCGCTGCCGCTGGGCCCGAGCAGGCCGACCACCTGGCCCGCGGGGATGGTTACCGACAGGTCGGGCAGCACGACGCGCGATCCGCGGACCACCCGCAGGTGCTCCATCTCCACCGCGACGTCATTCATCATGCGATGAATGTACGCCTCCGGGCGGCCGCGCAACAGCCCCCGACGTCGTCACAGGGGCGAGGTAGCCCTGGAGCACGGGCCCGACCCGCTCGACCAGCTGCTCCGGCGAGGCGTCCACCACCGCCGGGAACTCCAGGACGTAGCGCAGCATCGCCACGCCGACCATCTGACCGGCCGCCAGCGACGCCCGCAGCTCGGCGTCCCCGCCCCCGGTCGGTCCCTCCTCGCCGCCGCCGGTCGAGAAGGCCCTGGCCACCCGCCCGAACACCTCCCGCACGAGGAACTCGCGCACCATCCGGGCCGCCTCCTCGTGGGTGACGGCGGAGCGCATGAGCCCGAGGAAGCGGAGCCGGCCCGCCGGGGAGTCCCAGAGCTGGAGGAAGGTGCGCACGCACGCCGCGCCGACCTCCTCGCGCGGCAGGGACACGATCGCGCCGACCAGGGCGCGCACGTCGCCGGGCAGGCTCATGACCTCCGCGAACAGCCCGGGCTTGCCGGCGAAGTAGTGGTGCACGAGGGCCGGGTCGACACCGGCCCGCCGGGCGACCCCCCGCAGCGACGTCGCGTCGTAGCCCTGCTCGGCGAACTCCTGGCGCGCCGCCTCGATGATCGCGCTGCGCGTGTCCTCCCCGGCGGGCCGCCGGCCCCGCGGGCTCACCGGTCCCCCGCCGTCCCGGCCGGCGCGGCGAGGTGGAGGCGGGCGAACGCGAGCGCCTCGGCGAGGTCCAGCTCACGCTCCTGCGCGGTCCGGCGGCGCGTGGTGACCTCGACGACGACGGAGCCGGAGAACCCGCCACCCGCCAGCGTCTCGAGCACCTGCGCGCACGGCTGGCCGCCGCGCCCCGGCACGAGGTGCTCGTCGCGGGCGGCACCCGTGCCATCGGCCAGGTGCACGTGCGCGAGCCGGTCGCCGAGCGCCGACGCCAT
>JAICIN010000070.1 GCA_025924375.1 Dermatophilaceae bacterium | reverse complement strand
CGCCCGTGGGCCCTTGTGGGGCGCCCCGATCTTTATGACCGGGTTCCTCCCCGGGGGGTGGTAATTCGTCGGGGTGTCCACCCCGCCCACCATGACCCCGGCCTTGTTGAGCCCGTAGGGCCGCTCGACCGGGACCAGCGCACCGGCGTCGGCGAGGTCGGACTCGGTGGACGTCCCGCCGTGACCGGCGACCATGGCCTGGAGCTCGTAGGGGTAGACCATGCCCCGGCGGCGGGCGCGCTGGACCTTCTGCGCGTAGTCGTCGAGGGGCTTGAGCCGCTCGGTCGGAGGGGGCTCGACCGACACGACGACGCCCGAGCCGGGCAGGTAGGAGAAGCGCGCGGCGACGGGCTGGGGGTCGCCCCGCGGCCCGGCGACCGCAGCCTGCACGAGGACCTCCTCGAGGCCGGCCCCCACGGTGAGCGGCGCGATCCGGTCCTTGAGAGCGGTGAGCTCGACGAGGTCGGCCTCCACGAGTGGCCAGATCGACACCCACACGTGGTTGGTGTCCAGCCGTGCCCCGGCCGCACCCCGTGCGGTGCGCGCCCGGCGGATCGCCTCCAGGCAGTTGGCGACCGCCCGCTCCGCGTGGGGCAGGCCGCTGACGCGGCCGCTCTCGTCACGCACGATCGCGAGCTGGCGCACCTGCGCCATGGCGACGAGGCGCTCGTCGGCGGGGTTGTCCCGGGCGACGCAGTGGTAGAGGAGCACGTCCTCGGGCGCCTCGAGCCGGGTCACGTCGAAGTCCCGCAGCCGCCACAGGCTCAGGCGGCGGCCCACCATGGGGTGCAGGCCGCGCACGAGCCGGTCCTCGGCCAGGGCCCCACCCGAGCCGGGCCGGAAGGTGTAGTAGGACACCGGCCGCCCGCCACCCGTGCACGCAGCCACGGCGACCCGGCGCACCTTCTGCGCGAACGGCATACCGGACAGCAGCGCCGCCAGGCGCTCGGAGGCCTCCTCCGCCGGCTCCGGCTCGTCGGGCCACGAGAGGTAGAGGTCGACCGCCGCCTCGCTGCCGGCGGGGAGCTCCGCGAGCCGGGTGTCGAGCGCGCGCGACAGCGCGCTGCCGGGGGCCAGCTCGTCGACCCGGCCCACCGTCGAGACGAGCCGGGTGGCCCGCCCGTCCAGGGTGTAGTCGGCGACGGCCCAGGAACGGCGGTCCTCGCTGAACGCCCGCAGGTCGTGGAGGTCGTGCTCCCGGTAGTGCCGGCGGACGAGGACCTCCAGCATCGGCTCGTGCTCCGGCACCCCGCCGGCGAGGCGGTCGGCGAGGAAGCGCACGATCCGCTCCGGGATGCCGGCGAGCTCCTCGATGCCGCGGGCGTAGCCGGCGCTGTCGCGGTCGGCCGCGAGGCCGGCGAGCGTGTCGCCGACGCCGCGCAGGACGCTCGCCCGCTCGGCGTCGACGAGCGGCTGGTCGAGCCAGCGGAACCGGACGCTGCGGGCGAGGTCGCCGACGACGGGGAACCGGAGCTGGGTCGCGATGACGAGCCGGTCGAGCAGGTCCCGCGCCGCGGTGTCGAGCGGCGGCTCCGGCGGCGGCTCGGTGATCCAGCGCTGGAGCAGCGAGGTGGCCAGGAGGACGTCGGGTGCGGACCGCTGCTGGGCGAGGAACACCCGGAAGACCGCCTCCTCCAGCTGGGGTGTGCGGTCCAGCTCGGTCACGCCGTAGTGGCGCAGGACGCGCGCCAGCTTGTCGCGGAACTGCTGCGGCAGGGCGGAGCGCTCGACGTCGAGGGTCTGCAGGTAGGAGTGGAAGAACTCCCGCGGGCTGTGCACGCGGTGCTCGGTGTGGCGCTCCTCGTCGGCGGGCCGGTTGCGGCTCAGCTCGGCGAAGTCGGCGAACACCGCGAGCGTGCCCATCTCCTCGGCCACCGGCGAGGTGCCGGCCGCCACGAGGGCGTCGCGAGCCTCGAGGTAGCCCGCGAGGGTCCGGCCCTCGTCGCGGGGGTCGATGTCGTAGCCGAGGACCATGGCGACGAGGTCGTCGCGGCCGCGGGCGGCCCGCGCGGCGGCGTCGGCCGACCGTCGCTCCCGGACGTCGAGGTCGAGGTCGACGGTCTCGATCGGCTCCGCGGGTCCGGCGTCCTCCCCGTCGCCGACCGGCTCGAGGCGCAGCAGCGGCGCCCCAGTCTCGACCTGGCTGCCCGGCGAGACGCGCAGCTCCCGCAGGCGCGCGGCGAACGGCGCCTGGAGCACCGTCTCCATCTTCATGCTCTCGAGGACGAGCACGGGAGCGCCCGCGGCGACCTCGTCGCCGACGGCGACGGGGGTCGCGACGACGAGCGCGGGCGCCGGGGACCGCAGGACCCCGCCCTCGTCGCGGCTCACGCGGTGGGTGACGCCGTCGACCTCCACGAGCTGGACGGGTCCGTGGGTCGCGGTGACGAGCCGGTGGGAGCGGCCACCGACGGTGAGGCGGCTGGTGTAGTCGCCCAGGCGGGTCACGTCGGCGTCGACGACGTGCTCCTCGGGGCCCCTGGCGATCGTCACGCGGAAGCGCTGTGGCCCGGTCCGCGCGACGGTGACCTTGTATGCCGTCCCGCGCAGCTTGAGGTCGATGGCGCGGCCGACGCTGTGCTGCACCTGCGGCCGGCCGCCGCGTGCCGTCTCGAGGAGGCGGGTGCGCTCGATCGCCTCCTGGTCCTCGTAGGCGTCGATGCCGGCCGCGACGAGGGCGATGCCGGAGTGGTGGTGCGAGACGAGGCGGCCCTCGCCGCGGACCCGGTCGATCCAGCCCGTGTCCGCGATCCCCTCGACGACCTCGGGCTGCGCGAGCAGGTCGAGGATGAAGCTCTTGTTGGTCGCCCCTCCCTCGATGACGACGGTCGTCTCGCCCATGGCGCGGCGCAGTCGCGCGAGCGCCTCGTCGCGGTCCCGGCCGTAGGCGATGATCTTGGCGATCATCGAGTCGAAGTCGGCGGGGATGGAGTCACCCTCGGCGACACCGGTGTCGACGCGGATCCCCGGCCCGGCCGGCAGCTCGAGCAGGCTGATCCGGCCCGGTGACGGGGCGAAGTCGCGGTCGGGGTCCTCGGCGTTGAGCCGCGCCTCGACGGCGTGCCCCTCCTCCCGCGGCTTCTCGCCCTCGAGCCGTCCGCCGGCCGCGACGTGGATCTGCGCCTTGACGAGGTCCATGCCGGTCGTGGCCTCGGTGATCGGGTGCTCGACCTGCAGCCGGGTGTTGACCTCGAGGAAGGCGAAGGAGCGCTCCCCCGGGTGGTAGAGGAACTCGACGGTTCCCGCACCGGCGTAGCCGACCGCGAGGGCGAGGCGCTCGGCGGAGGCCTTGAGCTCCTCGACCTGCTCGGGGGCGAGGACGGGCGAGCTCGACTCCTCGATGACCTTCTGGTTGCGGCGCTGCACCGAGCAGTCGCGGACCCCTACGGCCCAGGCAGTGCCCTGCCCGTCGGCGATGACCTGCACCTCGACGTGGCGGGCGCCGGTGACCAGCCGCTCGAGGAAGACGACGCCGCTGCCGAACGCGCGCGCCGCCTCGTCACGGGTCCGGGCGTAGGCGTCGGCGAGGTCCGCGTCGGAGGCCACGACGCGGATGCCGCGGCCGCCGCCGCCGGCCGTCGCCTTGAGCATCAGGGGGTAGCCGATCTCCTTGGCCGCCGCCTGGGCGGCCTCCAGGGTGTCGACGGACCCGCGGGACCACGGGGCGACGGGGACGCCGACCTCCTCGGCGATGAGCTTGGAGCCGATCTTGTCGCCGAGCCGCCGCATCGCCTCCGGGCTCGGGCCGATGAAGGTCACGCCGATCCGGGCACACAGCTCGGCGAAGCCGGGGTCCTCCGCGACGAAGCCCCAGCCCACCCAGGCGGCGTCGGCGCCGGTCTCCGTCAGGGCGCGCTCGAGGACCGCGTAGTCGAGGTAGGGACGGTCGGCGGCGGGCCCGAGGTCGTGGGCGAGGTCGGCCTCGCGCACGAACATGGCCCGGCGCTCCCCCTCGGTGTGGAGGGCCACCGTCTCGATGCGGTGCCCGTCCGGCCCCGCCGCGGCGTTGAGGTCGCGCACCGCGTGGATGAGCCGCATGGCGGCCTCGCCGCGGTTGACGATGGCAATGCGCGAGAACATGGGGTCGGCCTCCGGTCGGACGCGGTCGGGCAGCAGCCTGCGTGGCAGGCCTCGGGCAGGAGCCTGTCACGGCCCCCCGGTGACGCGCGAGTAATGGCCCTGCCGCGGCCCCTGGCAAGGGACCTTCGGCCCTGTCCCCGGGAGCCCGCTCGGGCGACGCTGGTCACATGACCACCGCAGCACCCGCCCGCCGCTCCGCAGCCCACCGCGCGCCCGTCCACCCGGCTCCGCCGCACCTCGCCGGTGAGGTGGTGGCCGGCCTGGTCAACGACGGCAGCGCGGACGCGGTCGCCCGCGCGGCGGTCCGCGAGGCGGAGGCCCGGAGCGCGCGGGTCCGCTTCGTGCAGGTCGTGGGCAGCAGGGCCGGGCGCCTGCGCGGCGAGGCCGACGAGGACGCGACGTTCGCCGCCGCCCTCCGTGCCCTGCGCGGCCGGCCCCGGGTCCGGTTCGCGTTCGAGGTCGTCGAAGGCGAGCCGGGGCAGGCCCTCGTCGGCCGGTCCGCCGAGGCGGTGGCCCTCGTCGTCGGCAGCACCGGCCACCCGCACGTGGTGAGCGAGTACTGCCGTGACCGCGCGCGCTGCCCCGTCGTCGTCGTCGAGCACTAGCCCCGGAGCTGGTTGAACCGCTCGGCAGCCCTCGACCCGAGCGTCGTGAGCCGGTCGACCACCGAGGACGCGAGCCGGGCCCGGGCCGTCCCGCCCTCGACGAGCTCGCCCTGTCCGGACCCCGAGGGCAGCACCCGTGACGTCAGGCGCAGCAGGCGCGTCGTCGTCGCGGGGGCGAGTCCGGAGACGCGGATCGCGACCTTCGTCAGCGGGGTGAGGGTGACCACGGGCCGGCCCGCGAGCACGGCCTCGACGATCCTGGCGGCGGCCCGCTCGGCGTCCATGGAGAGCAGCGGCATCGAGGCCGCCGGTCCGAACCACGCGTACTCCTTCTCGGGAGAGCCGGTGAAGGTCGCCCGGCGGTCGGAGCCGGTGCGCATGAGGCCGGGCACGATGGTCGTGGCCGTGATGCCGGTGCCCGCGAGGTCGGCGTGCAGTCCCTGGGTGAAGCCGACGGCGCCGAACTTCGCCGTGGCGTAGGGCAGGAGGTGGGGCGGGCTGACGACGCCGCCGACGGAGGTGACGACCCCGATCCGGCCGAACCCGCGCTCACGCATGCCGGGCAGCACCGCGAGCGCGAGGTGGATCGGGCCCCACAGCATGATGTCGATCGCCTGCGCGAAGAGGTCCTCCGTGACGGCGGTGAGCGGGCCGACCTGGATGACCCCGGCGACGTGGATGACGACGTCGAGGTGGCCGTACTCGCGTTGCACCGCCTCGACCATCGCCCGCACGGCGCCGCCGTCGGCGACGTCGCAGACGTAGTCCTGCACCTCGAGGCCGTGCCGCTCCCGCAGCAGCCGCACCGCGGCCTGCAGCTCGTCGCCGTCGCGGGCGCAGATCACCGTGCGGATGCCCCTGGCCGCCAGCTCCCGGGCGATGAGCAGCCCGAGCCCGCGCGAGGCGCCGGCCACCAGCGCCGATCGCGGCCTGTCGTCGACCCGGTCTGGCGGTCGGTGCACGGAGGGCACGGACGGCATGCCCCTCCATGCCCCCTCGCGGCCGGGTCAACCGCTCAGGCGGCGCCCCGCTCGAGGGCGAGCAGCCGCTCCTTGGCCTGCACCCCGCCGAGGTACTGCCCGACGTGGCCGTCGGACCGCAGCACCCGGTGGCACGGGACGACGACGGGCAGGGGGTTCGTCGCGCAGGCCGAGCCCGCGGCCCGCACCGCCCGGGGGCTGCCCGCGGCCGCCGCCAGCGCGGCATACGTCGTCGTGGCGCCGTAGGCGACCTCCCGCAGGTGCGCCAGGACGCTGCGCCGGAACCCCCTCGCGAGCCGCAGGTCGAGCCGCAGGTCGAAGCCGGTCCGGTGGCCCGCGAAGTACTCCTCCACCTCGCGCACGACCGGCTCCAGGCGCGCCGGGGAGCGCAGCACCCGCGGGCTGACCTGCTCGGCCAGCGCGGCGAGGACCGCGTCGTGCCCCTCGCAGTCGAAGGCCACGCGCAGCAGGCCGTCGGTGGTCGCGGCGAGGAGGAGGTCGCCGACGGGGGTCGCGACGGTGGTGTAGGCGATGTCGAGGACGCCGTCCCGCTCGGCGGCGTCCTCGAGCCGGCGGTGCAGCCGGGCGAGGTCGGCGGTGTCGACGGCCAGGTGCGTCAGGCTCGACTCGATCGTGGGTGTGGTGGTCATGCCTCGCGCTCCTGTCGTGTGGTGGCGTCGCCGCCGAGGGTGCGCCGGAGGTTCCGTATGCCGTCGGCGGCCGCCCGGCGCGTGGCGGCGGCCGTCGTGCCGGTCACCGCGGCCGTCTCGGTGTGGGGCAGGCCGCCGAGGTAGTGGTAGGCCACCGCCTCCCGCTGGCGGGTCGGGAGCGCCCGCACCGCCGCCCAGAGGTCGGGGCGCGCCTCGCCGGGCTCGGGGCGTCCGTCGTCCTCGGGCAGCTCGGCGACGGGGACGGGTTGCCGGCTGCGGGCCCGCAGCTGGTCGATGGCCTTGCGGCGGGCGATCGTCACGAGCCATCCCTCGACGCTGGCGGTCGCGTCGAGGCGGGGGTAGGCCGCCAGGGCCGAGAGGAAGGTCTCGGACCAGGCGTCGTCGGCGTCCGCCGGTGGGAGCAGGGCGCGGCAGACGCGGAGCACGGTGGCTCCGTGGTCCGCGACGACCTGCTCGAACGGCTTCATGGGTCCCATCACTGGAGAGACGCTGCAGAGGGCTCCAGTGTGAGGTCTTCGCGGCCACGCGCCGTCATGTATACATATGTCCATGCAGCGAGCACCCCGGGTCGCCGTCGTCGGCGCCTACGGCCTCGGCGTGACGATGCGCATGCCGCGCCTCCCCCTGCCGGGCGAGACGATCGCCGGTGGAGCGCTCTCCATGGGCCCGGGCGGCAAGGGCTCCAACCAGGCGATCGCCGCCCGCCGGCTCGGCGCGGAGGTCGACCTCCTCACCGTCGTGGGAGCGGACTCCCTCGGCCGGGACGCCGTCGGGCTGTGGGAGCGGGAGGGCGTGCGCGCCCACGCGGTGATCGAGGGCACCCGGCCGACGATGAGCGGGATGATCCTCGTCGAGGAGGGCTGCGGCGAGAACCGGATCGTCCTCGACCTCGGCGCCCTGGGCGACCTGCGCCCCTCCCACGTGGACGCGTTCGCGGCGACCATCGCCGCGGCCGACCTGCTGGTCGTCTCCCTGGAGATCCCGCTCGAGACGGCGCTGCACGCCCTCCACGTGGGGCACGAGTCCCGCGTGCGAACCCTGCTCAACCCCGCGCCGGCCCCCGCCACCGCCGTGCCCGCGGAGGCGTGGGTGGCGGTGGACGTCCTCACGCCCAACGAGACCGAGCTCGACCTCCTCCTCGGCCTCGACGCCGACGGGCGTGCCGTCGAGGAGCGGGCCGCCGAGCTCCACCGCCGCACCGGCAGCGACGTCGTCGTGACGCTCGGGGCCGAGGGGGCCGCCGTCGCCGACGGCGGACCCGTGGTGCGGGTGCCGGCGGCGGCTGCCGGGCGCGTCGTGGACACCACCGGCGCCGGGGACGCGTTCACCGGAGCCCTCGCCGTCGCGCTCGGCCGCGGGTGTGACCTCGTGGAGGCCGTCCGCCTCGCCGCCCTCGCCGGTGCCCACTGCGTGGGCATCCCCGAGGTCGTGCCGGCCCTGCCCCACGCCTCGGACCTCGACCACACCACGACCACAGAGAAGGACCTCCCGTGACCCAGCTCGACCTCGACTCCCTGGCGCCTGCAGACCTCGCCGGCTTCATCCAGCACACCAAGATCCAAGCAGGCGCGACGCGGGCGGAGATGCGCGCCCACATCGAGCAGTGTCCGGAGCACGGCTTCAACGCCGCGATGGTGCCGGGGTCGTGGGTGCCACTGGCCGCAGACATCCTGCGCGGCACCGGCGTCGTCGTGGCGTCGGCCCTCGACTTCCCCACCGTGGGGGTCATGACCAGCCGTGGCAAGGCCGCGGAGGCGCAGGAGCTGGTCCGCCTCGGGGCCGAGCAGATCGACATGGGGGTGCAGGTCGGCTGGCTCAGGAGCGGTGAGCACGACGCGTTCCGTGACGACATCGCGGGCGTCGTCGCCGCAGGCGTGCCCGTCAAGGTCATGCTCGAGCTGCCGCTGCTGAGCGAGGCGGAGCGGGAGGCCGCGGTCGAGCTGGCGATGGACGCCGGCGCGGCCTACCTGAAGAACGCCAGCAGCGGGCAGGTGGAGAAGGCGAACCCGGAGAGCATCCGCTTCCTGGCCGAGCGCGTCCGTGACGGGGTCCGGGTCAAGGCCTCCGGCTCCATCACGACCTACGAGCAGAGCGTGGAGCTCCTGCGGGCCGGCGCGTGCCTGCTCGGGACGAGCGCGGGACTCGACATCATCTCGGGCACCGCCGGCGGCGCCGGCTACTGAGGCCGGGTCGATGACCAGCGTGCCGGCGCGGGACCTGCCGGTCGCCCTCCACCGGCAGATCTCCGACCTGCTGCGGGCCAACATCGCCTCCGGCGCGTGGCCCGCCCACTTCCGGCTCGCCCCCGAGCCCGAGCTGGCCACGGAGCTCCGCGTGAGCCGCGGGACCCTGCGGCGCGCGCTCTCCACCCTCGTGCGCGAGGGCCTGCTCGTGCAGATCAAGGGCCGCGGCACGTTCGTCACGCCGACGACGATCGAGCCGGCGATCGCGCAGCGCCTGAGCACGCTGTCGGAGGACCTGACCGCCCAGCGCGTGGGCTGGAGCACCACCGTCCTCGGCGCGCGGGTCCACGTGCCCGCAGCGCCCGTCTCCGCGCTGCTCGGGCTGTCGCAGGACCAGGCCGTCTTCGAGGTCACCCGAGTGCGCACCGGGGAGCGGGGGGCCTTCGCCTACCTGGTCAACAGCGTCCGCACCGACGTCGCGCCGGGCATCGAGGCCGTCGACTTCTCGGTGCGGAGCCTCTTCGACGTCCTCGAGCGCGACTACGGGCTCGCGATCGGCACCGGTCGTCGCACCTTCGACGCGGTCCCGGCACCCCCCGAGGTCGCACGGCACCTCGCCGTCGACCCCGGCGCGCCGCTGCTGCACCTCGAGCAGATCACCTACCTGGCCGACGGCCGGGCCCTGGAGTACTCCGACGTCTGGATCGACTCCTCGCTCGTCAAGGTGACGAGCATCCTGTCCCGCTGACCCACTGGAGCCACACGTGAGCACGCCCTTCATCCTCGACACGGACACCGCCCAGGACGACTGCATCGCCATGCTGCTCGGCCTGCTCGACCCGGGGGCCGACCTGCGGGCCGTCACCATGGTGGCCGGCAACGTCGGCTTCGAGCAGCAGGTCCGCAACGCCCTGATGACGCTCGCCGTCGCCGGACGCCTGGGCGACGTGCCCGTCTTCCTCGGCTCGGAGCGCCCGCTCGTGCGACCCTGGGTGTCTGCCGAGAACGTGCACGGGGACGGCTCGGGCGGCCTGGGCATGGACTTCACCGGCTGCGAGCCGGAGCGCGAGCACGCGGTCGACGCCCTGGTGCGGATGGCGGCCGAGGCGCCGGGCGAGCTCTCCGTCGTGGCGATCGGCCCGCTGACCAACATCGCGCTGGCAGTGCTGCGCGACAAGGACTTCGCGCGCAACGTCAAGCACCTGGTCGTCATGGCTGGCTCGAACAACGGCCGGGGCAACATCACCGCCGCCGCCGAGTTCAACGTCTACGTCGACCCCCACGCCGCCGACGTCGTGTTCCGCGCCGGCTTCCAGCTCACCGTGGTGCCGTGGGCGCCGCTGACCCTGCGCGACGCGGTCTTCTCGCGTGACCAGCTCGCGGCGATCGCCACCCTGGGCACGCCGCTCGCCCGCTTCTTCGAGCGGGTCTGCTCCGCGACCCTCGCGTTCGACGAGAGCGTGGGCATCCCGGGCACGACGCACCCCGACTCCCTCTCCGTCGCCGTGCTGCTCCACCCCGAGCTGGTGACCCGAGCCGGCGCCTACAACGTCCAGGTGGAGACGTCCTCCGAGCTCACCCTCGGCTACACGGCCATGTCGTGGGGGGTCCACGGGCTCCCGGAGAACGCCCGCGTCGTCGAGGCGGTCGACGCGGGCCGGTTCCACGCGCTCATCCGCGAGATGCTGGCGACCGAGACCACGCCGGACCGTCCGCTGTCCGGCCTCGTGCCCGAAGCCTGAGAACAGGAGCGACCACGATGCAGAGCACCCAGGTCCGGCTGGCCAGCCGGCCGGTCGGTGAACCGCGGGACAGCGACTTCGACGTCGTGACCGTCACGCTGCCCGACCTCGAGGAGGGCCAGGTCCTCCTGCGCACCCTCTACCTCTCCCTCGACCCCTACATGCGTGGCCGGATGAGCGCCGCCCCGTCCTACGCGCCGCCGGTCGAGCTCGGGCACGTGATGGTCGGCGCCACGGTCTGCGAGGTCGTCGACAGCAGGTCACCGGACCGGGCGGTGGGCGACGTCGTCCTCGCCTACACCGGCTGGCAGACGTCCGCCGTCGCCGACGCCCGTGGCACCCGCCGCCTCGACCCGGACGCGGCGCCGGTGTCCACGGCACTGGGCGTGCTCGGTATGCCCGGGTTCACGGCATACGCGGGGCTGTTGGAGATCGGCCGGCCGAAGCCCGGGGAGACGGTCGTCGTCGCGGCCGCCACGGGCCCCGTCGGCTCCGCGGTGGGACAGGTCGCGCGGATCCGGGGAGCCCGGGCGGTCGGCATCGCCGGAGGTCCTCGGAAGTGCCGGGCGCTGCTCGAGGAGCTCGGCTTCGACGCCGCCGTCGACCACCGCTCGCCGAGCTTCCGGGACGACCTCGCCGCCGCGACCCCGGCCGGGGTCGACGTCTACTTCGAGAACGTCGGCGGCCCGGTCGCCGATGCGGTCGCCGGCCGGCTCAACCGGTTCGCCCGCATCCCGGTGTGCGGGCTGGTCGCCGGCTACAACGCCACCTCCGCGCCGGAGGGGCCCGACCGGCTGCCGGGGTTCATGGGCCGGGTGCTCCGGCTCAGCCTCACGGTGCGCGGGTTCATCCAGGACGAGTTCGTGCCCACGCACCACGCCGACTTCCTCCGCGACATGACGGGCTGGGTGCGGGACGGGTCGGTGCGCTACCGCGAGGACGTGGTGGACGGCCTCGAGCAGGCCCCGGAGGCCTTCCGCGGCATGCTGGCGGGCCGGAACTTCGGCAAGCTGCTCGTGCGCGTCGCGACCTGACGCCCAGGCCTAGGCGAGCGGTACCCGGGCGCGGATGTCACCGAGCCCGCGTGCGACCAGGAGCTCCCCACCGTGGAGCAGGGTCCAGCGCCCGGCTCCGGCGTCCCAGCGCCGCCAGAGGCGCCCGTCGGTCATGACGGTGGTCCTGGCCGCGCCGCCGGACGGGACGTCGACGACCGCCCAGCCCACGAGCCGCACCGGCTGGTCGGGCTCGGCCGGCTGGTGGTAGACCTGCACGACCTCCCGGGACGGCCGGCCGGCAGAGTTGTGGACGGTCACCTCGACGGCTGGGCCGGGGGCCGAGGGGTCGGCGTGACCCGCGAGCGACATGTCGGAGTAGGCGAACCTGCCGTAGCCCGTGCCCTCCCCCAGCCAGTGGGCCGGCGGGTCGGCGCGACCCGCGTGGTAGCCGCGGTACCCCACGAAGGTGCCCTCCGTGTAGTCGAGCCGCAGGTCCGTCGGCGTCACGTCCCAGGCGGGTGCCGCACCGTCGGCGCGAGGCCACGACGTGACGAGCCGTCCGCTCGGCTCGCGCACGCCGAGCAGCGCGTCGGCCACGGCATGTCCGCCCTCCTGTCCGGGCAGCCCGACGACGAGGACCGCGTCGACCTCGTCGGCCCACGGCATGAGCACCGGCGTGGCCGCGTTCACGACGACGACGGTGCGCTCGGCAGCCGCAGCCACGGCCCGCACCATGGCGTCCTGCGCACCCGGCAGCGTCAGGGTCGTCTTGTCGGCGCCCTCGGTCTCCTGCTCGGGGGTGAGGCCCACCACGACGACGGCGACGTCGGCGCCACGGGCGGCGGCCTCGGCGGCCGCGATCCTCTGCTCGTCCGGCTCCGGGACCGGTCCCGCGAGGAGCGCCTTGACCCCCATCCCCGAGGCGAGGGCGTGCGACAGGGTGGTCAGCCCCCCGTCGGGGCCGGGCTCGGGAGCGGAGCGGACGACGGTGAGGAGCGCCTCGACGAGCGCGCCCTCGGCCACCTCGACGTCCGTGGTCCAGACCGGCGGCCTGAGCATCGACTCCCCCGGGTCCGCGCCCTCGGCGGCCAGCTCCACGGAACCGACCTCCGCGCCGTCCACCGAGAGCTGCCAGCGGCCGGTACCGCTCACCCCCAGCCGCACCGGACCGCCGCACACCAGCTCCCCGCTCAGGCGCACCTGCTCCGTGGGGCGGGGGAGGGCGTCGTCCCAGCCGGTGGTCACCTGGCTGTCCGGGCTGTGCTCGCCGAGCATCACGACGCCGTCGGCATCGAGGTGCTCCACGTGCAGTCCCGGCTCGCCCGTGACCGCGTCCCGGACCGCACTCGACGCGGCCGGCACCGCGCGCACGCGCACCTCGACGCCGTCGATGACCGTGAGCCGGTCACCGAGCTGGGCACGCAGCCCCTCGGCGACCGAGACCTGGTGCGGTGGGTTCACCTGCGCCGACCCGCCACCCATGCACACGGTGTCGAGCGCGTGGCGGCCGAGGAGGACGACGGCACCGGTTCCGGTCGCGGGGAGCGGCAACAGGTCATCGTCGTTGCTCAGCACAACCATGCCGCCGGTCGCGAGGCGTCGCAGCTGCGCGCGCCGCTGCGGGCTGTCG
>JAICIN010000069.1 GCA_025924375.1 Dermatophilaceae bacterium | reverse complement strand
TGCATTGGAAGTCGATCGTCCACGAGCTGCTGTGGTTCCTGAGCGGCGACACCAACGTCGCCTATCTCCGGGAAAATGGCGTCACGATCTGGGACGTGTGGGCCGACGGAGCGGGCGAGCTCGGCCCGGTCTACGGCTACCAGTGGCGCTCGTGGCCGACGCCCGACGGCCGCCACGTCGACCAGGTCGCCAAGGTCGTCGAGTCGATCCGCAGCACCCCGGACTCGCGTCGCCACGTCGTGTCTGCGTGGAACGTCGCCGACGTCGACTCCATGGCCCTGCCCCCGTGCCACGCCCTGTTCCAGTTCTACGTCGCCGACGGCAGGCTCTCGTGCCAGCTCTACCAGCGCTCGGCCGACGTCTTCCTCGGTGTGCCGTTCAACATCGCCTCCTACGCCCTGCTCACGATGATGGTCGCCCAGGTGTGCGACCTCGAGCCGGGGGACTTCGTCCACACGCTCGGCGACGCCCACCTCTACCTCAACCACCTCGACCAGGCCCGGCTCCAGCTCACGCGCGAGCCGAGGGCGCTGCCACGGATGCGGATCGCGACCGGCAAGCAGCTCGACGAGTTCGACCTCGCCGACTTCGAGCTCGTCGGCTACGACCCGCACCCGTCCATCAAGGCGCCCATCGCGGTCTGAGCGCGCGAGCGCCGGGCGGGCACACGGCATACTGCCTGCCATGACGCGGATCACGCTCCTCGCGGCCATCGGCCGCAACCTCGTCATCGGACGTGACGGCAGCATGCCGTGGCACCTCCCCGAGGACCTCGCCCACTTCAAGCACACGACGATGGGCCACACCCTGGTCATGGGCCGCAAGACGTTCGACTCGATCGGCCGTGCGCTCCCGGGGCGGCGCACCATCGTCGTGACCCGCAACCCCTCGTGGTCGCACCCGGACGTCGAGACCGCGCACTCCCTCGCCGACGCGCTCGCGCTCGCCGGACCGGCTGACCAGGTGTTCGTCGTCGGGGGCGGGCAGGTCTACGGCGAGGCGATGCCCTTCGCGCAGCAGATGCTCCTCACCGAGGTGCCGGACGCCCCGGAGGGCGACACCTTCTTCCCCGAGTGGGTCGTGCAGGACTGGCGGGAGGTCGACCGCGAGCACCACGACGGGTTCGACATCGCGACCTACGAGCGGGTCTGACCGCGTTGCGCCTGCTGCTCATCCGCCACGGCCAGACTCCGCACAACGTCACCGGCGCGCTGGACACCGCCTTCCCCGGTGCGGGGCTCACGCCGCTCGGCCAGGCCCAGGCGGAGGCGATACCGGCTGCGCTCTCCGACGAGGAGGTCTCGGCGGTCTACGCCTCGACGCTCGTGCGCACCCAGCTGACGGCGGCCCCACTCGCCGGTTCGCGCGGCCTTGACGTCGGCGTTCGCGACGGGCTGGAAGAGGTGTCGGCCGGCGAGCTCGAGCTGCGCGCCGACAGCGAGGCGGTGCATGCGTATGCCGGGTGCCTCGCGAGCTGGATGAGCGGCGACCTGGACCGCGGCATGCCGGGCGGCACGACTGGCCATGCGTTCCTGGCGCGCTACCTGGGTGCGCTGGACCTCATCACCGGTGAGCACGGCCCAGCGGACACCGTCGCGGTGGTCAGCCATGGCGCAGCCATTCGCGTCTGCACCGCCCTGGCCGCCGAGCTCGACCCGAAGGTCTCGACGGAGCTGCGGATCATGAACACGGGGATGAGTGTGCTCGAGGGCGACCCTCGGAACGGCTGGCAGCTGGCTGGTTGGTTCAGTGAGCCGCTCGGGGGCCTGGAGCTGAAGGACCTGCAGGCGCACGACGTCACCGGGGAGAGCGCCGAGGAGGCACTGCACGAGACGTGACGCGCCGGAGCGGAGCCCGCGCCGAGCCGAACACCGTCCGGGGTCGCCGCGTCCGGGAACCGGTGTCTCCTCGCCGGGCCGGGGTGCGGCCGCGGCGCCGCGTCGTCGTCTCAGGCGGGCGCCGCGTCTGCCTCTCCGCGGGCGCAGGGTGGCCGCCACGCCGGGGGTGTTCGGTCCGGCCCTCACGGTGGCGGACGACGAGGACCGCTTCGCGCGGCTCCTCGCCCGCGCCGGTCGCGACTCGCACTGGGACGGCCGAGGTGCTCCTCAGGCGTCGTAGTCGAGCGCGACCTCGTCGCTGACCGGGTGGGACTGGCAGGCGAGGACGATGCCGGCTTCGAGCTCCTCGGGCTCGAGGGCGTAGTTGCGGTCCATCCGGACCTCGCCCGAGACGAGCCTGGCCCGGCACGTGCCGCAGACGCCGCCGGTGCACGAGTACGGGGCGTCGGGGCGCACGCGCAGCGTCGCGTCGAGGATCGTCTCGTCCCTGGTGGGCATCTCCACGCGCGTGGTGCGGCCGTCGAGGTTGACCGTGACGATCGCAGCCGGGGGGGCGCCCTGTTCGACGACGACCCGCTGTCGCGGCGCCTCCTGGTCGGCGACGTGGAAGACCTCGTGGTGGACGTGGCGGCCGTCGACGCCCGCCTCCTCCAGCACCTCCTGCGCCGCCGTGACCATGCCGTGCGGTCCGCACAGGTACCACTCGTCGACGGTGTCGGTGGGGGCGAACGCCTGGAGGATCGCGGTGATGCGCTCGCGGTCGAGGCGCCCGCTGAGGAGCTCGACGCCCTGCGGCTCGCGCGACAGCACCGTGACGAGCTGGAACCGGCCGAGGTAGCGGTTCTTGAGGTCCTCCAGCTCCTCGAGGAACATGATCGAGCTCGTGCGGCGGTTGCCGTAGACGAGCGTCACCTGGGAGCCGGGCTCTTCCTCCAGCACCGTGGTCACGTGCGACAGGACCGGCGTGATCCCAGAGCCCGCGGCGATGGCGACGTGGTGGCGCGCCGCCTCCGGCCGGGTGGGGCAGGTGAACGCCCCCAGCGGGGTCATCACGTCGAGGGCGTCACCGGGGCGCAGCACGTCGTTGAGCCAGTTCGACATCCGCCCATCGGGGACACGGGCCGAGGCGACGCGCAGGGTGCCCGACTGCTGGGCCCGTGAGCGGGGCAGGCAGATCGAGTAGGACTGCCGCACCTCCTCGCCCCCGATGGTGGCGCGCAGCGTGAGGTGCTGGCCCGGCTCGTAGGCGTAGTCCTCGCGCAGCTCCTCGGGCACCTCGACGGTCACGGCGACGGCGTCGTCGGTCAGCCGCTCCACGTCGCGGACCGTGAGCGTGTGGAACTGTGCCCGGCGGCGGGCCGGCCGGGAGGTCGACAGCAGCGACATCAGAGCGCCTTGAACATCTCGAACGGCTCCCGGCAGGAGCGGCACCGCAGGAGCGCCTTGCAGGCGGTGGAGCCGAAACGGCTGAGCTCCTCGGTGTCGGTGCTGCCACACTGCGGGCAGGTCGTCTGCCGGAGGTGCAGGTCGAGGGCGACCGTGCTGCACGTGCTCGCCGCCCCTGGCGGCGGGGCGATCCCGAAGTCGCGCAGCCGGTCACGTCCGCGCGCCGAGATCCAGTCGGTCGTCCACGCCGGGCTGAGCCGGGTCTGCACGTCGCAGGTGTACCCGGCCCGCTCCGCCTCGTGCACCACCCGCTGGGCGATGGCCTCCATGGCGGGGCAGCCCGAGTAGGTGGGCGTGATCGTGACGAGGACGTGGCGGCTCGACTCGTCGACCTCGAGGTGGCGCAGGATGCCGAGGTCCTCGATGGTGACGACCGGTACCTCCGGGTCGGGGACGTCACAGATCGCCCGGGCCACGGCGCAGCCGCCGAGGACACCGCCCGGTCGGGCCCCGGCCTCCGTCACCGGCTCCGCCACCACTGCCTCCGTCACCACTGCGCTCCCGGGTTCGAGCGCGCGATGTGCTGCATCTCCGCCAGGAGGTAGCCCATCGGTCGCGAGTGGACGCCGTCGCGGCCCCCGCGTGAGCGCCAGCGTGCGGACTCGGGGAGGGCCACGGTGGCCTCCTCCACGACCGCCGACACCCGGGCGCGGACCGCATCCTCGAGCGAGGACGGCAGCACGCCGACGCCGCTCTCGGCGGCTGCGACCGACGCCGGGTCGTCGTCGAACAGCTCCGTGACGTAGGGCTCGACGTCGACGAGCGCCTGCTGCATCCGCTCGTGCGACTCGGCGGTGCCGTCACCGAGGCGCAGCACCCACTGGGTGGCGTGGTCCCGGTGGTAGGTGACCTCCTTGAGCGCCTTGGCAGCCACTCCGGCGACCACCTCGTCCACGGACGTGCGCAGCCCGGCATACAGCTCCCACTGGTAGCTCGCGAACCACAGCAGCCGCGCCATCTCGAACCCGAACCCGGCGACCTCCTGCTCGAGGAGGTGGACGTTGCGGAACTCCCGCTCGTCGCGCAGGTAGGCGAGGTCGTCCTCGGAGCGCCCGCTGCCGTCGAGCTCGCCCACGCGGGTGAGCAGGGCGCGCGCCTGGCCGAGGAGGTCGAGGCCGATGTTGGCCAGTGCCATGTCCTCCTCGATCTGCGGCGCGCGAGAGACCCACTCCCCCAGCCGCTGCGCGTACACGAGCGCATCGTCGGCCAGCCCCTGGATGTACTGTGCCGCAAGGAGATTCGTCGCCACCGTCGGCCCGCCCACTAGAGGTACTCCACGTCCTCGGGCACGTCGTAGAACGTGGGGTGCCGGTAGACCTTGTCGGCGGCCGGGTCGAAGAACGAGTCACGCTC
This sequence comes from Dermatophilaceae bacterium, assembly GCA_025924375.1. Taxonomy (GTDB): domain Bacteria; phylum Actinomycetota; class Actinomycetes; order Actinomycetales; family Dermatophilaceae; genus JAICIN01. The sequence continues at coordinate 8,396 of JAICIN010000069.1, read as the reverse complement.
CTCGGGCGACGACGCGGTGATGTCCCGGGCCGCCACGACCCAGATCGAGACGCCCTCCTGGCGGCGGGTGTAGACGTCTCGGGCGTTGCGCAGGGCCATCGTCGCGTCCGGCGCGTGGAGCGAGCCGACGTGGACGTGCGAGAGGCCGCGCTTGCCGCGCACGAAGACCTCCCACAGCGGCCACGTGCGCGGGCCGGTCACCGGGGGCGTCGCCGCCGCCGGTGGCGTCGCCGCCCGTGCGTCGGCACTCACGCGACCGCCTCCCGCGACGCCTGCTTCACGGCATACGCGGTCGCCGCCTCGCGCACCCACGCGCCCTCGTCGTGGGCCTGCACGCGGTGGGCGATGCGCTCGGCGTTGCACGGGCCGTCGCCCTTGAGCACGCGCCAGAACTCCTCCCAGTCGATCGGGCCGAAGTCGTAGTGGCCGCGCTCGGCGTTCCACCTCAGCTCGGGGTCCGGCAGCACGATCCCGAGCCGCTCCGCCTGCGGCACCATCATGTCGACGAACTTCTGTCGCAGGTCGTCGTTGGCGAAGCGCTTGATGCCCCACGCCATCGACTGCTGCGTGTGCCCGCCTCCCTGGGCCGCCTCACCGGTGTCCGGCGGGCCGAACATCATGAGCGCGGGCCACCACCAGCGGTCGGCGGCGTCCTGGGCCATCGCCTGCTGCTTCTCGGTGCCCCGCATGAGGGTCCAGAGGATCTCGAAGCCCTGTCGCTGGTGGAAGGACTCCTCCTTGCAGATGCGGATCATGGCCCGCGCGTAGGGCCCGTAGGAGCAGCGGCACAGCGGCACCTGGTTCATGATCGCCGCGCCGTCGACGAGCCAGCCGATCGCGCCGCAGTCGGCCCAGGTGAGGGTCGGGTAGTTGAAGATCGAGGAGTACCGCTGGCGGCCGGTGTGGAGCCGGTCGAGGAGCTCCTCACGGTCGACGCCGAGGGTCTCCGCGGCGCTGTAGAGGTAGAGGCCGTGGCCGGCCTCGTCCTGCACCTTCGCCATGAGGATGGCCTTGCGCCGCAACGACGGCGCCCGGGTGATCCAGTTGCCCTCGGGCTGCATGCCGATGATCTCGGAGTGCGCGTGCTGGGCGATCTGCCGGACCAGCGTCTGGCGGTAGGAGTCCGGCATCGCGTCGCGGGGCTCGATCCGCTGCTCCGCCTCGATGAGGTCGTCGAAGATGCCGGCCTCGGCGGCGTTGAGCGGCTCGTCGGGCCCCGGAGGGGTGTCCGCGTCCGTCCCGGAGGCCTGCGCCGTCGGCCCGAAGTCGTTGCCGTACATGCCCCCAGTATGCCGGGGTGTTACACGTCGTTGCAATTGTGCGGCTTCGATGTCACATGCTGGACCGGGTGCGAGGATGACCCGGTGGCCGAGCACCCCCATGAGCACGAGCACGCCCGCGGCCCCCTCGCGGACGCCAGCGTCCGCAGCGCACGCGAGAGCGACGCGCCCGCGGTCGGCGCCGTGCAGGCCGCCGTGTGGCAGGACGCGTATGCCGGCGTGGTGCCGGAGCCGGTCCTCGCGGAGTTCCAGCCGGCCGCGTTCGCGAGGGCGTGGCGCTCCGGCCTGAGCGCGCCGCCCGAGGGGGTGCACCGCCTGCTCGTCGCCTGCGCCGGGGAGCAGGTCGTCGGGTTCGCCGCCGTCGGGCCCAGCCAGGACCCTGACGCCTCGCCGCTCACCGCGGACCTCACCGCGCTGGGGGTCCACCCGTCCGCCCGGCGCCAGGGGCACGGGTCCCGGCTGCTCAACGCCGCCGTCGACACGCTCCGCGCGGAGGGCGCGGAGACGCTCCACGTGTGGGCCCTCGCCGGCGACGAGGACACCCGCGCCTTCCTCACCCGCGCGGGCCTGTCGCCGGACGGCGCCTTCCGCGACCGGGTCGTCTCACCCGAGGGCGCGACGGCCCGCGAGGTGCGGCTCGTGGCCGCCCTCTCCGGGGACGATCCGGCCCCGCAGTGACGCAGCAGCTCGCTCCGGGGCGTCGTCGTCAGGTGCTCCGGCAGTCGCTCTCGGTCGCGGCCGCGACGGGGGCCTACGGCATCTCCTTCGGCGCGCTCTCCGTCGCCTCCGGCCTCTCCCTCCTCCAGACCCAGGTGCTCTCCCTGGTGCTGTTCTCCGGGGGCTCGCAGTTCGCGCTGGTCGGGATCATGGCCGGCGGCCCCGCCGGCGCCGGCGCCGCGGTCGCCACCTCCACGCTCCTGGGCGCCCGCAACACGCTCTACGGCCTGCAGGTCTCCGGCATGCTCGGCGTCCGGGGGCTGCGGCGCCTCGCCGCGGCCCACCTCACCATCGACGAGTCGACGGCCGTGTGCGTCGCCCAGCCCGAGACCCGGGCGGCTCGACTTGGCTTCTGGGCGACCGGCGCGGGCGTCTTCCTGCTGTGGAACCTCATGACGCTGGTCGGCTCGGTCATCGGCAACGCGCTCGGCGACCCCCGCCGCTACGGCCTCGACGCCGCCGCCGCAGCCGCCTTCGCGGGCCTCCTGTGGCCCCGGCTGAAGTCGGTGGACGCGCTGGCCATCGCCTGCCTGGCGGCGGTCGTCGCGGTGGTGCTCGCCCCCCACGCCCCCGCGGGCGTCCCCGTCCTCGTCGCGGCCCTGGCGGCGCTGCTCGCCGGCGTGTGGCGGCGGGCGCACCACGACCCCGCGCCGCCGCACCACTGGCCTGAGGAGGACGTCGAGGTGGCGAAGCCGTGAGCCTGTGGGCCACCGTCCTGGTCGCGAGCGTCCTCGCGCTCGCGCTGAAGTACCTCGGCTACGTCGTGCCGGCTTCCTGGCTCGAGGGGGAGCGGACGAGCCGCATCACCTCGGCCCTGCCGATCGCGCTGCTCGCCGCGCTGGTGGGGGTCAACACCTTCACGACGGGCGGCGGCGGGCTGGTCCTCGACGCCCGCGCCGCGGCCGTGGCGGTGGCGCTCGTGGCGCTCGCACTCCGCGCGCCGTTCATCATCGTCGTCGTGCTCGCGGCGGTCGTCGCCGCGGCGCTGCGCGCGGTCGGGATCGGCTAGCCTCCCCGCTCACCGTCGCCGAGGCCCCGCCTCGCGCGGTCGGGACCGGCTGGCGTCAGCGGTCGAGGCCGGCCGGCTGCCTGGCCCGCCGCCACGCCCGGACCGCGGCGCGGTAGTGCCGCTGCTCCCCCTAGCGGTCCCGCGCCACCCGGCAGCGCTCGGCCTCCTCGAGCTGGGCGTGCCAGGCGGCGTCCGCGGGGCCGCCGCTCGCGCCGGCGCGCAGCTGCGCCATCATCCGGGAGCCGTCCCGCGCCAGCCGCAGCAGCGGGACCATCGCGGCGAGGAGCACCAGCGGGAGCAGGATGACCGCGACGCCGAGCGCGACGGCGGCAGGCCGGCCGTCGCGCACCAGCTCGACGCCCCGCCAGGCGATGGTCACGCAGTAGAACCCGAGGATGACGGCGAGGACGACCGCCGTGGCCTTCTCGCGCACTAGCCGTCGAGGCCGAGGTAGTGCTCGAGGCCCACGGTGAGGCCGGGGTGCTCCGCGACGTGCCGCACGCCCTCGAGCACCCCGGGCATGAACGACGCGCGGTCGAAGGAGTCGTGGCGGATGGTGAGCAGCTCTCCCTCGGCGCCCAGGAGCACCTCCTGGTGGGCGACGAGTCCGCGCAGCCGCACCGCGTGGACCGGTATGCCGTCGACCCGGGCGCCGCGCGCGCCTCCGGGGTCGTGGGTGGTCGCGTCCGGGACGTCGCCGAGGCCGGCCTCCCGGCGGGCCTGCGCGACGAGCCCAGCGGTCCTGGCCGCCGTCCCCGAGGGAGCGTCGACCTTGCCGGGGTGGTGGAGCTCGACGACCTCGACCGACTCGTAGAACCGCGCTGCCTGGGCCGCGAACCGCATCATGAGGATCGCGCCGATGGCGAAGTTGGGCGCCACCAGCACCCCGACGCCGGGGTGGTCCGCCAGCTGGTCACGCAGCACCCGCAGCCGGGCGTCGTCCCAGCCGGTCGTGCCGACCACGGCATGCACCCCGCGCTCGACGCAGTGCGCGACGTTGGCCGGGGAGGAGTCGGGCACGGTGAGCTCCACCGCGACGTCGGCGCCCCCGAGGTCCCCGAGCCGCTCACCGCGGCCGTAGCGCCCGACGAGCTCGAGGCCGTCGGCGGACTCGACCGCGCGGCACGCCTCGCGGCCCATGCGCCCGGCGCTGCCGATGACGGCCACCCTCGTCGTCCCACTCACGGACGGCAGCCTAGCCAGCCGGCATACCGGGCCGTGACGACGGTGGGACCGGCCCCGACGGGCCGGTCCCACCGTTCTCGCCGATCGACGTCTACCGGATGAACGCCTTGAGCCCGAGGACCACGGGATCGTGGTCGGAGGAGCGGTACGGCGTCGGCTGGTGGAAGTCGGTCGAGTGGTAGTTGTAACGGCTGTACTCCATGGCGACCGACTCGCCGGAGTTGATGTTCCAGTGGTCGGCGCCCGTCGACATCCGCAGGGCGTCCTCGTTGACGAGGATGTGGTCCAGGGAGCCCGAGAGCCCGCTGAAGGAGTACGAGTAGGCGCCCTTGTCGAAGCGGCTCCCGACGTCGGTGTAGCCGGCCCGGTAGAGGACGTCGAGGGGGTCCTCCATCGTGTAGGAGTTGTAGTCGCCCGCCATGACGACCGCTCGTGCGCTCGTGGCGGCGACCGCCGTCGGGATCCAGTCGCGCAGGGCCTGCGCCTGCAGGATGCGGCTCGTCACCGAGGACCCCTGGCCGTCACCGGTGTCCTCGTCACCGGGGAACGGACCGGCCGAGCCCTTGGACTTGAAGTGGTTGACGACGAAGAGGAACTTGTCGCCCTTGCCGTGCTTGGCCCGGAACACCTGGCCGATCGGCTCACGGGCGTTGGCGAAGGCCTGGCCGTCGTCGCTGGCCGTGCCGAGGGCCCTGGACTCGCCCACCCGCATCACGCTCGCGGGCTTGTAGATGATCGCGCTGGTGATGAAGTCCTGCTTGTCGACCGAGGGCAGCTCCGCCGACGACGGCACGAAGGCCCACGTGCCCGCACCGGCCTTCTCGTTCAGGGCGGCGACGATGGCGGCGAGCGCCGCGTCGCGGTCGTGCCCGAACTTCGCCGAGTTCTCGATCTCCATGAGGCCGACGACGTCGGCGCCCAGGGCGTTGATCGCCGCGACCTCCTTGGCCGTCTGCCGGGCGAGGTCCTCCGCGTCCCAGGCCCCGCGGCGGTCGCAGCCGTCGCGGACGGTGTCGCCGTTGTCGTCACGGTCGTAGTAGGCCACGCACGCGGTGTCCTGGTCGCCGAGGTCGGTGAAGTAGTTCAGGACGTTGAACGAGGCGACCCGCAGGTCCGCCGTGCCGCCTGGGTCGATGTCGGCCGCGTCCGGTGCCGCAGTGCGGGTGTTCGCGAAGCCGACCGGCGAGGCGGCGTTGGCGGGACCGACGACCTGCTCGGTCGGCTGGAACCGCCACAGCCCGAAGCGGTAGTCCACGACGACCGGGTCCTGGAAGGTGGCCGCCGCGCCGACGCGGACGGGGCTCGTGTTGGAGACGTAGGCGGGGGTCTGGTCGCCGTTGAGCAGGCACGGGATCGGCCGGGTGCCGCACGTCCTCGTGGAGTAGCTGCTCGCCGTGAAGTTCGTCGAGGCCCCGTCGTCGAGGGTCACGGCGCGCGCCGCGTTGTCCGCGACCACCGCGTCCGCGGCCGGGGTGCGCGGCGCGGCCACCTCGGTGTTCTGCAGGAGGGGCGTCGTCCCGACCGCCAGGCCGACCTCGCCGTACTGGTTCGTGGCGTAGGTGTTGGTGACGGTGTAGGCCTGCGTCGGCTGGTAGAGCATGCCCTCGAGGGACTCCCGCGCGCCGTCGGTGGCCGGCCACGGCACGGTGGTGGCCCGGACCGGCGTGAAGCCCTCCCCTGCGTCGAGGATCGCCGACTCCGGTGCCGTCACCTCCGTCATGCCGCCGAACTCGCTGACCGTCCCCGTGACCTGGACGTAGTTTCCGACGGTGGCGTCGGCAGCCAGCGCCGAGGTCGGCTCCGACTGGAAGACGAAGACGCCTTGGCTCGCGCCTTCGGCCGTCGGGCCGCTGGTGCCCTCGGCCTGCAGGAAGAAGCCGTGGAAGCCGCCGGTGGGGTAGGCCGCGGTGACGACACCCTTGACGACGACGTCCTGCCCGACGAGCGGCGACGTCGCGCCGGTGCCCTGGACCTCGGCGATGGTCTTCTCCTGTGGCTCGCTCGAGCCGCCGGCGCACGTCTGGCCACACGCCGTGGGTGTCGGGGTGCTGAGGGAGAAGTCCGCCTTGTTGTCGGCGGTGTTGGTGTGCGCGGCGTTGCGGCTGTCCGAGCTGGTGCTGTTCTGTGCCGGCGCGGTGCCGGTGGAGCCGGCCCAGTCGTTCGCGCTGCCGTACCCGACGAAGTCGACGACCTGGGGCAGGCTCGAGCACGGGGTGGTCGAGGTCTTCCCGCCGCACGTGGTGGGGAGCGGGGTCGTCGAGCTGACCAGGGCGACCTTGCCGTTGCTGCCGCTGAGGTTGGTGCTCCCGCTCACGTCGGGCGTGGGGAGCGCGGTGCCGGTGGTCCCGGCCGCACCGCCGACCAGGAGGCTGGCTCCGGCGGGGAGCGAACCGCTCAGCTCGGTGGTGTTCGTCCACGACGAGCCCGAGGACGACGCGTACTGCACGGACCAGCCGGTGAGGTCCACCACCGAGCCGCTGACGTTCGTGAGCTCGACGAAGTCCCGGTCGTAGGTCGCTCCGGCGTTGCCGCCACCCCCGTAGACCTCGTTGATGACGACCGCCGCGTCCGTGGAGGGCGCTGCGCCTGCCGTCGGCGCCAGGGTGAGCATGCCGGTGGCCAGCGCTGCTGCGCCGGCCACTCCTGTCCATCGTCGTCTGTTGGGTACCTGCACAGCAGTCCTCCGCACGTCGTTGTGGGTCCTGTCCACCGGCGCACTCCGCCACCCGGGCGGGTGGGGTCGTCGGCGCCGTGGAAGTGGAAGTAGACCACGGCGTCCCCGGGGCACGGAACAGCCAGGAGGCGTCCGGAAGGTAAAACTCAGGTCAAGTCTCGAGGAGGCCCTTGCCTCAGGTGGCCGCGGCCAGCTGGCCCAGCGGCACGTCGGGGTCGGCGAGCCGGCCGGGGTCGACCTCGGCGCGCGAGGTGATGAGCGCCTTGACGTCGTCGACGACGTCCCAGACGTTGACGTTCATCCCGGCGGTGACCTTGCCGTCGCGCAGCCAGAAGGCGATGAACTCCCGCGTCCCGAGGTCACCGCGCACCACGACGTCGTCGTCGGGGCTCCCCAGTCCGACGTACTCCATGCCGAGGTCGTACTGGTCCGTGTAGAAGTACGGCAGCTCGGGCTCGGGGACCTGCTGGTCCAGCATCGCGGCGGCCACGACCTTGGGCTGGTTGAGGGCGTTGGCCCAGTGCTCCACCCGGACCCGGTGGCCGTAGAAGGGGTGCTCGACGTTGGCCACGTCTCCCACCACGAAGACGTCGGGGTCGCTCGTGCGACCACCGGCGTCGGCGAGGACCCCGTTGTCGACCTCGATCCCCGCCGACTCGGCCAGTCCGGTGTTCGGCGCGGCCCCGACGCCCACGACCACGATGTCGGCCGGCACCACGGTCCCGTCCTCGAGGCGCACCCCCGAGGCCCGGCCGTCCTGGCCCTCGATGGCGTCGACCTTCACCTCGGTCCGCAGGTCGACGCCGTGCTGGCGGTGCAGGTCGGCGAAGACCTGCGCGACCGTGGGGCCGAGGACGCGGACGAGCGGCAGGTCGAGCGCCTCGAGGACCGTCACCTCGCACCCCGCCTCCCGCGCCGCCGACGCCACCTCGAGGCCGATCCAGCCCCCTCCGATGAGGACGACCCGGCGCCCGGGCGCGAACCCGTCGCGCAGCCGGTCGCTGTCCTCGACGGTGCGCAGCGTCAGCACCCCCTCGAGGTCGCTGCCTGGCAGCGGCAGGGTGCGGGGCGAGCTGCCCGTTGCCAGCAGCAGCCGGTCGTAGTGCAGCCGGTCACCGCCGTCGGTCTCGACCTCGTGCGCGCGGCGGTCGACCGCAGTGACCCGGGTGCCGGTCCGCAGGGTGACGTGGTGCTCGGCGTACCAGTCCTTGGGGTGCACCGTCGCCTCGTCCATCCCCTCCCCCGTCTTGAGGTAGCCCTTGGACAGCGGCGGCCGCTCGTAGGGCAGGTGGTCCTCCGCACCCAGGAGCACCAGCTCCCCCTCGAAGCCGCCGTCCCGCAGCGCCTCGACGGCCTTGGCTCCCGCGAGCCCCCCGCCCACGACCACGAACGTCCTGCTGTCTGGCATGGCTGTCTCCTCGCTGCCGCCGGTGGGGTCGAGGCCAGCATGCGGCCTCCCCCCGGTGTTGGCAACGTGCCGGGGCCCCGGTCTTACCGGCAGACGACGGCGGGCCGGCACACCGTCTTTTCG
>JAICIN010000068.1 GCA_025924375.1 Dermatophilaceae bacterium | reverse complement strand
TCCTCGGGCCACGGGTGGACGATCTTGACGCCGAACCCGCCGCCCACGTCAGGGGCGGTGCAGTCGACCTGCGCGAGGGGCAGGCCGAGCCGCGCTGCCACGGCTGCCCGCACGCCGGTCGAGGTCTGCGTCGATGACCAGATGCGCAGGTGCTCCTCCTCGTCGTCCCACCGGGCGAGGACGCCGCGACCCTCCAGCGGCGTGCTGGCGCAGCGCTCGACGGCCAGGGCGAGGCTGAGCCGGTGGGGGGCGGCGGCCAGGGCAGCGGCGGTGTCGCCGACCTCCTGCACCATGTGGGCCGCGACGTTGCCCGGCGCGTCGGCGTGCACGAGGGCCTCGCCGTCGCGGGCTCGCTCGAGCCCCACCACGACGGGCAGGGTTTCGTAGTCGACCCGGATGCGCTGGCAGGCGTCCTCGGCGACGTAGCGGTCGCGGGCGACGACCATGACGACGGGCTCGCCGACGTGGTTGACGACGTCACGGGCCAGGGCGTGGCCAGTGCGTGGGTGGGTCAGGTCGGGGTGCGGGATGAGCAGCGGCAGCCGCTCCCCGACGGCTCCGGGGAGGTCCTCGTGCGTGAAGATCGCGACGACGCCGTCGACGTCCACGGCGTCGGTGACGTCGATGTCGAGGACCCGCGCGTGGGCGTGCGGGCTGCGCACGAACGCCGCCTCGAGGGCGTCCTGCCCCAGGTCGTCGAGGTAGCGGCCCCGGCCCGTGACCAGGCGTGGGTCCTCGCGGCGCTGCACCGGCGCGCCCACCATCCGTGTCGTCACCCGACCGCCTCCCCAGCGGGAGGTGCGGTGGGCTGCCCGGCCGGCGGACCGGCACAATCCGCCGCCCGGCCGGCCCGGATCTCGGCGGCGCGCAGCACGGACCGGACGATGTTCTGGTAGCCCGTGCAGCGGCAGAGGTTGCCGGAGATGGCCTCGCGGGCCTCCTCCGCGCTCGGCTGGGGGTTGTCCCGCAGGAAGGCGGTGACCGTGGTGAGGAAGCCGGGCGTGCAGAAGCCGCACTGGAGCCCGTGGCACTCGACGAAGGCCCGCTGCTCCGGGCCGAGCCCACCGTCGGCCCCGGCGAGGCCCTCGACCGTCGTGACCTGGTGGTGCTGCGCGCTGACCGCGAACATCAGGCAGGAGCGCATGGGTTCGCCGTCGACGAGCACGGTGCAGGCACCGCAGACGCCGTGCTCGCAGCCGACGTGGGTGCCGGTGAGGCCGAGGTCGTGGCGCAGGAAGTCCGAGAGCAGGCGCCGCGGCTCGACGGTCGCGCTGTGCGGCACGCCGTTGACGTGGACGGTCACCTCCACGCGGCCGCCGCCGGTCGTGTCAGGCAGCACTGTCGCCCTCCTTGACGGCGCGCGAGGCGGCGTCCGCGAACGCCCGCCGGGCCAGCTCCGTCACGAGCGCGCGGCGGTAGCCGGCGGAGGCGTGGATGTCGGACTCCGGGTCCACGACGTCGTGGACGAGATCTGCCGCGCCGTCCCAGCGGGCGAGCGGCGCCTCCTGGCCCCGGACGGCCTCGGTGACGTCGAGGACGAGCGGCACGTCCGTGACGGAGACGAAGGACGCGCGGGCCGACGAGACAACCCCGTCCTGGATGCTGACGGCGGCCGCCACTCCCGCGAGGGCGTAGTCGCCGTGCCGGCGCGCGGACTCCGTGAAGACGGTCCCGGTCCCGGGGGGCAGGAGCGGGAAGCGCGCCGCGACGGCGAGCTCGTCCGGGGCGAGCGCGGTCTCGAGCGCCCCCCGGAAGAAGTCGGCCACCGGGAACTCCCGCCTGCCGCCCGGACCGACCACCTCGACGACACCACCGGTCAGTGCGAGGACCGCGGGCAGCTCCGCCGCGGCGTCGGCGTGGGCCAGCGAGCCGACACACGTGCCGCGGTTGCGGATCACCGGGTGGGCGACGAACGTCAGCGCCTCGCACAGCAGCGGCAGGGCGGCGGCGACCTCCTCGCTGCGCTCCACGCGCCGCTGCCGCGCCAGGGCGCCGACCCGCACCGCGCCGCCGCGCACCTCCACGGTGTCGAGCCCCGCCACGGCGTTGATGTCCACGAGGTGCGCGGGCGTCGCCAGCCTCATGTTGAGGACCGGGATGAGGCTCTGCCCACCGGCCAGCACCTTGCCGTCGTGCCCGACCTCGCCGAGCACCGCGACCGCCTCCTCGACGGTGCGCGGCGCATGGTGGACGAACGGCGCTGGCTTCACGGGCCGACCTGCCTCCCCTCCCGTCAGTGCCGCCGGACGTCCGGCCCCCCGGGCTGGTCCTGGTAGAGGTCGTCGATCCCGTCGCTGTCGCCGTAGGTCTCCTCGCCCGGCGCGATGATGAGGGCGCCGTCCGCGCGGGCCTTGAGCTCGGCGGGCGCGAGCGCCCGGGCGAGGTGGTAGGCGCCGACGGCGACGATCGTGCCGAGGGCGATGCCGCTGAGGGTGAAGTTGTCGGTGAACGTCAGGGCCACGCCGCCGATCCCGATGACGACGCCGGCCGCGACCGGCACGAGGTTGATGGGGTTGCCGAAGTCGACGCCGTTCTCCTTCCAGATCTTCGCGCCGAGCAGGCCGATCATGCCGTAGAGGACCACGGTGATCCCGCCGAGGACCCCTCCCGGTGTGGACGCGACCAGGGCCCCGAACTTCGGTGACAGGCCGAAGAGGATCGCCACGAGCGCCGCGACGTAGTAGGCCGCGGTGGAGTAGACGCGGGTAGCGGCCATGACGCCGATGTTCTCCGCGTAGGTCGTCGTCGGGGAGCCGCCGACGGCGCTCGCGATGACGGTGCCGAACCCGTCAGCCGCGATGGCGCGGCCCATGACGGGGTTGAGGTCGCGCTTGGTCATCTCGGCGACCGCCTTGACGTGGCCGGTGTTCTCGGCGATGAGGGCGATGACCGCGGGGAGGACGACGAGGATCGCCGCCATCGAGAAGGTGGGCGTGTGCCAGCCGGCCACCTCCTTGCCGGCGACGAGCTCGGTGTGCGGCGGGAACCCGATCCAGGGCGCGCTCTCGATCCCCCCGAAGCTGGTCCGGAAGTGCGTCGTCACCTTGCCGGCACCGGCGTCGAAGGCGGTGATCTGCCCGAAGGCCCGGTCGAACACCCACGACAGCACGTAGCCGAAGACGAGGGCGAGGAAGATGGCGATGCGGCCGATGAAGCCCTTGAACGCCACCGCACACACGATGGTGAACACCATCACGAGCAGGGCGACCCACTGGTCCTGCGGCCAGTAGATCTGCGCCACCACCGGCGCGAGGTTGAAGCCGATCAACATGACGACCGCGCCGGTGACGACCGGCGGGAGGACCTTGTGGAGGACGCCCGAGCCGAGCAGGTGGATGAGGACGCCGACGAGCGCGAGCACCACGCCGGCGACGAGGATCGCACCGGTGACGGTGGAGGAGTCGCCGTGCTGCTGGGTGCGGATGGCGGCGACCGCGCCGACGAAGGAGGCCGACGTGCCGAGGTAGCTGGGGACCCTGCCCTGGACGATGAGCAGGAAGCAGATCGTCGCGATGCCGCTCATCATGATGGCGAGCTGGGCGTTGAGGCCCATGACGAGGGGGAAGACGAAGGTCGCGCCGAACATCGCGACGACGTGCTGGGCGCCGAGGCCGACGGTGCGGCCCCAGCTCAGCCGCTCGTCGGGGGCGACGACGTCGTCCGGCCCGAGGAGCGTGCCGTCGCCGTGGAGCTTCCATCCGAACGCCATGCGGACTCCCTTGTCCTCGTCGCGCCGTGGGTGCGCCGCGCTGCGGGCTCCCTGGACAGACGCAACCTAGCCCCCTGACCCCGGGTTGGGTTGGGCAAACGTTGATATCGCCGGCCGGGCGCGTTGGGCACCCCTGCAGCGGCTCAGATCCCGCGCATCTGGTGGACCTTCAGTGCCAGCGCCAGGGTGAGCCGCAGCTCCGGGTCGGTCGTGAAGGGCCCGAGCATCTTCTCCAGCTTGGCGATCCGGTAGCGCAGCGTGTTGTAGTGGAAGAACAGCAGCCGCGCGGTCTCGGCGACGTTGAGGTTGGTCTCGATGAGGATGCGCAGCGTCTGGCGCAGGTCGGCGTGCTCCGGTGCGTCGTCGGTGGCCAGCTCGCCGAGCGACTCGGTGACGAACCGGCGCAGCTCCGCGGTGTCCTGCACCTGCGCGAGCAACCGGAAGACGCCCAGCTCGTCGACGTGCGCGAGCGCCCCGTCACCCTGGACCTGCCGCCCGACGTGCAGCGCCCGCCGGCCCTGCTCGTAGGCGGTCCCGAGGTCCTCGACCCGCTCGATGGCCCGCGACACCCCGGTGGAGAAGCTGCGCCGGCCGCCGCCGCCGTCGCCGCGCACGACTCGGGCCAGGTCCGTCACGGTGCGCACGGCCGTCGCCGCGGTCCCGTCGCCGACGGGCAGGACCGCCACGACCTCGCGCCCGGTCGCCATGACCGGCGCGTGCGCGTCGCGGACGCCGACGGCCTGGGTCCACGCGCGGCCGAACCGCTGCTGGAGCGAGCGCACCTCCCCGGCCGGCCGGGCGGTGTGCTCGTCGTCCTCGTCGGTCTCCGCCACGACCACGACCATCCGCCCCTCGAGCTGCCACCCGAGCGCCCGGGCGTGGGCGAGCACGTCGGCCGCGGCCCCGGCCCGTCCGGCGAGGACGTCCCGGAGGAACTCCGCGCGGTACTTGCTCTCGACGGCCGCGACCGCCTCCTGCTTCGTGATCGCGAGCCCGGCGACCGTGGCGGCGCGCTCGAGCACGTGGAGGTCGTCCTCCGTGAGCGCCGCGTCGCTGCGGAACAGCGCGAGCCGGCCGCAGTCCCGGCCCCCGGCCCGGATGGCGACGAGGGCGCGGTGGGCCGCGGCACGCTGCCCCGTGCGGGAGCTCAACGGCTCCCGCTCGGTGACCAGCCGGCCGCTGGCGTCGAAGCACTCGAGCGCCTCGGCGAGCCCGACCTCGGTCTCCGAGCCGCCACGGGCAAGCACCCGTCCGTCCGCGGTCGTCACCATGACGGCGCCCGGGAGGACCGCGGCGAGCTCACGGCAGAGGTCGTCGAGCGACCCGCCGCCGGCCACCGTGTGGGCCAGGACCTCGTGGACCTCGTCGAGGCGGGCGAGCAGGGCCGCCTGGCGCGCGAGCAGGGCCGCCTGGCCCTCCAGCAGCGTCGCGAGCGCCGCGGCATCCGATGGCAAGTCCGGGCCAACGACCTGGGCATCCTTGGCAAGATTCACCATGAGCGCACTCTAGGGCGGTCGGTAGCCTCGCGATCGTCAGTTCCCCGAGGCGCCGGGAGGGGTGGTCGCGTGGCATCACCTCCACGCCCGGCCCGTGCTGCGGTGTGGCCCGACCCGCGGGTGGCGCCGGCTGCCGTGTCCCGCCGGTCCGCCGACCTGCTCCACGGTCCGTCGCGCACGGCCTCGGTCCTCGCGCGGTCGCCGTTCGGCCTCTACCTCGGGGTCGGGGGGACCGGACGGGTGCTCCCGCTCCTGAGCGCGGACGCCCTCGCCCTGCCGAGCGCGCTGCGGCTCACGACGCTGGCCGCCCGGGAGCTCGACTGGGGCGTTGCGGTCGGTGGAGCGGTCACCGTGGGTGGCGGTGAGGTGCTGCTGCCCGGGATGGTCGTGCGTGCGGTGAGGACCTGGCGCCCTGCCTCGGTCCAGGCCCCAAGCGCTCGCAGTCGCCCACACGACCACCCGGGGACGACCCCGCGCCCGGGCGGGCTCCCGACCCTCGCGCTGACCGACGCCCTCGACCCCGCGCTCCGGCAGGAGGCGCGTGCCGTCACCTCAGCGGTCCTGGGCGCTGCCGACCCGGCCCGCGGCGTGCGCGCCCTCGTGGGCCGCGGCCCCGGCCTGACACCGTCGGGCGACGACGCCCTCTGCGGCGTGCTGCTCTGCCTGGCCGCCACCGGCCCCACCGCCGCACGGGAGGCGCTCGCCGCGACCGTGCGGGCCGCGGCCCACCGCACCACCGCGGTGGGCGCGTCCCTCCTTGCGGACGCCGCCGACGGCTGCGGCGTCCGCGAGGTCGTGCGCCTCGTCGACGCCCTCGTCGCCGGTGACCACCGGTGCTCCGGCCGGCTCCTGCCGGCCGTGCTGGCGCTGGGGCACAGCTCTGGCGCCGACCTCCTGGCCGGGGTCTGGGGGGCGCTCGACGCCCTCGAGGCCCTCCGCCTCGACGCCGTGGACCCGGTCGCCTCGTGACCGACCACGTCGAGCTCCGCCGCGGCCACTACGCCGACTCCGTCACGCTCATGGCGCTCTCCCGGCGCGCGGCCGACCTGCCGGGTGTGGGCGCCGCGCAGGTCGCCATGGCCACCGACCTCAACGTCGAGCTCCTGGTGGCCATGGGCTTCACGGTGCCTGCCGACGCGACCCCCAACGACCTCGTCGTGGCCCTCCGCTGCGACACCGACGCGGAGGTCGCCACGGCCCGCGAGGCGCTCGACGCGATGCTGGCCGAGCTCTCCGCAGGCGGCGGGTCGCGCACCGGGTTCGGCGAGCCGCCGCCTGCCCGCACGGTGGGCGGGGCGCTGCGTGGCGTGGCGGCAACCCTCGCCCTGGTGTCCGTGCCCGGGCCGCACGCCACCGTCGAGGCCCTCGACGCCGTCGCCGCCGGGGTCAGCGCGATGGTCTTCTCCGACAACGTGCCGCTCGAGGAGGAGGTGGCCCTCAAGGAGGCCGCCGGCCGCGCCGGAGTCCTCGTGATGGGCCCCGACTGCGGCACCGCGGTCGTCGGCGGTGTCGCCCTCGGCTTCGCCAACGCCGTCAGGCCCGGCCCGATCGGGATCGTCGCCGCCTCCGGGACCGGGGCCCAGCAGGTCATGGCGCTGCTCGACGCCGCCGGGGTGGGCGTCAGCCACTGCCTCGGTGTGGGTGGCCGCGACCTCTCCGCGGCCGTCGCCGGCCGCTCCACCCGGCAGGCGCTCGCGGCGCTCGCCGCCGACGCGGCGACCGAGGCCGTGGTCGTGGTCTCCAAGCCGCCGGACCCCGCCGTGCGCGCCGACCTCGAGACGTATGCCGGGGGGCTGGGCGTGCCGGTCCACTGGGCGACCCTGGGCCCCGGCGCGCCCGACCTGACCGCCGCGGTCGAGGCGGTCCTCGGCGGACCGCGGCCCTGGCCGTCGTGGACGCCTCCCCCGGAGGCCGACGGGCAGGTGGTGGAGCAGCCGGCCCAGGGCGCGTCGCTGCGTGGCCTGTTCTGCGGCGGCACCCTCGCCGACGAGGCGATGCTCATCGCGCAGGGTGAGCTCGGCGGCATACCGTCCAACATCCCCCTCGCCCCGGACCTCGCCCTGCCCGCCGACCTGGCGACCGACGGCCACGCCGTCATCGACTTCGGCGACGACCGGCTCACCCGCGGGCGCCCGCACCCGATGATCGACCCCGGCCTGCGCCTCGCCCGCGTCGCCGGGGAGGCCCGCGACCCCGGCTGTGGGGTGCTCCTGCTCGACCTCGTCCTCGGCCACGGCGCCCACCCCGACCCCGGGCCGGCGCTCGCCGAGGCGCTCCGGGATGCCCGCACGACGGCGCGCGCGGCTGGGCGCCGCCTGCCCGTCGTCGTCTCGTTGGTCGGCACCGGGGCCGACCCCCAGGGACTGACCCGCACGGCGGAGCTGCTGGCCGGGGCAGGCGCCCACGTCTTCCTCTCCAACGCCCGTGCGACCCGTCACGCCCTGTCCCTCCTGCCCGGCGCCGCCGGGGGAGCCGAGGACCGGCCCGAGCCGCCGAGGGGCCGGCCGGCCGCGGCCCGTCCCGAGGGCCGCGGTGGTGGGCGTCGGCTGGTGCTCCTCGACGACGACCCGGTCGTCGTGAGCGCGGGGGTCGGGCTCTTCGCCGACGCCCTCCGCGCCCAGGCCGTGCCGGTCACCGAGGTCGAGTGGCGCCCACCCCTGCCGGGCACGGACGCGGACCTCGTGGCGGTGGCCCTCGACCCCCGACGCGAGGAGGCGAACGCCCTGGCCCTCGACCGGCTGGTCTCCGCCGGTGCGGAGCTCGTCGACGTGCGCCCCGCGTCGGAGGCCCTGGGTCTCGAGCGCGGTACGTTCCTGCACGCCGGGCCGCCCATCGACTGGGAGCGTGCCTCGGGCCCGCTGCGAGGTGCGCTCATCGGCGCCATGCTGCTCGAGGGCCTCGCCGACACCCCGGAGGAGGCCGAGCGGACCCTCGCGCGCGGGGAGGGGGTCACCCTCGAGCCGTGCCACCACCGCGACGCGGTGGGGCCGATGGCGGGAGTGGTCTCGCCGTCGATGTGGGTCTACGAGCTGCGCGACGAGACCCACGGCAACACCTCCTGGTGCTCCCTCAACGAGGGGCTCGGCAAGGTCCTGCGCTACGGCGCCTACGGGCCCGAGGTGCTCGACCGGCTCCGCTGGATGAACGGCGTCCTCGGCCCGCTGCTCCACCAGGCCGTCCGCGCCCGGGGCCCGGTCGACATCCGCGCCGTCATCAGCCAGATGCTCCAGATGGGCGACGAGGGGCACAACCGCAACCGGGCCGGAAGCCTGATGCTCCTGCGGGAGCTGCTGCCCGGGCTCATCACCGCCGATGCGCCGGCGTCCGACGTGGCGGAGGCTGTGCGCTTCTGCGGCGCCAACGAGCACTTCTTCCTCAACCTGGGGATGCCGGCCTGCAAGCTCGCCACGATGGCCGCGCACGGCATACCGGGGTCGACGCTGGTGACCACCATGGCGCGCAACGGCACCGACTTCGGCATCCGGGTCTCCGGCACCGGCGACGCGTGGTTCACCGGGCCGGCCAACACGCCCGAGGGGCTCTTCCTCGGCGCCTACGGCCCGGAGGACGCCAACCCCGACATCGGCGACTCGGCGATCACCGAGACCGCGGGGATCGGCGGGTTCGCCATGGCCGCGGCGCCGGCGATCGTGCGCTTCGTCGGCGGTGACGTGCCGCTGGCGCTGAGGACCACCCAGCAGATGTACGCCATCACGCTCGGGGAGCACCCGGCACACATGGTGCCGGTCCTGGAGTTCCGCGGGACGCCGACGGGGATCGACGTCACGGCGGTGGTGCGGACCGGCATCCTGCCCCAGATCAACACCGGGATGGCGGGACGGGTCGCCGGCACCGGCCAGGTCGGCGCGGGCCTCGTGCGGCCACCGGCGGAGTGCTTCACCGCGGCCCTTGCCGAGCTCGCCGGACGCGCGCGACGCTGACCGCGGCCGGTCGGGTCCAGGCGTCGTGGCAGGATACGGCCCTGTGACAGCACGGATCCTCGACGGCACGGCAGTCCTGCGCACGATCAAGGACGAGCTGCGCGCGAGGGTCGCGGCGCTGGCCGCGCAGGGCATCGTGCCGGGCCTGGGCACGGTCCTCGTCGGGGACGACCCGGCGAGCCAGTGGTACGTCGGGGCGAAGCACCGGGACTGCGCCGAGGTCGGCATCACGAGCATCCGCCGCGACCTGCCTGCCGGCACGGCCCAGGACGAGGTGCTCGACGTCGTCGCGGAGCTCAACGCCGACCCTGCGTGCACCGGCTTCCTCGTGCAGCAGCCCACCGGCCTCGACGAGTTCGCCATCCTCTCGGCCGTCGACCCCGCCAAGGACGTCGACGGGCTGCACCCGACCAACCTCGGCTGGCTCGTCCTCGGCAAGCCGGCGCCGCTGCCCTGCACGCCGTCGGGTGTCATCGAGCTGCTCCGCCGCCACGAGGTGCCGGTCGCGGGCGCCCACGTCGTCGTCGTGGGGCGCGGCATCACGGTGGGGCGGCCGCTCGCCCTCATGCTCACGAGGCGCAGCGAGAACGCCACCGTCGTGTCCTGCCACACCGGCACCCGTGACCTCGCCGCCGAGGTGCGGCGCGCCGACATCGTGGTCGCGGCAGCCGGCGTCCCCGGCCTCGTCACGGCCGACATGGTGCGGCCCGGCGCGGCGGTGCTCGACGTCGGCGTGAGCCGGGTCGTCGGTGCCGACGGCAGGTCGCGCGTCGCGGGTGACGTCGACCCTGCCGTGGCGGAGGTCGCCGGGTGGGTCAGTCCCAACCCGGGCGGCGTCGGCCCGATGACGCGGGCGATGCTGCTCACCAACGTCGTCGAGGCCGCCGAACGCCGGCTCGCCGAGCCCGCGGCCTGATCCGGGTGACGGCGCCGCGGCTCGGCTGGTGGTGGGTCGTCGCGCCCGTGCTCCTCGCGGGGCTGGCCCTCGTCGCCCTCGGCCACGTGCGGGCCGGCGGCTACGTCGCCGCGGCCAGCCTGCTCCTCGCCGCGCTCGTGCGGCTCGTCCTCCCCACCGCGGCCAGCGGCGGCCTCGCGGTGCGCTCCCGAGGCGCCGACGTCGTGGTCATGCTCGCCCTCGGGGTGGCGCTGGCCGTCATCACCTGGGCGGTCGACCTGACGCCCCAGCGCTGACCCGTCAGCGCCGGGGCGTCTCGGTCCGGCCGGGCTCGCGCCTAGATGAGGCCCAGGCCCTTGACCGCCTCGCGCTCCTCCTCGAGCTCCTTGACGGAGGCGTCGATCCGGGAGCGGGAGAAGTCGTTGACCTCCAGGCCCTGCACGATCGACCAGCGGCCGTCGGCGACCGTCACCGGGAAGGACGAGATGAGCCCCTCCGGCACGCCGTAGGACCCGTCTGAGCACACGGACATCGACACCCAGCTGCCCTCGGGGGTGCCCTGCGCCCAGTCCCGGGCGTGGTCGACGGTCGCGCTGGCCGCGGAGGCGGCCGAGGACGCGCCGCGCGCCTCGATGATCGCCGCGCCGCGCTTGGCGACGGTCGGGATGAAGGTGTTCTCGAGCCAGCCCTGGTCGTTCACCACCTCCGCGGCGTTCTTGCCGCCGACCTCCGCGTGGAAGATGTCGGGGTACTGCGTCGCGGAGTGGTTGCCCCAGATCGTCATCCGCGTGATCTCGGTGACCGGCACGCCGACCTTGGCGGCGAGCTGGGAGATCGCGCGGTTGTGGTCCAGACGGGTCAGGGCGGAGAACTGCTCGCGCGGGATGTCGGGGGCGTTGCTCATCGCGATGAGGGCATTGGTATTGGCCGGGTTGCCGGTCACCGTGACGTGGACGTCGTCGGCCGCCACCTCGTTCAGCGCCTTGCCCTGCGGGGCGAAGATGCCGCCGTTGGCCTCGAGCAGGTCGCCGCGCTCCATGCCGGGGCCGCGGGGACGGGCACCCACGAGCAGCGCGTGGTTGACGCCCTCGAACATCCTCCGGGGGTCGTCCCCGATCTCGACCTTGGCCAGCGTGGGGAAGGCGCAGTCGTCGAGCTCCATGACGACGCCCTCGAGGGCCTTGAGGGCGGGGGTGATCTCGAGGAGCCGGAGCTCGACGGGGGTGTCCGGGCCGAACAGCGAGCCGCTCGCGATCCGGAAGAGGAGGCTGTAGCCGATCTGGCCGGCGGCGCCGGTGACGGCGACCTTGACGGGAGTTGTGCTCACGGTGGGCCCTTCACGTCGCTGGGTTGGGAAGTCGCAGGGACTCACCCGCGACGGTAGCAGCGGCTCGGCGGCCCCTCCACGGCCGGCCGGTGAGGGGGCGCCACACCGGCCCCACGGCATACGCTCCACGCGTGCCGATCCCGCCCTTCATCCTCGAGCTGCGCCGTGACGTCGGCCACGCCCTCCTCTGGCTCACCGGCGTGACGGGGGTCGTCCTCGACGCCGACGGGCGCGTCCTGCTCGTCCGGCGTGCCGACACCGGGGAGTGGGGCCTGACCAGCGGCATCCTCGAGCCGGGCGAGCAGCCCGCGCCGGCCGTGCTGCGGGAGGTCGAGGAGGAGACCGGTGTGGTCGCGGCCGTCGAGGGGCTGGCGAGCGTGTGGACCATGCCGCCGATGAGGTACCCCAACGGTGACCGCTCGCAGTACCTCGACCTGTGCTTCCGCTGCCGCTACGTCGAGGGCGAGGCGCGGGTGGGCGACGACGAGTCCGTCGAGGTCGGGTGGTTCCCGGTGGACGGGCTGCCGGAGCTGCCGGCCGGCGTGCGGGCACGCCTCGAGCGCGCCCTCGCCTTCGACGGCAGGACGTGGTTCGACGGTGCTGGCACGATCGGGGCATGAGCGAGCCCCCCGACCTGCGGCGGATCCGCCTGACCTGGGAGGGCGGAGAGGTGACCGCGGTCCTCGACGACTCCGCGACGACCGACGCCCTCGTCGAGGCGCTGCCCTTCAGCGGCACGGCGCAGACCTGGGGTGAGGAGGTCTACTTCGCGGTGCCCTTCACGGTGCTGGCCGAGGTGGACGCGAAGGACGTCGTCGAGCCCGGCACGGTCGCCTACTGGGTCGACGGGTCCTCGCTGGCCCTGCCCTACGGCCCCACGCCCATCTCCGAGTCGGGTGAGTGCCGGCTCGTCACGCCGTGCAACGTCGTCGGCCGCCTCGAGGGCGACCCACGGGTTCTGGCCACCGTGCGTCCGGGCGACCGGGTCGACGTCGTGGCCCTCTGAGGGAGACGTATGCCGGCCGGTCACCTGCTGAGGTGACCGGCCGGCATACGCACGGCCGGCAGCCGCGGTGGTGGGTCAGCCGAGGGAGGCGAGGTCGGCGTTGAAGGTCGCCGAGGGCCGCATCACGGCAGCGGCCTTCTCCGGGTCGGGGCGGTAGTAGCCACCGATGTCGGCGGGCTTCCCCTGCACGGCGAGCAGCTCGGCGGTGATGGTCTGCTCGTCGGCGGCGAGCCTCTCGGCGAGCGGGGCGAACGCCGACGCGAGCTCGGTGTCGTCGGTCTGCGCCGCGAGCTCCTGCGCCCAGTAGAGCGCGAGGTAGAAGTGGCTGCCGCGGTTGTCGATCTGGCCCACCTTGCGCGCCGGCGACCGGTTCTCGTTGAGGAGGGTCTCGGTGGCACGGTCGAGGGTGTCTGCGAGGACGCGGGCGCGCTGGTTGCCGGACGCCTCTGCCTCGTGGCGGAAGCTCTCGGCGAGGGCGAGGAACTCCCCGAGGCTGTCCCAGCGGAGGTAGTCCTCGGCGAGCAGCTGCTGCACGTGCTTGGGCGCGGACCCGCCGGCGCCGGTCTCGAAGAGCCCGCCGCCGTTCATCAGCGGGACGACCGAGAGCATCTTGGCGCTGGTGCCGAGCTCGAGGATGGGGAAGAGGTCGGTGTTGTAGTCACGCAGGACGTTGCCCGTCACCGAGATGGTGTCCTCCCCGCGCCGGATCCGCTCGAGCGACAGCTTGGCCGCGTCGACCGGCGAGAGGATGCGGATGTCCAGCCCGTCCGTGTCGAGCTCGCCGAGGTAGGTCCTGACCTTCTCGGTGAGGTTGGCGTCGTGGGCGCGCTGCGGGTCGAGCCAGAACACCGCGGGGGTCTGCGAGGCGCGGGCGCGCGAGACGGCCAGCTGGACCCAGTCGCGGACCGCGGCGTCCTTGGTCT
>JAICIN010000067.1 GCA_025924375.1 Dermatophilaceae bacterium | reverse complement strand
GGCTGAGTCGGACCGTGTGGCCGAGCGGTGCGAGCACCGCGGTGACGGCCAGCACCAGCGCGAAGCCGGCGAGGGAGGCAGCCGCCGTAGCTCCACCGGCGAGGTCGGCACCGCACCAGAGCGCCGCCCCAGCCAGCAGGGCAACGACCCCGGCGCCGACCGGCCGTGTAGCGGCGACGTTGAGGAGAGGCGCCAGCGCCACGGCGGCGGCGGCCAGGACGAGGGCGGCCGCGCCCTGGGACTGCCAGAGGACGGTCGCGCAGAGGTGGCCTCCCAGGCTGACCACCACGACGACCCAGGCCAGGGTCAGTGGCCAGCCGGTCCACCGCCCGGTGGTCCACCCGGTGGTCCACCCGGTGGTCCACGCGGTGATCCACCCGCTGGTCCGCACGCTGGCGACGGCGGCCGCCACGGCGACGCTGGTGCTGAGCGCCACGACCGCGGCGACGACCGGCCCCAGTTGCCACCCCGGGGCGCTCAGTGCCAGGGCGCCCGCGATGACGCCGAGAAGGGCTGCGGCGACACGGAGCCGCGCCTGGCGGGACTGGGGCCGGTCGAGCACCTCGTCCCAGCGCGGTCGGGACAGGCGGAGCAGTGCGACGGCCGCGACGGCCACGACCGCCAGCATGAGGATGGAGGCCGCTTCCACCCCGGTCAGGACGGGCGAGGGCCAGGCACCCCCGAGGGCTCCCCACGCCGCCGCCGCAGTCGCGACGACCGACCACAGGAGGGCCGGCCCGGTTGCGCTCCTGCGCAGTGGGCCGAAGGTGGCAGGCAGCCACCGCCCTGCCGCCGCGAAGGCCACCGCTGCGGCGAGCGCTCCGGCGGACACGCTCGGTGGGTTCGGCGCCAAGCTCAGGGCGGCGGTGACCGCGCTGGAGGCGGCGAGCTGCGCGCCGAGGGCGAAGGTGCGCAGCGGCGCACCGACGCGGCACAGGCCCGCGAGCAGGGCGGCGGCGAGGACGCCCGCGGCACACGCGTACTGCGCGTCGCTGCCGACGGTGGCGACTGGTAGCCCGAGCCCGCGGGCGGCCGTGAGGTCGAGCAGCAGCATGCCGGCGGTCAGGGCACCGAAGCTCTCCGCCGTGGCGCGCAGCCCGGCCCGGGCGGTCACGACGGCCGTCCCCGCGGCGGCGGCGCTGAGGGCCGCCATGACCAGGACCTGCCCTGCGACACCGATCAGCTGCCACGTCACCGCGAGGAAGATCGACGCGGCGGCCAGCACGAGGACGGCACCGCCGGCGAGGAGGACCTGCGGGCCCGTCCAGCGCCGCACGGGCCGACTCGGCTCGGGCGTGAGGCGGGGCTCGGTCGCGAGGACCGGCATCGTGGCGCGCAACGCGGCGAGGACGTCCCGACGCTCCAGCGTCAACGCCGCGAGCTGCTGGTCGATCTGCCAGAGACGAGCGGCATGGACGCCGGTCAGCGGAAGGCCGCAGGCGGCGCAGCTGCTCCCCAGACCGCTGAGCGCGGTGCCGCAGTCGGGACACGGGATCGTTGTGGCGAGGTTCTCGTCGCCGACGCGGGCATGCTCGTGGAAGGCCATGGGCGGAGCATGGCCGTAGTGTGCGCCGCCGCGCATGAGTTCTCGTACTCACGCGCGTCCGCGCGACGGTGGGGGCAAGGCACGTGGCCTCTCGACGACCTATGCCGTGCCCCGCCGCGCGGGGTACGGCGACGCTGCCCCACCACCTGGGGCACGGCACAGGTTCCACAGGCGCCCTCACGTGCGCGCATGGGAATCACGCGCGGACACCTATGCCGTGCCCCACCACGTGGGGCACGGCCAGGCTGCCCCACCAGGTGGGGCACGGCCAGGCTGCCCCACCACCTGGGGCACGGCATAGGTGTGGCGACCGCTCCCGGCTAGTGCGTCGCTGCGTGACGGACGCACGTGCGTGCAGTCGGCCGGGCCTCGAGGCGTCCGGCAGGGATCGGCTCGCGGCAGACGTCGCAGATCCCGTAGCGGCCCCGTTCGAGACGGAGCCAGGCAGCGTCGATGTCGGCAAGCTGCGCTTCGGCCTTCCGGATGAGTGCCGTCAGCTGGGAGCGCTCGTAGGCAATGGTCTGGCCCTCGGGATCGTGCTCGTCATCGGCGTTGGAGTCCCTGGAGGCGGCGAAGAGGGACTGCAGGTCGGCCCTCATGTCGGCGAGCCGCCCCATGGCTTCGGCACGCTGCTGCGTCAAGCGAACACCGGCCCCCTCGACGTCGAGGTCGTGGGGCGGCTGATCGGGCTGGCCCGTCGCCGTCAGCTGCCGCCCGAGGTGGCCTTCAGCTCACCGAGAGCCTTCTCCTTCGCGGCGGTGAACTTCTCCCCGAGGTCGCTGAGCTGCTCGTTGGACGCCGCCTTCGAGAACGCCGGAAGGATCTCCTGCTCCTCCTCCTCGACGTGGTGGCGGACCTCGCCGATCATCGCGGCGATGATGCCGTCGGTGCCGGGCTCCTCCGGGTTGGTGCGCAGCAGCTGCTCGAGCGTCTTCTCGACGTGCTGGTGCTCCGCGAGGCCGTCGTCGACGTCGGAGCTCTCGTCCGGTGAGGTGGACTTGATCGCGGGGTAGACCACCTGCTCCTCGGCCTTCGAGTGCGGGATGAGGAGCTCGGCCACCTGGGTCAGCAGGTCGTGCACCTCGGCCGGTTCGGCCTTCTCGAGCTTCTTGAAGACTGCCTCGAGCTTCTTGTGGTCGTCCTTGATCAAGGTGATGACACCAGACATGCAACGGTCCTTCCGGTTGGTGGGTCGTCGACGACCCGTCGAGCCGTGGTTCGCCTCACTACCCCCCGAGCGCCGGGCCAACCACGACCCGGCGAGCGGCTCAGCCCAGAGCGGGCTGCACGGCGAAGCGCACGTGCTGCCCGGGCCGGGCCTGGGCGACTGCGGGCAGGTCATCGGGATGGACCACGGCGATGACGGGGTAGCCGCCGGTGACCGGGTGGTCGGCCAGGAAGACGACCGGCTGGCCGTCGGGCGGCACCTGGACCGCCCCGTCGACCACGCCCTCCGACGGCAGCTCCTCGACCCGAGCCCGCTCGAGCGCCGGGCCCGCGAGCCGCACGCCGACACGGTCGGATGCCGCGGTGACCTCGTACGGCGAGGTGCCGAGGACCTCCATGGCGGCAGGGGTGAACCAGTCCGCGCGTGGTCCGGGCACGACGCGCAGCACCGGCTCGGAGGACAGTGCGCGGACCGGTGCGACGTCGACGCACGGGGCGGCGCCCGAGGGGTGCCCGAGCGGTAGCCGGTCCCCCGCCCGCAGCGGGGGCGGGCCGAGGTGGGCGAGCACGTCGGTGGCCCGTGCGCCGAGGACGGCCGGCACCGCCAGGCCCCCACGGACGGCGAGGTAGGTGCGGACGCCCTCACCCGGCATACCGAGCTCGAGCACCTGACCGGCCGCCACCGGGACCGGGGCGTCCAGGTCCCGGGCGCGGCCCGCGACGCGGACGCGGCACGGGGCACCGGTGAGCGCCACGGTGGTCGCGCACTCGAAGCGCAGGGCGAGCCCTCCCAGGGTGACCTCGAGCCCGGCGTCGCCCTCGCGGTTGCCGACGAGCCGGTTCGCCAGCTCGAGGCTGGGCCGGTCGGCGGCGCCGGAGCGGCCGACGCCCAGGTGCGCCAGGCCGGGCCGGCCGAGGTCCTGCACCGTGGTGAGCGGCCCCGGACGAAGCACCTCGATCACCGGGTGGCCTCCGTGAACCGCACGCGCGTGCCCGGGGTCAGGAGGGCGGGGGGCTGGCGCTCCAGGTCCCACAGCGGCGCGTCGGTGCGGCCGACGAGCTGCCAGCCGCCCGGCCCCTCGCGGGGGTAGACCCCTGTGAACTCGCCGGCCAGCGCCACGGACCCGGCGGGGACCCGAGTGCGGGGCGTCGACCGGCGGGGCACGGCCAGGCGCGGGTCGCCACCGGCCACGTAGGCAAAGCCAGGCGCAAAGCCGGTGAAGGCAACGACGTAGTGCGCCGCCTGGTGCCGGCGCACCACCTCCTCCGGCGGTATGCCGGTCAGCTGGGCGACCTTTCCGAGGTCGGCTCCGTCGTAGGTCACCGTGATGGTGACCTCGCGCTCCTGCGCCTCGTGGCTGTGGGCGCCGAGGTCCGTGTCGGTGACGGCCTGCGCGACGCGGGCGTGGCTCGTGCCGGCGTCGAAGGTGAGCAGCAGCGTCCGGGCAGCGGGGACCAGGTCGACGATGCCCTCCGGCCGGGCGACCTCGAGGGCGCGGTGCAGGGCGATCACCTGGCCGAGGTCGTCACACTCCACGAGGAGCCCGCCGTAGCCGGCGGGCCGGAACCGCATCACCGGGCCGGGGTCGCTGCGGTGAACGGCCGCAGCTCGACGCCGGCCTCCTCCAGCGCCCGCCGCACCGCGCGGGCGATGTCGACCGCACCCGGGGTGTCGCCGTGGACGCACAGCGAGCGCGCCCGGACGGCGACCGTGGAGCCGTCGACCGCTCGCACGGTGCCCCCCGTGACGAGCTGGACGCAGCGGGCGGCAACCTCGTCGACGTCGTGGAGCACCGCGCCCGGTTCTCGCCGGGAGACCAGCAGGCCCTCTGGCGTGTACGCGCGGTCCGCGAAGGCCTCGGGGACCGCGGTCAGGCCCTGTGCGGCCGTCTGCTCGAGCAGCACCGATCCGGCCAGCCCGAGGACCGGCAGCGCGCGGTCGTAGAGCGCCACCGCCCTGACGATCGCCGCGGCCGTCTGCTCGGACCGGGCGGCGTCGTTGTAGAGCGCGCCGTGCGGCTTGACGTAGCTGACGCGGCTGCCGGCGATCCGGGCGAACCCGTCGAGGGCGCCGATCTGGTAAACGACCTCGTCGGTGAGCTCTTCGGGGTCGACGTCGATGTGGCGGCGTCCGAAGCCGGCGAGGTCGCGGTAGCTCACCTGCGCGCCGATGGCGACACCACGCTCGGCGGCCCGGTCGCACACGCGGCGCAGGATGCTCGGGTCGCCGGCATGGAAGCCGCACGCCACGTTGGCGCTGGTGACCAGGTCGAGCATCGCGTCGTCGTCACCCAGTGTCCATCGCCCGAAGCCCTCGCCCAGGTCGCTGTTGAGGTCCACGGTGGCCGTCAATCCCGGGTCGGGGCTCATCCGGCGCTCCGCGCGACCCGGCTCCGCTGCGGTTCGGCGTGCAGGTCGGTCCTGACCGTCTCGGGGGCCGCGAGGACGCAGATCGCGGTGACGGCCAGCATGGCGATGACGTAGACGGACACGGCGAGCGAGCTGTGGTAGTGGTCCAGCAGCGCCGTGGCGATGATCGGGGCGATGCCGCCGCCGACGATCCCGGCGAGCTGGTAGCCCATCGAGGCACCCGTGTAGCGCACCCGCGTCGGGAACATCTCGCTGATGAACGAGGCCTGCGGCCCGTACATCGCCGCGTGCAGGAACAGCGCGACCACGGCCGCGACCAGGATGAGCAGGAAGCTGCCGGTGTCGAGCAGGGCGAAGAAGACGAAAACCCACACCGCCGCGCCGATCGCGCCGGCGAGGTAGACCGGTCGGCGGCCGAAGCGGTCCGAGAGGTGCCCGAACCACGGGATGAACACGATCTGCAGCGCGGCCGCCACGAAGACTGCGTTGAGGGCATAGGACTTGGGCAGCTTGAGGTAGGTCGCGACGTAGGTCGCGATGAACAGCACGAAGATGTAGAACGCCACGTCGACCCCGACCCGGGCGCCGATGGCCAGGAGCACCTGCCGTGGGTAGCGGCGGAGCACCTCGATGATGGGCGCGTGCGCCTCCGCCTTGTCGGCGGCAGCCTCCCGGAACAAGGGGCTCTCCGCCAGCGAGCGACGGATCCACAGCCCCACCACCACCAGGACGCCGCTGAGCAGGAAGGGAACGCGCCAGCCCCAGGACAGGAAGGCCGCGTCGGAGGTGACCCCGCCCATGAGGGACAGCACGCCGTTGGCGAGGAGCAGTCCCACCGGCACCCCGACCTGTGGCCAGCTGGCGTTGAGCCCGCGCCGTTCCGGGTGGCCGCTCTCGAGGGTCATGAGCACCGCGCCGCCCCACTCCCCGCCCAGCCCGAGACCCTGCACGAACCGCAGCAGCACGAGGAGGCCGGCCGCCCAGGCGCCGATCGTGTGGTACGTCGGCACCAGGCCGATGGCGAACGTGGCCAGGCCCATGAGCAGCAGGGTGAAGACGAGCATGTTCTTGCGGCCCAGCTTGTCGCCGAAGTGGCCGAAGACGACGCCGCCGAGGGGCCGGGCGACGAAGCCCACCGCGAACGTGGCGAAGCTCAGCAGGGTGCCGACCAAGGGGTCGAACTGGGGGAAGAACAGCTTGTTGAACACCAGCGCAGACGCGGTGCCGTAGATGAAGAAGTCGTACCACTCGAGCGAGGTGCCGACCAGGCTCGCGACGATCACGCGGCGGACGGACGACGGAGCGGTGAGCGACTGGGACATGGCGGCCTCCTGGTCGGGCGCGGACGGCGGTGTCTGCGGCTGGCAGGAGACGCTAGCGAATTGTTGAGCAATCCAACAAGGGGAAGCGTGAACATTTCTGCCGCGAGATGGCTATGCTCGCTCGCGGGACCACCGGCGGCCGGTCGCACGACCACGCGTCGCACGACCGCGGTCACCGAGGAGGGCGCGAGGAACGATGACGCTGAGCCAGCTCGACCCCGACCTGCCGGCCCTGCCACGCAGGGCGAGCACCGCCGAGGCCGTGGCCGCCGTGCTCCGCTCCGAGATCGCGCAGGGCCGGATCGTCCCGGGAGCCCACCTGCGCGAGGAGCGGATCGCCGCCGCACTGCAGGTGTCCCGCAACACCGTCCGCGAGGCCTTCCGGCTGCTGTCCCACGAGCGCCTCGTCGAGCACGCGCTGCACCGGGGCGTCTTCGTGCGTGTCGTCGGCGGCGACGAGATCCGCGCCATGTACCGGACCCGCCGCCTCGTCGAACCGCTCGGCCTCCGCGCGGCGGCTGCGGACGACGGGACACTGCGCGCCCTTCGCGAGCTCGTCGACGAGGCGGCCTCCTCAGCCCTCGCAGGCGACTGGGACGCCGTGGGCACCTCGGACATCGACTTCCACCGGCAGGTCGTCGCGGCGTGCCGGAGCGTGCACCTGGCCAACATGTTCGAGGGACTGCTGGCAGAGCTGCGCCTGGCCTTCCTCCGCCTCCCCGACCCGCAGGCGCTGCACGAGCCGTTCCTGCGGCGCAACGACGCGCTGCTCTCGCTGCTGGAGGCCGCGGACGTGGAGGGGTCCGTGGCCGCGATGGACGCCTACCTCGCCGACGCCGAGACCCACCTGCTGGCGGCCGTCACGTCGACCTGAGCCCCCGCCGTCACGGCCTGAGCCCCGCGGTCACGTCGGCCTGAGTCCCCGCCGTCACGGCCTGAGCCCCGCCGCGACGTCGGCCAGAGGCCTCTGTGGAGGCGACTCACACCCGGCGCTCACCCGGGCGCGGTCCACCGCACGCGACAGAGGCCCTCTCCCTGGTGGGAGAGGGCCTCTGACCTGCTACAACGTGGTAGCGGGGGCAGGATTTGAACCTGCGACCTCCGGGTTATGAGCCCGGCGAGCTACCGAGCTGCTCCACCCCGCGTCGGTAGTCACACCCTACGCGAGCGGTGCCGCCGGAGACAAATCCCCTCACTTGGTCGACGTCGGCGAGGGCGTCGGCGTCACCGTCGTGGAGCCTCCCTTGGGGGCGGCCTGGACGGCCCTCTGGATCGCGTCGTCGAGCTTCTTCTGCGCCTCTCCGTAGGCGGCGAAGTCACCCTTCTTGAGTGCGTCCTGGCCCTCGTTGTAGGCCGCCTGGATGTCGGCCAGCGCCTGCTCGAGGGCGGCCTGGTCCACCGTGCCCGGCTTGGTCGGCGTGGTGGGCGTCCCCGACGGACCCGGTGTGCTCGGCGTGCCGGGCGTCGTGGGGGTTCCCGGCGTGGACCCCGAGTCGCCGGCCTTCGCGCCGGAGTTGCCGCCGAACAGGCCGTCGAGGGCCCCGTCGAGGGTGTCCGACCACGCCAGCTTGTCGCCGAACGCCACGACCGTCGCCCGCGAGAGGGGGTAGGCGGAGCTGCTGCTGGCGCTGACGTAGATCGGCTGGACGTAGAGCAGGCCACCGCCCACGGGCAGGGTCAGCAGGTTGCCGAGGGTGACCTTGGACCCCTGCTGCCGGTTGTTGTTGAGGAACTGCGACAGCGTGAGGCTGAACCGGGGGGACCCCTGGTTGGAGGAGCCGATGTCGTTCTCGACCTGGCCTGGTCCCTTGACCGTCGTGTCACGCGGCAGCTCGAGCAGCCGCAGCTTGCCGTAGTCGGCGCGCCGCTGCCCGGTCTCGTTGCCCGCGTTGGAGTCGACGGCGAGGAAGCCGGAGAGGACCTGGCGGTCACCGATCGGCATGAACGTCGTCGTCAGCGAGAAGTTCGGCTTGGTCTGGCCGGGCATCGCGAGCGTGAGGTAGTAGGGCGGCTGGTCGACGTTGGTGTCCTCCTGGGCCGGGTCGGTCGGCACCCGCCAGTAGTCCTGGCCGCCGTAGAACGAGTACGGGTCGGTGACGTGGTACTTCGCGAGCATCATCCGCTGGACCTTGAAGAGGTCCTCGGGGTAGCGCAGGTGCGACATGAGCTCGCCGCTGATCTTGCTCATCGGCTCGACGGTGCCGCCGAAGGCCTTCTCCCACGCCTTGAGCAGCGGGTCGCTGTCGTCCCACGCGTAGAGGTGCACCGTGCCGTCGAAGGCGTCGACCGTCGCCTTGACCGAGTTGCGCATGTAGTTGACCTGGCCGGAACCGATGCGCTGCACCGACCGGGAGCGCTCGGTGACCGAGTCCGAGGTGGCGTTGTCGAGGTCCTGGAGCCGGGAGTACGGGTAGTCGGCCGACGTGGTGTACCCGTCGACGACCCACTGGATCCGGCCGCCGACGACCGCCGGGTAGGGGTTGCCGTCGAGGGTCAGCCACGGCGCGACGCGCTGCACGCGCTCGAGCGGCTGGCGTTCGTAGAGGAGGCGGGAGTCGCTGTTGACGGCGTCCGAGAGCAGGAACTTCAGCTCGTGGTACTTGACCGCGTAGGCCGCCCGGCGCAGGAACGACCCGATCGGGACGCCACCCTTGCCGGTGTAGGTGTTGTTCTTCTGCCCTTCACCGCTGGAGTCCGGGTAGTCGAACTCCCGGGGCCGGCTCTCGGCCGCACCGCCCACGATCGAGTAGGACGGTGACTGCTCGCCGAAGTAGATCCGTGGCTCGAAGCCGGGCAGCGCACCCACCGGCGGGATGTTGGACTCGTAGAAGACCGGCTGGCCGTCGGGTCCACGCTGGTTGCCGTAGGCGGCGACGACGCCGAAGCCGTGGGTGTAGACGGTGTGGTCGTTGAGCCAGTTGCGCTGGTTGGCCGGCACGCCGTCGAGGTCGAGCTCGCGCACCGCGATGACGGTGTCGCTCACCTTGCCGTCGATGACGTAGCGGTCGACGTCGAGGGCGTCCGGGAAGCTGTAGTACGACTTGATGGCCTGCAGCTGCTTGAAGGTCGGTGACACGACGATCGGGTCGACCAGCCGGATGCCCGGGATCGTCTCCGCATCGTTGCGCAGCTGCCCGGGGCTCGCCTTGGTGGTCGCCTGGTAGGGCTGCGACTCGACACCGTCCAGGCCGTATGCCGCGCGCGTCGCCTTGATGCTGCGGTCCAGGTAGGGCGCCTCGAGGGACTTCTCCGAGGGGTTGACCTGGAAGTTCTGGATGAGCGCGGGGTAGATGCCGCCGACGACCACCGAGATGACGGTGAGGAGGACGACGCCGATGATGGGCAGCCGCCAGGACCGCGTCCAGATCGAGGCGATGAACAGGCCGGCCGTCATGAGCGAGGCCACGGCGAGGATCGCCTTGGTGGGCATGACCGCGTGGGCGTCGGTGTAGCCGATGCCCGTGAGCAGGGTCGAGTTCTTCGTCGAGAGCGCGTAGCGGTCGAACCAGTAGGACGCCGCCCTCACGACGACGATCGCGGCGAGGAGGATCGCCAGGTGCGTGCGCGCCGCCCGCGTCGTCTTCTCCCCCTTGGACTGGACCTGGATGCCGCCGTAGACGTAGTGCGTGAACGCCGCCGCGAGCAGCCCGAGCACGAGGACCATCGTGAGGAAGCCGAGGAGGAAGCGGATCCACGGCAGGGTGAAGACGAAGAAGGAGATGTCGAGGTGGAACTGCGGGTCCTTCCTGCCGAAGGGCACCTGGTTGCGCCACAGCAGCATCGTCTTCCACTGGCTCGCAGCACTGGCCCCCGCGAGCAGGCCCACCACCACGGGGATCCCCACCGTGGCGATCCGGCGCAGCGGCTCGATGGCCTCGCGGTAGTGGTCCAGGCTCTGCTGCTGCGTCGTGACGGGTGCATAGATGGGCCGGGTGCGGTAGCCGATGACCAGGCTCGAGGCGACGACGCCGCCGGTGAGGAGCATGCCGAGGACGAAGAGGACCGCCCTGCTGACGTACTCGGTGACGAAGACCTTCGTGAAGCCGAGGGTGCTGTACCAGAGCACCTCGGTCCACAGGTTCGCCGCCACGGAGACGGCGATCGCGAGGGCGACGAGGACGACGATCGTCGGGCCGACCGGCCCGCGCCGCCGCCCGAACGTCAGGGGCGGGCGCCGGACACCGCCGCCGGCACCACCGCGCGGACCCGGGCCACCCCCCTCGCGCGAGGGGCCACCCTGCCCGAACCACTCCGATGAACTCACCGCACACCCGATCTGCCTGGGGCGGGCCTGGGCAGCACCGCCTCCGGTGGGGACAACTTACCCAGCGCCGCTGGGGTTCCCGGCGGCGCCACCGGTTCCCCGGCCGGGAGCCGGTATGCCGGGTGGCATGCGGCACGATGGGGCCGTGACCTCCGCGAGCCGCCCCGTCACCGACCCGCTGTCCGTCGCCGCCCTGGACACCGAGCGACACGTGGCCGGCGCCGGATGGGACCAGAACCCCCGGCTGTTCGCGCTCGTCCCCACCGCAGACCTCCTGCAGAGGGAACCGCACCTGCAGCGCGAGCTGCGCGGCGGAGACCTTGCCCCCGGCGCGCTCAGCGCCGTCGAGCAGGAGGGCCTGCCGCAGACCTCCTCCCTGGAGTCGATGCTCGGCCGCATCTCGTGGCCGGAGACGGTCGTCGGCGCCGCCCTCGCGGTGGAGCGGGTCGTCGTTCCCCCCGAGGCGGAGCGGGACCTGCCCGAGGACCGGGAGGCCGCGGTCGACGCGCTCGCGCAGCACCCCGACCGCCGGGACGTGCGGCTCCTCGTGGCAGTCCTGCGCGACGGCCGCAGCCTGTGCCTGCTGCGCCAGCGCGCCCACGACAGCGACGACCAGGTGGCGCTCGGGGAGGACATCGCGCCGGGCCTCGTCCACGCCCTGCGTGCCACCCTCGACGAGTAGCGGCTCCCGCAGGCGCGAAGCCCGCTGGGGCCGGCGCGCCCACCTCGTGCAGGTGGGCAGGCCGTCGCCCTGCTGGGGTCGGCGGGCCTACCTCGTGCAGGTGGGCAGGCCGTCGCCCTGCTGGGCCGCGATGTCCTGCACCGACTTCAGCGCCTCCTCGAAGCTGGCGACCCGCACCACCCGCAGCCCGGAGGGGACGTGCCCCACGACCTCGTCGCAGTTCGAGGCGGGCGCCAGGAACCAGCGGGCGCCGGCCTCGCGGGCCCCGACGAGCTTCTGCCGGATCCCTCCGATCGGGCCGACGGCGCCGGAGGTGTCCACCGTGCCGGTGCCCGCGATCCTCGCCCCGCCCGTGAGGTCGCCGGGGGTGAGGGTGTCGTAGATCCCGAGGGCGAACATCGTGCCGGCCGAGGGACCGCCGATGTCCGGGCCGACGTTGATCTTCACCGAGAACGGGAAGTCGAAGGTGACGCCCAGGAGGATGCCCACCGTGGCCCGGCCCTGCACGTCGCGCGTCAGGGCCGTGACGGTGAGGTCCCGGCCGCCACGGCGCAGGCCGAGCTCCACACCCTCCCCGGGCTGGTGGGCCTGCACGCCGTCCCGGACGGTCGCGGGCCCGGTGACCGGCTTCCCGTCGACCGTCCGGATCTGGTCACCGGCCCTGAGCAGCGCCTTCGACGGCGCGTCGTCCGAGACGCCGCTGATGACGACGTGCTCGGTGACGGGCTTGCCGAGCGCCTTGAGCGCGACGGCGATGGCCTCCTGCTGGGAGCCGCTCATCTCGGCCGCGCTCTCCTCCTCGACCTGGGTCGTCGTGACGCCCTCCGGGAAGAACAGCTTGGCGTCGTAGACGTCCCGGTTGGGGTCGAGCGCCGCCTCGAGGACGTCCCACGTGTTGACGGGGTACTGCGGCCCGCCGCTGACGCCGACGGTCGTGAAGTCGAGGGCGCCCTTGGTCGGGTAGGTCGGCGCCCCGGAGACGGTGATCAGCCGGTGGCCCTCGAGGCTGCCCAGGGTGTTGTAGGCCGGGCCGGGGCTGAGGATCGCGTAGGGCAGGTGCACCAGCGAGAGCACCGCCGCAGCCACGATGGCGAGGAAGGCTCCCACGAGCACGAGGGTGGAGCGCCGGCTCAGGTGGTGGGGGTCGCGCTCTGGCGGCGGTGAGGACGGTGGCGCCTGCCGGTCCGCCGGGCCGGTCGGCCCGTTGAGCCCCGCCCTCTCCGCAGGCCCGGCGGGCTGCGCCGGCTCGGTCACGGCAGGCCCACCCACTCGTCGCTGCCGTCCGCGAACCGCTGGTGCTTCCAGATCGGCACCGTGGCCTTGAGCGTGTCGACGAGGTCCCGGCAGGCCTCGAACGCCTCCCCCCGGTGTGCGGCCGAGACGCAGGCCACCACGGCGGCATCGCCGATCTCGAGGTGGCCGACGCGGTGGATGGCGGCCGCGCGGATGACGTCGTGCCGGGCGGCCACCTCCTCGCAGACCTGCCGCAGCGCGTCGACGACCGAGGGGTGGGCGGAGTAGTCGAGCCCCGACACCTCGGCGCCGTGGTCGTGGTCGCGCACGACCCCGACGAACAACGCCACGCCGCCCGCCTCGGGGTGCCGCACGGCAGCGAGCACCTCGTCGACCGACAACGGCTCGTCCCGCACGTCGACGAGGACCACCTCGGCGCTGGTGCCCGGCTCCGTCACGCTGTGCCTCCCTTGCGGTGGCGACGCACGAGGGCCGCCGTTCCCATGAGCGCCACGGCGGCGCTCGCTGCGCCGAGCGCCGCGTCCCTGCGGTCCACGCGGCGCCCCACGAGGGCGTGCGAGCCGCGGATCCCCTCGAGGAGGACGCCCAGGCACGTCGCATTGTCGTATGCCGGCTCCCAGCCGGCTGCACGCAGGGTCCCGGAGGCGACTGCCCACGGATGGACCGCGAACGCCAGGTCGGAGGTCGGCGCGGGCAGGACGCCGACACGGTGCAACCGCTCGGCGGTTCCCTGGGCCACGCCCAGGCTGAGCTCGACCCGGCGCATCCCGGTGAGCCGCTGCGCCTCCGCCTGCGACAGCCAGCCCTCGCACCCGACCGTGACGGCCGGCTCGAGCCGGC
>JAICIN010000066.1 GCA_025924375.1 Dermatophilaceae bacterium | reverse complement strand
TCATGTTCTACGTCGACGGCGACTACGAGGCGCGCAAGGGCTCGGGCATCGGCAAGGGCTCGATCTCGGTGCACCCGGGTGGGCACGCGCACGGGCCCCAGCCCGGGGCCACCGAGGGGTCGATCGGCGTGCACTACTTCGACGAGCTCGCCGTCATGGTCGACACCTTCCGGCCGCTCGAGCTCGGCGAGGGCGGCAGGGCGGTCGACGACGGGAGGTACGCCTGGTCCTGGAGCGGGGGCCGGCAGGACCAGCCGGAGGGCTGACGCGGGTCACGGCCTCCCGCTATGGTGTGGCCCCCGCAGGGCCGGCCGGACCCCGGTGCGCGGGACGCGCCGGGGCCCCGGCACACCTGCGACGAGGAGGACAACGGTGACCGACCACGACACCCGCACGTCAGCAACCGTCACGACGCTCGGCTCCCTGCAGAGCTCGCGACGGCAGATGCTCGCCATGGCCGCGGTCGGTGGTGCGAGCGCCGCCTTCCTCGCCTCCTCGCCGCCCGCGGACGCGGCCCAGGAGAAGGGCGTGGCCCCGGCCCGGGGGCGCTACCGCCTCACCGTGCTCGGCACGACCGACACCCACGGCAACGTCTACAACTGGGACTACTTCAAGAACGCCGAGTACTCCGACAAGGACTCCAACGACATCGGTCTGGCAAAGATCGCGACACTCGTCCACGCGATGCGCGACGAACGAGGGGCCGACAACACCCTCCTGCTCGACGCCGGCGACATCATCCAGGGCACCCCTCTGGCCTACTACTACGCCAAGGTCGACCCGATCACCGGCGGTTCGACACATCCCATGGCCGCGGCGATGAACCTGCTGCGCTACGACGCCGCGGCGCTGGGCAACCACGAGTTCAACTACGGCCTCGACACCCTGCGCACCTTCGACGAGCAGTGCGCGTTCCCACTCCTGTGCGCCAACGCGCTCGACTGGAGCACCGGCGCGCCGGTCTTCACGCCCTACGTCATCAAGACGGTCAAGGTGCCCGGCGACAAGCCCCTCACGGTGGGCATCCTCGGCCTCGTCACGCCGGGCGTCGCGATCTGGGACAAGGCCAACGTCGAGGGCCGGGTGCGCTTCGGGGGCATCGTCGAACAGGCCCGGGTGATGGTGCCGCGGCTGAAGAGGGCCGGGTGCGACCTCGTCGTCGTCTCCTGCCACTCCGGTCCGGTCCCCAGCTCGTCCTACGGCGACGCGCTGCCCTTCCCGGAGAACGCCTCGACGCAGCTGGCCGAGCAGGTGCCCGACATCGACGCCATCCTCGTCGGCCACGCGCACCTCGAGGTGCCGGAGCGGTTCGTCACCAACGCCACGACGGGCAAGCAGGTCCTCCTCAGCGAGCCGCTGAAGTGGGGCATGCGGCTGACGGTCATGGACCTCGACGTCGAGAAGGTCAAGGGCCAGTGGCGGCTGGCGCAGGCCGCCGCGACCCTGCTCAACGCCAACACGGTGCCCGAGGACCCTGAGGTCGCCGCCGAGCTCGCCGCGGCGCAGGACATCGTCCTCACCTACGTCAACTCACCCATCGGCACCTGCACGGCGGAGATGTCGGCGGAGACCTCGCGCTTCGAGGACACCCCGGCGATGGACTTCGTCAACCATGTCCAGGGCGACGCGGTGAGGCAGGCCGTAGCCGGCAGTGCCGAGGCCAACCTTCCCGTGCTCTCGATCGTCGCGCCGTTCAACAGGGAGGCCTCGATCCCCGCCGGCAACGTCACCGTCCGCGACGTCGCCGGGATGTACATCTACGACAACACCCTCCTCGGCATCGTCCTGACCGGGGCGCAGGTCCGGGACTACCTCGAGTTCTCCGCCCGCTACTTCCAGCAGGTCACCGGGTCCGGGCCCTTCCTCGCGAGCCAGGTGACCAACGCCGTCACGCCCACGGCCCCCACCGGAACGCCGGACTACAACTACGACATCGTCGCCGGCCTCGACGCGCCGCTCCGCTACGACATCGACATCTCCAGGCCCGCGGGGCAGCGCATCACCAACCTCAGCTACGACGGCAAGCCGCTCGACCCGGCGCAGGGGTTCCTCGTTGCCATCAACAACTACCGGCAGTCGGGCGGAGGCGGTTTCCCGGGCGTCACGACCGCACCTGTGGCCTACAACGCCCAGGTCGAGATCCGCCAGCTGCTCATCGACTGGGTGACCGCCCACCAGACGATCGACCCGCCGAGCTTCACGAGCTACGACTGGCGGCTCGTCTCCGGCACGTCGGTGCTCGACATCGAGAACGACGACCCGGACGCGGGGCACCACTGACGCGGGTCCTCGTCACGGGGGCGAGCGGCCACGTCGGCGGTGCCGTCGCTGCCGCCGCACTCGCGGCGGGCCACGAGGTCGTCGGCACGCGCCTGCGCGCGGAGCCGACGCCCCTCGCCGGCCTCGTGTGGCACCGGCTCGACGTGCGCGACAGCTCCGCGGTGGAGGCCCTCCTCGACGCCGAGCGGCCCGACGTCGTGGTCCACACGGCATACCGCCAGGACGACCCGGAGGTGACGGCCGACGGGACGGCGCACGTGGCGGCCGCAGCCGCGCGCGCAGGCGCCTTCCTCGTCCACGTCTCCAGCGACGTGGTCTTCTCCGGCGAGAAGAGCCCGTATGCCGAGGACGCGCCTCGGGAGCCCGTCAGCGCCTACGGGGCGGCCAAGGCACGGGCGGAGGAGGCGGTCGAGGAGCTCGCGCCGGGCGCCGCACTTGCCCGGACGTCCCTGGTCCTCGGGCCCGGGTCCCCCATGGAGACGAGGGTCCTGGACCTCCTGCAGGGTCGGCTCGACGGCGAGCTGTTCACCGACGACGTCCGCTGCCCCGTGCACGTCTCCGACCTTGCGGCGGCGCTGCTCGAGCTGGCCGTGGACCGCCGTGGTGGCGTCTGGCACCTCGCGGGACCCGACGCGCTCAGCCGGCTCGAGATCGGCGGGCTGGTCGCGGCCCGCGAGGGCCTCGACCCCGCGGTGCTGCGGCCCGGCTCGCGCCGCGCTGCCGGGATCCCGGGCCCCCTCGACCTCCGGCTCGACTGTGCCCGGAGCCGTGCCCGGCTCTCGACGCGGCTGCGAGGTGCCCGGGAGTTCCTCCTCAGCTCCTGAGGGCAAGGGTCACGCGACGGTGACCCCTGCGCCACGCAGCTCCTCCACCGCTGCCCGGGTGCTCTCCGGCGCGACCCCGGCGGTCAGGTCGACCAGCACGCGGGTCCGGAAGCCCTCGCGGGCCGCGTCGAGGGCGGTGGCACGCACGCAGTAGTCGGTGGCGATCCCGACGACGTCGACCTCCTCGATCCCGTGCTCGTGCAGCCAGTCGGCCAGCCCGATGCGCCGGTCGTGCTCGACGGCAGCGCCCTCGAAGCCGCTGTAGGCGGCGGCGTGCTCGCCCTTGCGGAAGACCACCTGCACGTGCTCCATCGCCCCTCGCGCGTTCGGGTGGAAGAGCGCGCCATCCGAGCCGATGCGGCAGTGGGCCGGCCACGAGTGCGCGTAGTCCGGGTGGTGGCTGAAGTGGCCACCAGGGTCGTCGTGCCAGTCCGCCGTCGCCACCACGGCGGCGTAGTCACCGGCGGCCGAGGCGACGTGGTCGCTGATGCGCGCGGCGACCTCCGCCCCTCCCTGGACCGCCAGCGAGCCGCCCTCGCAGAAGTCGTTCTGCACGTCGACGATGAGCAGGGCGCGTGGGACCGGCATGCCGGCGACCCTATCCCCGAGGACCGGCGTCGATCCCGTGACGCCGGCGCCATGGACGCCGTCCCGGCACTGCGGCTCCCCGGGGGGCGACGCAGTGGCTCCCGGGGGCCGACCGTCAACCGGTGAGCGCGTCCTCGAAGAGGGTCGGGATGGCCGGCTCGCCCTTCTGGAGCCGGTGCGCGGCGGCCGGCAGCTCGGCGAGCGAGTCGCGGTGCCGGTCGCGGGCCGCCTCGATCGTGCACAGCTCCGCGCCCACCGTCGTGCCGCCCTGCACCAGCGGCACGAGCAGCGGCCGGTCGTCGCCGTCGTCGACCGGCACCTGGCCGAGGCCGCTGACCTCGGCCTCGGCGCAGCCGGCGGCGCTGCGCCGGCGCAGCGCGTACTTGCGACCTGCCACCGTCTGCTTGTCCTTGCTGCGCTTGGCGACGCCCACCAGCCGCCCGTTCTCGTCGTCGCGGGCCACGAGCTTGTAGACCATGCCGGCCGTCGGCGCGCCGGAGCCCGTGACGAGCGACGTGCCCACGCCGTAGGCGTCGACGGGCGCCGCCGCGAGCGCGGCGATGGCGTGCTCGTCGAGGTCGGAGGTGACGACGATCCGGGTGTCCCGCGCGCCCAGCTCGTCGAGCTGGCGGCGCACCTCGTGGGCCTGCTCGATGAGGTCACCGGAGTCCAGCCGGACGGCGCCGAGCCGCGGCCCGGCGAGCTCGACGGCGGTGCGGACGGCGCGCGGCACGTCGTAGGTGTCGACGAGCAGCGTCGTGCCCGGGCCGAGGGCGTCGATCTGGGCGGCGAAGGCCTCCCGCTCGTCGTCGTGCAGGAGGGTGAAGGCGTGGGCGGCGGTGCCGGCGGTGGGCACGCCGTAGCGGCGCCCGGCCTCGAGGTTGGAGGTGGTCGCGAAGCCCGCGATGTAGGCCGCGCGGGCGCTCGCCACCGCGGCCTGCTCGTGGGTGCGCCGGGACCCCATCTCGATGCAGGGACGCTCACCGGCCGCCGAGGTCATCCGCGACGCGGCGCTCGCGACGGCGCTGTCGTGGTTGAGGATGCTGAGCACGAGGGTCTCGAGGAGGACGCCGTGGGCGAAGTCGGACTCGACCACGAGCACCGGTGAGCCGGGGAAGTAGCACTCGCCCTCGGCATACCCCCAGATGTCACCCGTGAAGCGGTAGGTGGAGAGGAACTCCAGGGTCGCCTCGCCGACGACCTCCGCGCGGCGCAGCCGCTCCATCTCGGCGTCACCGAAGCGGAACCGCTCCAGTGCGTCGAGGAGGCGGCCGGTTCCGGCGAGCACGCCGTAGCGACGCCCCTCCGGGAGGCGCCGGGCGAACACCTCGAAGACGCAGCGGCGGCGCGCGGCCCCGCTGCGCAGGGCGGCCTCGAGCATCGTGAGCTCGTAGTGGTCGGTCAGCAGGGCGGTGCTGCAGGCGGTCTCCGTCACGCGCCGCAGCCTATTGTGGGGGTCGTGTCCATCGCGCCCGTGGAGCAGGAGAGCGTCGCCACGCTCGAGCGCACGGAACCGGACGTGCCCTGGATCACGCTCGTGTGGAACGACCCGGTGAACCTCATGTCGTACGTGACGTTCGTGTTCCAGACCTACTTCGGCTACTCCAAGGGCAAGGCCGAGCGGCTCATGATGGACGTGCACACCAAGGGCAGGGCGGTCGTCTCCCACGGCACGCGTGAGCAGATGGAGACGGACACCGAGGCGCTCCACGGCTACGGCCTCTGGGCGACCTTCCAGAAGGACAGCTGACGTGGCCCGGGGCTTCAAGCGCAGGGGTGAGGTGTTCGTCGCGAAGCTCGACGGCGTCGAGCGCGGGCTCGTCGTCGGGCTGATGGAGCAGGTCCACGGGATGGTGGTGCCCGCGCAGAGGGGCCCCGGGGACAAGGGCGACCAGTTCGACCAGATCGTGGCGGGGATCGGCGGCATGGGCCTCGGGGTCTCGCTGTCGGGCGAGGACCAGGACCCGGCCCCCTCGACGTCCGCGTCCGACGACCCGGCGCTCCGGCGGCTCTTCCCCTCGGCCAACCGCGAGGACGACCAGGCGGCCGCAGAGTTCCGGCGGCTCACCGAGCACGGGCTGAGGTCGCGCAAGGCCGACAACCTCGCCGCCGCGATCGGTGCACTCACCGCACCGCCCGACCTCGACAGCGGGCCCGGCAGCGGGACCCGTCGGGTCGAGCTGGACCGCGAGCAGGCGGTGGCCCTCGTCGTCGCGCTGACCGACGTGCGGCTCGTCCTGGGGGAACGGCTCGGCCTGCGCACCGACGACGACATGGCGGCGCTCGAGGAGCAGGTGGCCGGGCTCGGCCCCGAGGACGCCACCGCGTACGCCGTCGCCGTCTACGACTTCCTGACCTGGCTCCAGGAGACGCTCGCCGAGGCGCTCTCGCGCTGACCCCGCAGGGCGCCGCTGGCGCGGTGCCGCCCGGCGGGTGTGACGCACGGTACGGCTCGGCCGACGGGACCTCGGAGCGCGGCTCGGCCTAGGCTCGCACCGTGGCGGACGCACCGATCGGCATCTTCGACTCAGGCTACGGCGGGCTGACCGTCGCACGGGCGGTCCTCGACCAGCTCCCGCACGAGCCGGTCGTCTACCTCGCCGACACCGCCCGCCAGCCCTACGGCCCCCGGCCCATCGCCCAGACCCGGGAGTTCGCCCTCGAGTGCCTGGACCGCCTCGTGGACCGCGGGGTCAAGGCCCTCGTCATCGCCTGCAACACCGCGAGCGCGGCGGTGCTGCACGACGCCCGCGAGCGCTACGACGTGCCCGTCGTCGAGGTGATCCGCCCCGCAGTACGGCGCGCGGCCGCGGCGACGCGCAACGACCGCGTCGGCGTGATCTCCACCCGCGGCACGCACACCTCGGGCGCCTACCTCGACGCGTTCGCGGCGGCGCCGCACGTCGAGGTGACCTCGACGCCGTGCCCGCGGTTCGTGGAGTTCGTCGAGTCGGGCGTGACCACGGGGGAGGAGCTGATCTCCGTCGCCCGGGACTACCTCGGCCCGGTGCAGGCGCGGGGGGTCGACACGCTCATCCTCGGGTGCACCCACTACCCCCTGCTCACCGGCGTCATCTCCTACGTCATGGGGGACGCCGTCACCCTCGTGTCGAGCGCCGACGAGACCGCCAAGGACGTCTTCCGCGTCCTCGCCGACCGCGGTGAGCTGCGCGCCGACGACCTGCCGCAGCCGGAGCACGCGTTCCTCACCACGGGGGACCCGGAGGAGTTCGCCCGGCTCTCACGCCGCTTCCTCGGCCCCGAGGCGGTGCCCGCCCGGGCCGAGGAGGTCGCCACCGCATGAGGCTGACCATCCTGGGCTGCTCCGGCTCCTTCGCGGGTCCCACCTCGCCCGCCTCGTCCTACCTCGTGAGGGCCGAGCACGAGGGCCGTGAGTTCTGCCTGGTCCTCGACCTCGGCAACGGCTCGCTCGGCGCACTCCAGCGGCACATCGCCCTCGAGGACCTTGACACGCTGATGCTGAGCCACCTCCACCCCGACCACTTCGTCGACGTCTGCGGTCTCTACGTCACGCGCAAGTACCGGCCGAGCGGCCCCTACGGCCGGCGGCTCCCGGTCCACGGCCCGTCGGGGACGGTCGAACGGCTGGCCCTCGCCTACCACGGCGTCGACCCGCAGGGCATGGGCGCGGAGTTCGACGTGCGCACCCTGGTCGACGGTGCGCCGGTCGAGGTCGGCCCCTTCACCGTGACCGCCCGCCGGGTCAACCACCCCGTCGAGGCCTTCGGCTTCCGGGTCGAGGCCGGCGGGCGCGTCCTGGCCTACAGCGGCGACACCGACACCTGTGACGCCCTCGGCCGGCTGTTCGCCGGCGCCGACCTGGTCCTCACCGACTCCGCGTTCGTCGACGGCCGCGACGAGGCGCGGGGCATCCACCTCTCCGGCCGCCGCGCCGCGGAGGCGGCCCTCGCCGCCGGTGGCGTCAAGCGGCTGATGCTCACCCACATCCCTCCGTGGAACGACCGGGCCCTCTGCCGCGAGCAGGCAGCCGCCGTCTGGCCCGGCGAGGTCGAGCTGGCGGAGCCCGACGCGACCTACGAGCTCTAGCTCGCTGAGCGCGCCCTACGAGCTCAAGCCCCCTGGACGCGCCCTACGAGCTCCAGGTCCCTGGACGCGGACGTACGAGCTCCAGCTCGGCGGGCGCGGGCTCAGAGGCGTGCGCGCAGCCAGTCGAGGTCGGCCCGGTGCTCCGGTGCGCCGCCCGGTGTCTCCACCACCAGCGGGGCGCCGGCGTCCCGCACGACGGTCGCGAGTGCGTAGGGGTCGACCTCACCGGACCCCAGGTTGGTGTGGCGGTCCGCGCCGGAGCCGAACGCGTCGCGGCTGTCGTTGCAGTGCACGAGGTCGATCCGGCCCGTGATGGCGCGCACCTGCTCGACCACGGTCGACAGGTCGTTGCCGCCGGCGTGGGCGTGGCAGGTGTCGAGGCAGAAGCCGACG
Organism: Dermatophilaceae bacterium; assembly: GCA_025924375.1. Taxonomy (GTDB): domain Bacteria; phylum Actinomycetota; class Actinomycetes; order Actinomycetales; family Dermatophilaceae; genus JAICIN01. The sequence goes on along the minus strand of JAICIN010000066.1, from coordinate 5,309 downwards.
TGCTCGGCCCCGTCCGCGGCGGAGATCGCCTGCCACAGCGCGGCGATCCGCTCCAGCCGACGCGCCATGGCGTTGTCGCCGCCGGCGGTGTTCTCGATGAGGACCGGCACCCTGAACGTGGTGGCGTCGACCGCCTTGCGCCAGTTGTCGAACCCCTTCTCGGGGTCGTCGGACGCGTTGACGTGGCCGCCGTGGACGATGAGCGCCTTCGCCCCGATCGAGGCGGCCGCGTCGACGTGCTGCTGCAGCAGCTTGCGGCTCGGGATCCGGATGCGGTTGTTGGTCGTGGCGACGTTGATGACGTAGGGCGCGTGGACGTAGAGGTCGAGCCCCGCCCGCTCGGCGGCCTCGCGCAGCGCAGGTGCGCCCCCGGCATACCGGAACTCCGGGCCCTTGTAGCCCTGGGGGTCGCCGAGGAAGAACTGGCTCAGGGTGGCGCCCCGCTCGGCGGCGGCGGTGACGGGGTCGACCTGGTCGACGTGGGCACCCATGCGGACTTCGGCTGGCATGGGCCCACGATAGGTGCCGCTGCCGACGAGCCGCGGCGCCCGCCCGGGCAGTGGCTCCGGAGGCCCCACTAGCCTTGCCGGCATGACGCGTCACGACGGCCGCAGCCCCGGACAGCTCCGCGAGGTCCGGATCACCCGCAACTGGCTCGACCACGCCGAGGGCAGCGTCCTCGTCGAGTTCGGGCGGACCCGTGTGCTCTGCGCCGCCTCGTTCACCGCCGGGGTGCCGCGCTGGCTCAAGGGGCAGGGGACCGGCTGGGTCACCGCCGAGTACGAGATGCTGCCGCGCTCCACGAACACCCGCACCGACCGCGAGTCGCGCCGGGGCCGGGTGGGCGGCCGCACCCACGAGATCTCCCGCCTCATCGGGCGCAGCCTGCGCGCCATCATCGACATGAAGGCGCTGGGCGAGAACACCATCGTCCTCGACTGCGACGTCCTCCAGGCCGACGGCGGCACCCGCACCGCGGCGATCACGGGGGCCTACGTCGCCCTCGTCGACGCCATCGAGGACGCCCGCCGCACCGGCCTCATCGCCACCACGGCGCAGCCCCTCACCGGGTCCGTCGCCGCGGTGTCCGTCGGCATCGTCGGTGGCGAGCCGGTGCTCGACCTCGACTACCCCGAGGACTCCACCGCCCGGACCGACATGAACGTCGTCATGACCGGTGACGGCCGGTTCGTCGAGGTGCAGGGCACCGCCGAGGGCGAGCCGTTCGGGCGCGAGCTCCTGGGGCAGCTCCTCGACCTCGCGGGGAAGGGCTGCGCCGACCTCACCACCCGCCAGGAGGAGGCGCTCGCCACGGCCCCGCGGGAGCGGCTCGCGTGAGCCGGGTCGTCCTGGCCACCCGCAACGAGCACAAGGTCGCCGAGCTCCGCGAGATCCTCGCCGACGTGTGCGCGGAGCTGGCCCTCGAGGTCGTGGGGGCCGGCGACTTCCCGGATGCGCCGGACGTCGTGGAGGACGGCGTGACGTTCGAGGAGAACGCCTTGCTCAAGGCACAGGCGCTGGCCCGCCACACGGGCCTGCCGGCACTCGCTGACGACTCGGGCCTCGCCGTCGACGTCATGGGCGGCGCCCCGGGCATCTTCAGCGCCCGCTGGGCCGGCCGGCACGGCGACGACCGGGCCAACCTCGAGCTGCTCCTGGCGCAGCTCGCCGACGTAAGGGACGAGCACCGCGCCGCGGCCTTCGTGTGCGCGGCGGTCCTCGCGTTGCCGGACGGCACGGTGCGCTCCGCGGAGGGCCGTATGCCGGGACGTGTCGCCCGGGAGCCGAGGGGCGAGAACGGCTTCGGCTACGACCCGGTCCTCGTGGTGGACGGGGACGGGCGGCACGCTGCCGAGCTCTCGCCGGAGGAGAAGAACGCCGTGTCCCACCGCGGTGAGGCGTTCCGGGCGATCGTGCCCCACCTGCGAGAACTCCTCGGCTGAGTGCTGGCTGTGCGAATGCTGTGTGAGTCAAGGGGATTCGCGTAACGATTGGGGTGTCGATCGGCAGCATTACGCTGATTGCGGGACGACAGGGCTCTACGCTTCGACGCAGGCTTGGTCCAGCAAGACGGTGCGTCACCGTGCCCGGGTGCCTCTCGGTGAGAGGCCGGAGCACCACGCCGCCGGGAGCCCGGGAGGGCCCCGGCCGGTCCTCACACCCGGCTCCCTCCGGAGCCGGCCGCGCTCCTCCCAGGAGACCCATGGAGTGCTCGCCCCGCTGGCTCGAGCGAGCCCGCACGTCGCGGCTGGGTGGCTGAGGCGTGTCGGACCGCACCTCTGCCCCTGTCGACAGCATCGAGGCCGACTCCGTCGTCGCCGAGAGCCATGCGGAAGGCGCCGTCGCGGGCCGCACGCCCGTCCAGCTGGCCCTGGCCCGGCTTCGCCGCGACAAGATCACCATGGTCATCCTCTGCGTGGTCGTCCTCGCCGTCCTGGTCGGCATCGCGGCGCCGATCCTCTCCAAGGTGGGCGTCCTCGACCCCGACTCGTTCCACGGCAACCTCATCGACGCCAACAGCGGCGGCCTCCCCAAGGGGAGCACTCCGGGCGGAATCAGCCTGGCCCACCCGCTCGGGGTCGAGCCGGGCACCGGCCGGGACGTCCTCGCCCGGCTCGTGCTGGGCACGACGTTCTCGCTCATCGTGTCGTTCTGCGCCACGTGCATCGCCATCTTCCTCGGGACGTTGCTGGGCCTGGTGTCCGGGTTCCTCGGAGGCTGGGCCGACTTCGTCATCACCCGCTTCATCGACATGACGCTCGCGTTCCCGCAGACGCTCATGCTGCTCGCGCTCTCGGGCATGTTCATCGACCGGATCCACTCGTTCGGCGTGCCGGAGGGGAACCCGAGCAACGGCGTCTACATCATCTTCGTGCTCGGGTTCTTCGGGTGGCCCTACGTCGCCCGCATCATCCGCGGACAGGTCCTCTCGCTGCGCGAACGCGAGTTCATCGAGGCCGCCCGCAGCCTGGGCGCGCGGAACTCACGGATCTACACCAAGGAGCTGATCCCCAACCTGTGGGCTCCGCTCCTGGTCTACTTCACGCTGCTCATGCCGACCTACGTCTCCGCCGAGGCGGCGCTCAGCTACCTGGGGGTCGGCATCCAGCCGCCGACGCCGACGCTCGGCAACGTGCTGAAGTACTCCGTCAACTACGCCTCGGCGGACTTCACCTTCTTCTTCTTCCCCGCCCTGGTGATCGCGGTCCTCGTCATCAGCTTCAGCCTGCTCGGTGACGGCCTCCGCGACGCCTTCGACCCGAAGGCGGGTCGATGAGGCAGGGAAATGGGAGCACGGGACCGGCCGGGCGACCGCCCGGAGACCGGGCCGCACGACCGGCCGCACGACCGGCCGCACGACCGGCCGCACGACCGGCCGCACGACCGGCCGCACGACCGGCCGGGGCACCGGCACTGGCTGCACCCGGCCCACAGACCTCCCCCGAACAACGGGGGACGGCGCAGCGCCCAGGCGGCGCCCGACGTGAAGGAGAGAGCGCATGATCACCAGGACCAAGGCAGGGGGGCTCGCCGTCCTCTCGGTGGCCGCCGTGCTGCCGCTCGTCGCGTGCAGCGGCACCACGGCGCCGTCGAAGGGCGCGGGCGGGTCGAGCGGCAGCTCCGCGTCCGCAGCCGGGCAGAAGGGCGGCACCCTCTACTACCTGACGAAGCGGCCGGCCGAGCACCTCGACCCCCAGCGCACCTACATCGGGCGTGACCTCGTCAACGAGAACCGGCTCTTCTACCGCGAGCTGGTCTCGTTCCCGGGGACCGCGGACCCCAACAAGGCGACCCAGGTCGTCCCGGACCTCGCGACCGACACCGGCAAGTCGAGCGAGGGCGGCAAGGTCTGGAGCTTCACCCTCAAGGACGGCGTGAAGTGGCAGGACGGCAAGGACGTCACCTGCGAGGACGTCAAGTACGGATTCGCGCGCGGCTTCGCGACGGACGTCATCACCGGCGGCCCGAACTACGCCCTCTCCTACCTCGACGTGCCGCACAAGAACGGCCTGCCGGTCTACGACGGTCCCTACAAGAAGAACGGCCAGGCCGAGTTCGACAAGGCCGTGACCTGCTCGGGCAAGACGATCACCTACCACTTCAACAAGCCCTGGGTGGACTTCCCGCTCGCCATCGCCTCGCTGCGCGAGTTCTCGCCCTACCGTGCCGACCAGGACAAGGGTGACCAGTCCAACTACGCGATCTTCTCCGACGGGCCCTACATGATCCAGGGCCAGTGGAAGCACGGCGTCGGAGGCACCTTCGTCCGCAACCCCAACTGGGACGCCAAGAGCGACACCATCCGCAAGGCCCTGCCGGACAAGGTCGTGTTCGTCGAGGGGCTGACCGACGAGATCATCGCGCAACGCCTCATCGCCGACAGCGGCAACGACAAGACGGCCGTCACCGACCGCCGCGTCACCCCGGCCTTCTACAACCAGGTGAACAGCAACCCGGCCGTGAAGTCGCGCAGCACGCTGGTCGACTCGCCGTTCGTCGACTACCTGCTGCCCAACTTCAACCGCATGAAGAACCTCAAGGTGCGGCAGGCCCTCCTCATGGCGACCGACCAGAACGCCTACATCGGGGCCGGCGGTGGCGACAAGTTCGGTCGCCCGGCGAAGTCCATCGTCAACCCGTCCCTCATCGGCTACAAGGACAACCCGAACTTCACGCAGCCAGCCGGTGGCGACCCCGCCGCGGCCAAGAAGCTGCTCACGGAGGCGGGGGTCGCCATGCCGTACCCGATCCGCTACACCTACAGCGGTGGCACCCCAGCAACGGACAACGAGGCGGCAGGCCTCAAGGCCGGCTGGGACAAGGCCGGCTTCAAGACCACGCTCGACCCGCTCACGGACACCTACTACGACGTCATCCAGAACCCGGCCAACAACAAGTCCGACGTGATGTGGGGCGGCTGGGGTGCTGACTGGCCCTCGCAGGCGACCGTGATCCCGCCGCTGTTCGACAGCCGGATCAACCTGACGGCCAAGTCGAACGGGCAGGACTACGGCAACTACAAGAGCGACGCCGTCAACGCACTGATCGACCAGGCCGCCGCGAAGACCGACCTCCAGTCCGCGGCCGCCGTCTACAACCAGGCCGACGACCAGCTCGGCAAGGACGTCGCCTACATCCCGCTCGCCGTCGAGAAGTTCTTCATCCTCCACGGCTCCGGCGTGACGAACTACGTCCAGAGCCCGGCGTCCAGCATGTACCCGGACCTGGGGGTCATCGGCGTCAGCACCAAGTGAGTCGTCGTCGTGGGGGGGGGCGCCCGCGCCGCCCCCCCCACCCCCCCCCCCGGG
>JAICIN010000065.1 GCA_025924375.1 Dermatophilaceae bacterium | reverse complement strand
GCGCGCCGGCGCCGGCCCGCAGCGCGACGGGTGAGGAGGTCGGCGATCACGTACCACCCCGCCACGGCCAGCACGGCGGGCGCGACCAGGCTGGCGTCGAAGACCCGCCGCGGGTCGCCGTAGAACAGCGACGCGACCGCCTCGCGGACGGGACCCGAGCCGGCGTCCACGAGCAGGACGAGCGCCAGCACCGCCACCTGGAGCACGGCGAAGGGACGGGCCCAGCGGTAGCGCGGCCACCAGGCCGCGACGACGGCGACCACCATCCCGACGCCGATGAGCACCCCGGCCGTCACCAGGCCCGCGCCGGGCGAGGGGTCCGGGACGCTGGCGATCCACGTCGACACGTAGCGGCCGGGCGACCACACCCAGTAGCCCAGCGCGCCGACGAGGTCCCCGGCGTAGCGCGGCGGGCCGGTGCCGCGGACCTCCCCGGCGCGCAGGAGGTCCAGCGGCCGCGGTCCGACGACGAGCGCCGCGCCGGCCAGCATGGCGAGGGCGAGGCCCGGCAGGCGGCGCAGCCGCTGGCGGGTCAGCGGCCGCGTGACGAGCAGGCCGACGCCCAGCAGCGCGGCGAAGACGATGTCGTAGGTGTGGGCGAGCAGCAGGCCGCCCGCCGCGACCCCGCTGACCGCGGTGACCGCCCGTGACCGGCGGTAGTGCACGCCGACGTAGGCCAGCAGGGCGACCCCCGGCGAGATGGCGGCGCCGAGCAGCATCGTCACCAGGCCGCTGTAGACGGCGTGGGCCAGCGGACCCAGCACGCCGACCGCCGAGGCGGCAGCACAGGCCGCCCAGGGACGCCCGCCCAGGACCCGCACCAGCGCGAACGCCGCGACGACCGCGGCGGCCGGCGCGACGAGCCACTCGGTGGCGAGCATCGCGGTGGAGAGCCGGACCCCCGTGAGCTCGCTCGTCTGCGCCCACAGGACATGGGGGATGAGCGGGTAGAAGTGGCAGGACGGCACCGGCAGCGTGGAGCCGGTGACGCAGATGTCGCTCGGGAGCGAGCTGCCGAGGTCGAGGACCCGCCGGGCCATGAACCCGTGGTTCATCGGGTCCCACCCGGGTGGGTAGGCGATGCCGGAGAGCAGGTGGCGGGTGACGCCGATGCCCGCCGCCAGCGCCACCGCGAGAGCGGCCACGTCGACCCGGCGCGCGCGCCACCACAGCCGCGGGCTCCTGGGGGGCGAGCCGCCGGGCGGCCCGAACCGGCGCGCGAGCCGGGCCGACCTGCTCCACACGGCGCGCAGCGCGAACGCCGCACCGACCACGGCCACCTCGAGCACGAGCGTGTTGAGGGCCGACCACCGCCAGCCGAGCCCCGCCGGCCACGTGAACCCGATCCCGGCAAGGCCCATCGTCAGGGCGGGGCTCGCCGCGAGGGACGCGTAGCGGGCGCGGCTGCCGCGTCGCGTGGCCGCGAGGACGAGCGCCGCACCGGGCAGGAACGTCAGGGCGAGCAGGGTGGTCGCCCCGATGGCGTCACGCACCCCGGCCCCCTCGCTCCCCGTGTCGGCTAGACAGGCAGGGCCGACCGGGCGGACTGGGCCGCCTGGTCGCGCACCACCTCGATGACGCGGTGCGCCGGCAGGATGCTCGCCCGCTCCTGCGCGGCGTCCGCCTCGCCGGTGACGAGCGCGACGAAGCGGTCGAGCTGCGCCGACAGCGGCTCGCGGCTGGTCACGAGCTGCGGGATCTCGATGATGGTCTGCTGCTTGTAGGACAGGCCGTCGGGGGTGTTCTCCCCGAGCACGTGGCGGTAGATCGTCACGGCGTTGCGCAGCATGTCGACCTCGATGAGCCGGTCGAGCTCGGTGATGGCGAACTCGCGCACCTTGCGCTGGCTCATCCGGCTCGAGGAGATGTTCGAGACCCGGCCGCCCTCGAAGCCCAGCATGGCCTCGGCGATGTCCTCCGAGGTCGGCTCCGACTCCGGGTGGAGGTGCCCGAGCGACCCGGAGACGGACGTCGGCTCGGCGCCCATCATGCGCAGCACGATGTCGACGTCGTGGATGAGCAGGTCGGAGGCGACGCCGGTGCGGATCCGCGCGACGTAGGGCGAGTGCCGCTGCGCGGAGATGTGCACGGGAGCGTCCATGACGCTCATCGCGGTGAGGATCCCGGGGTTGTAGCGCTCGAGCAGGCCGCACATGAGCGGCACGTCGCGGGCGGCGGACAGGTCGACGAGCGCCTGGGCGTCGGCCAGCCGGTCGGCGAGCGGCTTCTCCATGAGCAGCGGCAGGTCCTGCTCGAGGACCTGCGTGCCGATGGCGGCGTGGTGCTGGGTGGCGGCGGCGACCACGACGGCGTCGACCGGCCCGAGGCGGTGCAGGTCGTCGAGCCCGGCGACCCAGTCGACGCCGAAGCGGGACGCGACCTGCCTGCCGGCCTCCTCACCGGGGTCGACGACACCGGCGAGCTCGGTGCGGTCGTGTCCGGAGATGACGCGGGCGTGCAGCGACCCCATCGAGCCGGCGCCGACGAGGGCGATCCTCAGGGGCGCGCCCACCTCAGGCCGCCGCCGGGTCAGGTTGGGGACGCCCGGCACGGGGTGGGAGCATCGACACGTGCTTCTCCTAGGTTCGGGTGAGGGCTCGGACGATGTTACCGTCACGGGGCTGTGGGCCCGGCACGACGCCTCGGCCGCGGTCCCGCTCCCCGAGAGGACCCCATGAACTGCATCCACCCCAGCGCGACGATCGGCCCGGAGGTCGAGCTCGGCACCGGCAACACGGTCGGTCCCGGCGTCGTGCTCCTCGGCCCGCTCACCGTCGGTGACGACAACTGGTTCGGGGCGCACACCGTCATCGGGGCGCCCGCGGAGATCCGGGGCATCGAGCACGGTGCGGCCTGGGACGGCCGGCTCGTGGGCACCGGGCTCAGCGTCGGCTCGCGCAACGTCTTCCGCGAGTTCGTCACGGTGCACCAGGGCCACTACGACACGACGTCCGTCGGCTCGGACTGCTACCTCATGAACAAGACCTACGTCGGCCACGACGGGCACGTCGAGGACGGCGTGACGATGGCCTCCTCCGTCACCCTGGGGGGCCACGTCAGCGTCGGCGCCGGCGCCAACCTCGGCATGGGCTGCGTCGTCCACCAGCGCCGGGTGATCGGCCCCGGCGCGATGGTCGGCATGGGCGCGGTCGTCACCCGTGACGTGCCGCCGCACGCCAAGGCCTTCGGCAACCCGTGCCGGCTCCACGGGGCCAACGCCGTGGGCATGAGCCGCGCCGGCCTCCCAGAGGAGGCCGTCGACTTCCTTTCCCGCGCCTACGAGCGCGGGGAGGTGCCCGAGCAGCCCCAGCCCGAGAGCCTCCGGGAGGCGTGGGCGTGGTGGCGGGCGCGGGTGGCCGCGTGAAGCAGCTGCTCGCCCGCGGGGCGTCCCTCGTGCGACCGCTCGTCGGCGTGCTCATCATCGCAGCGGTCGTCTACGCCGTCGTGTCCCAGTGGTCGGAGGTCCGGCACGCGATCACGGACATGGCATGGCAGAGCGTGCTCCTCGCCTTCCTCTGCGTCATCGCGGGGAGCCTGACGGCCGTCATGTCGTGGCGTGCCCTGCTCGCGGAGGAGGGGCACCGGCTCAGCCCGCTCGAGGCGGCGCGCATCTTCCTCGTCGGCCAGCTGGGCAAGTACCTGCCGGGCAGCGTCTGGTCCGTCGTCGTGCAGATGGAGCTCGCCAAGCGCTCCGGGGTCCCGCGGGCCCGCACCTTCACCGCGTCGCTGTGCTGGATCGGCCTGTCGCTGTCGTCGGCCCTGACCGTCGGCATCATCGGGATCCCGGTGATCGCCAGGGCCAACACGCCCATCACGTGGGCGCTCCTGGGGGTCCTGCCCGTCGCCCTGGTCTGCTCCCACCCACGGGTCCTCACGAAGATCGTCGACCTCATGCTCCGGGTGCTGCGCAAGCCACCGCTGCCCCACGTCTTCACCTGGCGCGGGGTGCTCCAGGCCTTCGGGTGGCTCCTCGTGACGTGGCTGTTCTACGGCACCCAGCTCTGGCTGCTCGCCAACTCGCTCGGCGCGCCCGGCCTGCGCGGGTTCGTGCGCTGCCTGGGCGGCTTCGCCCTCGCCCTGGGCGCCGGCGTCGTCTTCATCGTCGCCCCGTCCGGGGCGGGAGCGCGCGAGGCCCTCATCGTCGCGGCCCTCGGCGACGTGATGAGCGAGGGCAGCGCCCTCGGGGTCGCGGTCGTCTCGCGCATGCTGTTCACCGCCGCCGACGTCATCCTCGCCGGTGCCGCGGCGCTGAGCGCGTGGCGGCTGCTGCGCCGGCACGCCGAGGCCCCCGTCGTCGACGTGGAGAATGTGGCCCGCTAGCGCCTACTCGTGCTCGGCGGCGAGGCTCTCGGCCTCGGCGTCGGGCCACTCCTCGCGGGCCCGCGCCACGAGGTCGTCGAGGGCCTCGTCCCAGCGCTTCACGGGGTCGTCGTAGGGCGGGCCCAGCAGGTAGGTGCGCAGCTCGGCCCTGGCCGGTGCCAGGGGGTCGCCGTGCTCGATGGCCTCGAACGCCGCCTCCCAGGAGGCCGGGTCCGAGTCGGCGAGGTATGCCGCGCGCGTGCTGGCGTACTCCTCGCGCACCTCGTCGTGCGGCCGGTCCGCGGCGTTGGTGACGAGGTAGGGCTTCCCGCTGGCGAGGAAGTCCGGGACGACGCTGGAGATGTCGCTGACCAGGACGTCGGCGTGGTTGAAGCAGTCGAAGAGAGTGGGCCTCGGGCCCTCGACCACGAGGTGGGTGGCGGGACGGGTGCGCCAGAACTCACGGGACCAGCGTTCGTAGGCGCTGAGCTCCTCACCGCTCGGCTCGACCACCTCGCCGGTGTCCGACGGCATGGTGGACGCCCCCGCGTGGGCGCCCGCCCGGCTCTCGACGAGGCGGACGATCTCCTCGTGCGCCGCCTTGGCCGCGGCCGAGACGGTGCCGGTGAGCGGGTGCGGCTTGTAGACCACGCGGGTGGGCACGGGCCGCTCGAGCAGCCACCGCACGAGCCGCACGCCCATCGTGGGCAGCGACGAGGCGTGCACGTCGGCGGTCCACCCCTCCCACGTCGGCGCGTAGAGCACCGTGAGCGGCTGCCCGGGGGCTCGCGGGCAGGCGTGACGGATCTCGCCGAGCTGGGGGCGGCCGACCTCGACGATCGACTCGTCGCGGACCCCCACCCGGGCCCGCGCCCAGCGCTCCCGGGAGCTGTGCCCGGCCACCCAGATCTCGTCGTGGACCTTCGTGAAGGGGTTGACGCTGGCGATCTTGTCGCTCTCGCCGTGGCCGATGAAGACGTGCTTGATCCGCGGCTCCCGCAGGAAGTGCAGGTTCTTGCCCACGTTGGCGACGTAGAAGGCGACCCGCACCGACGGCATACGGAAGTCCATGACGTCGACGGCGCGGGGGATGCACACGATCGGCAGCGTCGTGTCGGCGACGAGCGGGAGGTTGCGGCGCTCGCGCAGGAGGATGAGCGAGGGCGCGGACATCCGCTCCAGGACGGGCAGCCACATGTTGAGCTGGTAGACGGAGGTGGGGCTGCCGCTGAAGTAGGTCACCAGCTCCGGCCGCAGCGCGCGGACCTCCCCGGCGACGAGCTGGAGGTACGTGGCGTCGCTCGGGCCGCGGCGCTTGGAGAGCAGGTAGTGCGCGAGGGCGGCGCGGACCGCGACGGAGTAGAGGACCAGGCACCCGACGGAGACCAGGAACGGCCACCAGGACCCGTCGAGGACGCCCAGCGCAGCCATCGCGAGCGGCACGGCGCTGAGGAGCACGAGTGTCTCGGCCTCCACCAGGGCCCAGCGCGGGGGGTCGCTCACGACGTGGAAGGGCAGGTCCAGGTTGCGCACCTCCACCGGCCGCAACCGGCGACGGGCGACCGGAGCGGCCGCGAGGAGCATCAGCAGGCGCGTGGTGGGCAGCGCCAGCACCGCCAGCGCGGCGATCGCGAACGCCCACGGCTGCAGCACGTCGAGGCGCGCGAAGAGGACGACCAGGCCGAGCTCCCGGATGACGGCGCGCTGGAGGTAGCCGAACTGCGCCCGGCGCAGCAGGCTGCTGATGGCGACGGACCGCTGCGCGACGACGTCGAGGAGCACGCTGAGGAGCGCCGCGACGAAGTAGGCCCACGGCCACCCCGACAGTGCCCCGACGAGGGCGACGGCGTGGCTGGTGAGGACGCCGAGCAGGAGGCCGGCGCCGATGGGGGAGCGGACCGTCTCGAGCTGGGGGTTGAGCAGGCGGTTCACGCCGGGGCGTCCTCGCGGTGGTGGGCCGGCAGGGCGGGGGTGGCCACGAGGTCGTCGAGGGCGGCGTGGAAGCGCCGCAGGCCGCTGCCGGGCGGGGTGCCGAGCAGCTCCGCGGCCAGCAGGTGCCGGGCCTCGGCGCGCGGGTCGAGGCCGGCGAGCACGGCGGCGACGAGGTCGTCGAGCCCGGAGAGGTCGGGGCGCAGGACGGTGGCCCCGCGGCTGCTGGGGTAGCGGTGGGCGAACTCGTCGGGGTCGAGGCCCGCCGAGTCGAGGACGGCGTAGGGACGGTCGAGGGCGATCCAGTCCGAGACGATGCTCGACACGTCGGCGACGAGCAGGTCGCTCTGGGCGAAGGTGCTGGCCAGCCCGGGCCACGGGCCCTCGACGACGCGGGGCGTGTCGGGCCCGGCGGCCGACCAGAAGGCCTCTCGGGCCTGCGCCTCGGCGCGGGCCCGCTGCTCACGCACGGCCGGGTCCTGCGGCCGGGAGCGCCCGAGCATCAGCGTCAGGTCGTCGGCGCCCCGGTCGCGCTCGGCGGCCTGCTGCGGCTGGGCCTCCTGCGGCGGGGAGGGCTGCTCGAGGGGCGCCCCGGCACGGCGGAGGAGCCGCAGGATCTCCTCGTGCGCCGAGCGGACGGCGGCACTCTGCGTGCCCGTGAGCGGGTGGGGACGGTAGAGGACCCGGACCCCCTCGGTGGCCAGGAGGCGCCGCACGAGCTCCACGCCGGTGAAGGGCAGGGAGGAGTGGAACGGCTCGTCCCCCCAGCCCTCCCAGGTCGGGGCGTAGAGCACGGTGGCGTGCCCGGGCTGCCGGCGGGACGGGGCGGCGGGGACCGCCTGGGGACGGCCCACCTGGCGGATCCGGCTTGCCACGGTCGCCGTCTCCTCGGCGTCGTAGCGCTCCGCGCCCGCGGGACCGGCGACCCAGATCTCGTCGTAGACCTTGACGAACGGGTTGCTGCTCGAGGCCTTGTCGCTGTCGCCGTGGCCGATGAAGACGGTGCGCATCCCGCGCTTGCGCAGCAGGTGGATGTTGGTCGCCGCGTTGGCCACGAAGAGGGCCCCGCGGACGGACGTGAGGTCGAAGGCCATGAGCACGGTGCCGGCGGGGATGCACAGCACCGGCAGCGAGGTCTCGGCGAGCATCCGCAGCGAGTCGCGGTCGCGCAGCACGACGAGGGTCCGGTGGCCGCTGCTCTCGAGCGCCGGCAGCCACATCTCGAGCTGGTAGAGGGAGTCCGGGCCGCCCCCGAAGTAGAGGACGAGCTCCGGCTCCAGGGCGTCGACCGCCTGTTGCACGGCGGCGGGCACCTTCGTGCGGGCCCCGCTGGCGCGGGTCGCCCGCGCCGCCTGCAGGGCGGCCGCGGCGACGAGCACGGCCAGCACGAGCGCGACCACGGTCGCGCCCACCGCGGCGCCCACCGAGATCGTGCCGCCCACCGCGAGGGCGGGCGCCACGAGGAGCAGGAGGTGGGACGGCACCAGCGCCGCGTCGTGGTGGCCGAGCAGCCAGCGCGGCTCGGGCGCGACGCGGACGGCCGAGACGTCGAGCCCCCGGCTGAGGACCGGGCTCTTGCGCAGGTACTCGACGACCTGGGCCAGGCCCTCGACGAGGGCGGCCAGCACGGTCAGCGCCAGGCCGGTCCCGAGGACCCACCACACGAGCAGGTGCTCGCTCTCCCGACCGACCTGCATGAGCACGAGCAGCGCGCAGAGGGCCACCGCCCAGCGCGCCGGCCGGGCGAGCGACGTGCGCGTGAGCGCCCACGGCAGCAGCGGGGAGACCCGCTCGAGCAGCAGCTCCGCGGCGGTGAGCAGGACGGCCGCGACGACGAACCAGCCGGGGAGGTCCAGCACGCCGGCGAGCACGAGCCCCAGCCAGCTCACGCCGTAGAGCGCGGCGACGGCCCATCCTGCCGCCGACGGGGTCCCCGGGACCCGTTCCGTTCTCGTCAGGACGACACCGGTGCTCCTCGACATCACGCTCGCTCAGACGTCGGTGTCGTCGCCCGCGTGGGCGCCGCCGGCCTCGGCCGCCGCCAGCGCCTCGGCGATGCGGCTGGCCTCGAGCTCGGTGCGCGACATCGGGCGCTCACCGGGGTCGAGCCGCCGCACGTCGATGACGTGGCCGGTGAGGTCGGACATGAGGACGTCGATGGACGTGAGCGCCACGGCCCGGGCGGAGAGCAGGCTTCCCTCGGGCTCCTCGCCGAAGGCGTTGGCGCGCATGGGGGTCGCCGTGCGCTCGGGGTTGATGCAGTTGACCCGCACGCCGAGGGGTGCCCACTCGTCGGCGAGCGCCTGGGTGAGGTTGACCACGGCGGCCTTGGTCGAGGAGTAGATCGAGTAGCCGGCCCGTCCGCGGGTGTAGGAGCTGGAGGTGAACAGCAGGAGCTGGCCCTTGGTGTCGCGCAGGTAGGGGATCGCCGCCCTGGCGGCCATGACGGGCGCGAGGTAGTTGACCTCCACCGTCTCCCTGATCTCCTCGATCGGCGTCTCGCCCAGGGGCCCGCGGCGCAGGACCCCGGCGGTCACGACCACGTAGTCGATGCGGCCGCTGGCCTCGTGCGCGCTGCGCAGCGCGGCCTCGACCTCGTCGGGCCGCTCCACGTGGGTGCCCGTCTGGCTGCGGCTGAAGGTGTGCACGACCGCGCCGAACGTCGCCAGCATCTGTGCGATGTCGGCGCCGATGCCGTAGCTCCCGCCGAGGACGACGCACACCTTGCCCTGGAGGGTGGAGACGTATGCCGTGGGGTCCGAGGGGGGCGGCGAGGCCGTCGAGCCGAGCTGGAAGAGCTTGTCGGCGATGAAGATGTCGATCGGGTGGGTGATCTTCATGTTCTGCTCCGACCCCGTCACGACCGTGATGGGGACCTCGGGCAGGTAGCGCAGCACGACGCTGCAGTCGTCGGTGGCGGTGAAGTGCGGGTCCTGCCAGGCCTTCTCGTAGGCCTGCCGGATGGTCGAGAGCCGGAAGGCCTGCGGCGTCTGGCCGCGCCGCACGAGGCTGCGGTCCGGGACGCTGACGATCTGCTCCTGGTCGTCGACCGTGATGATCGTGTCCGCCGACGGGATCGCCACGTCCACGGCGTCGTAGTGCTCCAGCGCGCTGACGCAGTCGCTGATGATCCGGTGGTCGATCAGCGGGCGCACCGCGTCGTGGAAGAGCACCCAGCAGTCGTCGTCGACGAGGTCGTCGAGCGCGGACAGCGCGGCCTGCGTGGTCTCGTTGCGGGTGGCACCGCCGGGGCGGACGAGGCGCACCTTGGCGTAGGGCGAGGCCAGGGCCTGCGCCTCGGCGAGGTAGTCGCCGTTCATGAGCACGACGATGTCGTCGACCTCGTCGGCGTCCTCGAAGACGTCGAGCGTGTGCTCGAGGATCGTCTTGCCGGCCACCTTGAGCAGCTGCTTGGGGATGTTCAGCCCGACCCTGGAGCCGGTGCCCCCCGCGAGGATGACACCGACGGTGCGAAGACGCGTGGACATGGACGTGGGGCGGACCTTCCAGGGCGGCGCTGGGCGACGAAGTGCACGGTCACGGTAGCGCACGGCGGGCGGCTCCCCGGTGCAGCGGCTCAGGACCGGCAGGCCGCTCCGCGCGCGGTCACCTCGTACACCTCGAGCGGCCCGTCGCGGTGGACGAGGCGCACCCGGTCGCTCTGGCGCAGGCGGGTTGGGCTGTAGGTGCGCTTGATCCCCGGCACCTTGGGTGTCCCGACGGCTATGTACTGGATGCGGTAGCGCCGGACGAGGCAGCCGGCCGGCCGGGCGTCCTTGTCGTCGGCCAGCCAGTGGAAGGCCGCGTACCGGTCGGCGTAGTTCTGCTTCGCCGCCTTCCCCGCCAGGGGCGGGATCCCGAAGAGCGTCGGGACCGCCTCGTCGCCGTACGACCACGTCATGAAGTCGGTGTGGCGGTCGTAGGCGACGACGTTGCCGGGGGCCGTGTGCTCGGCCAGCCACTGGTAGACCCGCCGGTACTCGGGGCCCTGCGGCGCGCGCCGCAGCAGGTCCTCCCGGAGTGGCTGCCACGCCGCCGGGAGCGCGGCCGCGCCCACGAGCGTGCAGGCGAGCGCCGCGGGGACGACCGCCTCGACGAGGCGCCCGGGGCCCGGCGTGCGGCGCAGCACCAGTCGGACGAGCCGGGCGAGCAGCCAGCCGAGGACGCAGGCCCCCGCCGCAGCCGCGACGCCGTAGGCGGGGAACATCATCGCCCTCAGCCGCTCCCGCGTGCCGTACCAGAGGCCGGAGAGCCCGACGGCCAGCGGGGAGGCCGACGTGCTCGTCCAGACCCCCACTGCCGTGAACACGAGCCAGGCGAGCACCCAGGGCCGGGCCCAGCGCAGGCGCCGGAGGACGAGCGAGGCCGGGGCGGCAGCCAGGCAGAGGATCACGGCTGCCATGGCGAGCCGGGCCGCCCACTGGTCCAGGGGGTAGCGGTCGCCGGTGGGGTAGGGGTAGCCGAGGCTGGTGTAGAGCATGGGCTCCCACGTCCAGTAGCGCAGTGCCTGCCACGGCTTGCCCACGTATGCCGGGGCCAGGGAGAGACGCTCGCCGCTCGCGGCGAGGAGGGCGCCGGTGAGGGGGAGCGCGGCCACCGCCATCCCCGCGAGGATCGCGAGGGATCCCCGGACGGACGCGGTCCAGCGCCAGTCGGCCCGCACGGCGAGGGCCATCGCCACGGCGAGCACCGCGACGAACAGCGCCTGGTAGGTGTGCGTCATGAGCATGCCGGCACAGGCGAGCCCCGCGAGGAGCCCCGTGGTCACCGGCCGGCGACCCCGCAGCGCGAGGGCGACCAGCAGGGCGGTCGCGGGGCTGAGCGCGGGGCCCATCTGCTCGGACACGCGCCCGCTCAGCATGATCGCCCACAGCGGCCCGACCAGCGCCGCCGCGGTGCCCGCCGCCATGGCAGCGACCCTCCGGGCACCGAGCAGACGGGTCGCGGCGTAGACGCCGACGACGAGCGACACCGGGGAGAGCAGCGCCGCCCACGTCGTCATCGCCGCGCTGACGTGGCCACCGGTGAGCGCGACGGCCTGCGCCCAGGAGACGTCGGGCGAGATGGGGTAGAAGGCGCACGAGGTCACGGGGACCGTCGACCCCGTCGAGCAGGCGGTGGTGATCTGTGCGTGCCCGGCCTCGAGCATCCGCCGGGTCATGTAGGCGTGGTTCATGCCGTCCCAGCCGGGCGTGGCCACGAACCCACCGAGCACCAGGCGGCCGAACACGACACCGACGGCGGTGGGCAGCCCGACCGCCACGAGCTCTGCGAGGGCCGCGCGCAGCGGCCGGCGCGAGCGCGGTCCCGGTGCCTCTTCCCCGCGCAGCAGCGGCAGGCCGCTGCGGCGGCGGTGCACCAGCGTCGCGGCCACCGCGACGGCAACCACGACTGCCTCGGCGAGGAGGACGTCGAGCACGCCGTCGGGCAGCCGGAGGACGGGCAGCCAGGCCAGGGCCAGCGTCGTGAGCGCGAGCGAGAGCACCGGGGCGGCGGCCAGTGCCGCCCACCGCTCGCGGCCGGCCGGCACGCAGAGGGCGAGCACCGCACCGGGCAGCACGGCCACCAGGACGGTGGCGACCTCGGTCGTCACCACGCCTGCTCAGCCCCAGGGACGGCGGTCACGGGGCGAAGCACCGGAGCCCGGGCACGCCGTCCACGCTGCGCCACCCCGTCGCGGCGAAGATGGAGCCGGCGCGCCGCTGGTCCGGCCTCGCGCACGCCATGCTGACGTGGAGCGCCGTCAGGGCGGAGGCCACCTGCTTGCGGGTCGGCTCCTGGGACCCCGACATCAGGCCGCTCAGCTCGAGCCGCGCCTCGTGCGGCGCCGCAGGCTCCTCGAGGATGCGCAGGTAGGAGGGCCTCGGGTCGACGGCGAGGACGCTGGTCGTCGTGAGGGCGAGGGCGCGCATCGTGGAGGAGGGGGCCAGCACGGGGCCGGGTCCCGGCCCCCGCTTCGCGATGGCCCTCGCCTGCGCGAGTGCCGTGGCCGGGTACTTCCACGTTGGGTGGTCCTCGACCGAGACACTGCGCTTGGGCGACCACAACGGCGTGCCGGCGACCAGCAGCGCCGCCACGACGACGACGGCCGGCACGACGCCGAGCCAGCCCGGCAGCTCGACCCGTCTGGCGCCTCCCAGCGCCCACTCGGTGCGCCCGAAGGGGACGGGCACGGCGGCCAGCATCCCGACCATCACGGTGATGGGAGCCACCCACAGGAGACGCCAGGCGACGGCACCGGCGCCGGTGAGCTGGTTGAACAGGTCCGCCACGCCGGGGGCGAGCACGAGGAGCAGCGCCGCCGTGGCGGCGGCGACCATCACCCGCACGACGCCGCGTCGCACCATCCACACGGTGGCGAGGACCGCGAACCAGGTCACCGCGGCATACCCGTGGGACCCGATGACGAAGTGGTATGCCGTGTCGGCGGCGTAGAACCGGCCGCCCGGGTTGCCGGGCGGGGAGACCAGGGCGACGACCACACCCGTCACCACGGGGTAGACCACCGGTGCCAGGGCGCCGGCCCAGCGGTGGCCCGTCACCAGGAGGGCGGCGGCGACGGCGATGCAGGTGACCGGCACGAGGAAGGTTGCCGAGGACGTCAGCCCGACCGCGCAGATGCCGACCGCGACGAACATGGCGAGGTCGAGACGCCGGCCGGTGCGCGCCCATCGGGTGAGGTAGAGGTAGAGCAGCGGGAGCAGGGCCGCGACGTAGATCACCTTGCCCTGCCAGATGCGTGCCAGGAAGAAGACGCCGAGCGAGGCGCCGGTCTGGCCCGCGAGCAGGAGGAACACGATCGACACCGCGAAGCACAGGAGGTGGCGGCGGGGCGCCCACGCGCGCACGAGCCGCCAGATCGCCCACACGGCGAGGAACGTCGCGACCGGCGGGACGACGAGGTAGACGACCGAGCCCGCCGCGATGCCGAACAGGTGCGCCAGCGCGCCCTGGAGGACCTCGATGGACTGGATCGGTGCGGAGCCGGCACCCGTGAGGGGCGGCAGGGTCTGGTGGCTGTAGAGGGTGTCACCCTGCGGGATCGTGCCGTGCTGCGCCACGAAGACCGACTTGTTGACGTAGAAGGCGTCGTCGGGGTCGACGCGCAGCGTGAACAGCGAGAACGCGGCGAGCGCGAGGCCGGTGGCCGAGGCCACCAGCGAGCCGGCGAGGTGGCTGTGCTCCGGCCCGGCCTCGAGAGACGTGCGCGTGCCGCGCTCGGCCAGCAGGGCGTGCACGACGCCGGCCAGCACGGCGGCGCACCCCACAGCCCACCCCACGACCCACGCGGCGCCGCTGCTGTCGCGGGTGAGCACGGCGGAGACGAGCGCGAGCACGATCCCGGCAGCGCAGAGCAGCAGTGACGTCCGGGGCAGCGGAGGGGTCGAGCCCGCGGCGTCGCCCACCCGCTCGTCGGCCACCTGCTCGGCCACGTGCGCGCCACCCACGCGCGCGCCGCCGCCGG
>JAICIN010000064.1 GCA_025924375.1 Dermatophilaceae bacterium | reverse complement strand
GGGGCGGACCGCCGTGTGGGAGAGTTGCCGCGTGAGCGCCCCGCCGTCGTCGTCGACGCCCACGCCGGTCTTCTTCCTCGCGGGCGGCACCGGCATCTCCGCGGAGACGCTCGGCAACATGATGCTCCAGCAGTTCCCGAGCCTCTCGTTCTCCCGGCACAAGATCCCCTTCATCACGAGCGTCGCCCGCGCCCGCGAGGTGGTCCAGGAGCTCGACGCCGCGATGACCGACTCCGTCACGCCGCTCGTGTTCTCCACCGTCGCCGACGAGGACATCCGCAGCGAGCTCATGAAGACGGAGTGCGCCTTCATCGACCTCTTCGGCTCCCACCTCGACACCGTGGAGCGGGTCCTCCACGTCAACGCCGCCCACGACGTCGGAGCCCTCCACGGCGTCGGCGACCTGCGGCGCTACGAGGCCCGGATGAAGGCGATCGACTTCGCCATGGAGCACGACGACGGGCAGAGCCTGCGGAACCTCGAGCAGGCCGACCTCATCCTCATCGCGCCGTCCCGGTGCGGGAAGACGCCGACCTCGATGTACCTCGCCCTCCAGCACGGGATCAAGGTCGCGAACTACCCGATCGTCGAGGAGGACTTCGACTCCAGCGACCTGCCGCGGCCGGTGCGGCCGTATGCCGAGAAGTGCTTCGGGCTGCTGTCGACGCCCGCGCGGCTGAGCCAGGTCCGCAGCGAGCGACGCCCCGGGTCCACCTACGCGACGCTGTCGCAGTGCAGCTACGAGCTGCGCCGGGCGGAAAGCCTCTACCGCGCCCACCGCATCCCCTCGATCAACTCCTCCACCATGTCCGTGGAGGAGATGGCCGCCGTCATCATGCAGGCGCGACGCCTCAACAACCTGGAGTAGGCACCATGAACGTCCAGCTACGCCCGGAAGGAACGCCCATGACCGCCAACATCGCATGGTTCAAGGACCTCGGACTCGGTGACGTCGAGTCGGTGGGGGGCAAGAACGCCTCCCTGGGCGAGATGGTCCAGCACCTGTCGAAGGCCGGCGTCTCGGTCCCGGACGGCTTCGCGACGACAGCCGACGCCTACCGGCGCTTCCTCGACAACGAGGGCCTGGCCGACCGCATCAACGGCCTGCTCACCGGCCTGGACGTCGACGATGTCCGGCGGCTCTCCGAGGTGGGCCGCGACATCCGTGACGCGGTGGAGGCACAGGCGTTCCCGGCGGACCTCGAGGAGGACATCCGCACGGCATACGAGTCGCTCGTGGGCGACGCCGGCGAGGAGGTGAGCTGGGCCGTCCGGTCCAGTGCCACCGCCGAGGACCTCCCGGACGCGTCCTTCGCCGGGCAGCAGGAGACGTTCCTCAACATCCGCGGCATCGACAACATCCTCCACGCCATCAAGCTGGTCTTCGCCTCGCTCTACAACGACCGCGCAATCGCCTACCGAGTCCACAGCGACTTCGACCACGCGGCGGTGGCGCTCTCGGCGGGCATCCAGCGCATGGTCCGCTCCGACATCGGCGCCTCGGGTGTGATGTTCACGATGGACACCGAGTCCGGCTTCGACGACGCGGTGTTCATCACGAGCAGCTACGGGCTCGGCGAGGCCGTCGTCCAGGGGGCGGTGAACCCCGACGAGTTCTACGTCTACAAGCCGGCCCTGCGCGCCGGTCGGCCGGCGATCCTCAAGCGCGGGCTCGGCGGCAAGGCGACCAAGATGGTCTACACCGACGACGCGTCAGTGGGCCGCACCACGGAGTTCGTCCCCGTCGACGAGGCCGAGCAGGTCAGGCTCAGCCTCACCGACGAGGAGGTCACCGAGCTGGCCCGCCACGCCCTCAGGATCGAGGAGCACTACGGCCGCCCCATGGACATCGAGTGGGGCAGGGACGGCGTCGACGGGAGGCTCTACATCCTCCAGGCGCGCCCGGAGACCGTGAAGTCCCGCGCGAGCGGCTCGACGATGCAGCGCTTCCGCATGCTCGACCGGGGCCCGGTCGTCGTCGAGGGACGGGCCATCGGGCAGAAGATCGGCGCGGGCGCGGTGCGGAGGCTGACCTCCGTCGAGGCCATGCACGAGTTCGAGCCCGGCGAGGTGCTGGTCGCCGACATGACCGACCCCGACTGGGAGCCGATCATGAAGCGCGCCAGCGCGATCGTGACGAACCGCGGGGGCCGCACGTGCCACGCCGCGATCATCGCGCGCGAGCTCGGCATCCCCGCCGTGGTCGGCACGGGCACCGCGACCAAGGACCTCGAGGACGGCCAGGAGGTCACCGTCTCCTGCGCCGAGGGCGACACCGGCTTCGTCTACGACGGCAAGCGCGAGTTCTCCGTGTCGGAGACCTCGCTCGACGACATGCCCGAGCTGCCGGTCAAGATCATGATGAACGTCGGCACCCCCGAGCAGGCCTTCGAGTTCTCCCGCCTGCCCAACAAGGGGATCGGGCTGGCACGCCTGGAGTTCATCATCAACCGCCAGATCGGCATCCACCCGAAGGCCCTGCTCGAGCTCGACGACCAGGAGCCGGCGACCAAGGCGGAGATCGAGCGGCTCATCGCGGCCTACGACGGCCCGCGGGACTTCTTCGTCAAGCGGCTGAGCGAGGGAGTCGCCATGCTGGCAGCGGCGTTCGCGCCGGAGCCGGTCATCGTGCGCATGTCCGACTTCAAGTCCAACGAGTATGCCGGGTTGCTGGGTGGCGAGCGTTACGAGCCGCACGAGGAGAACCCGATGATCGGCTACCGAGGGGCCTCGCGCTACCTCTCCGCCGACTTCGCGGAGTGCTTCGCCATGGAGTGCGAGGCGCTGCGGCACGTGCGCGACGAGATGGGGCTGACCAACGTCAAGGTCATGATCCCGTTCGTGCGCACCGTCGCCGAGGCCAAGGGCGTCATCGACCTCCTGGCGGAGCACGGCCTGCGTCGCGGCGAGAACGACCTCCAGGTCGTCATGATGTGCGAGCTGCCGTCCAACGCCGTCAACGCCGACGAGTTCCTCGAGCACTTCGACGGGTTCTCGATCGGGTCCAACGACATGACGCAGCTGACCCTCGGCCTCGACCGCGACTCCTCGCTGGTGGCAGGGTCGTTCGACGAGCGCGACCCCGCGGTGAAGAAGATGCTCAGCATGGCGATCGCCGCGTGCCGGGCGCAGGGGAAGTACGTCGGCATCTGCGGCCAGGGGCCCTCGGACCACCCGGACCTCGCCGAGTGGCTCCTCGACGAGGGCATCGAGTCGATGTCGCTCAACCCCGACACCGTCGTGGACACCTGGCTGCGGCTGGCCAAGCACGCCGGATGACGGCTGCCGCCGGCGGCACCTGGGCCGGCAGCCACACCTTCGCTGCGCAGCGGCTCGAGCGTCCCGGCAGCATCGAGGAGCTTCAGGCCCTCGTCGGAGGCACGCCGCGGGTCCGCGCCCTCGGCACCCGCCACTCGTTCACCGACCTCGCCGACACCGACGGCGTGCTGGTCGGGCTCGACGGGCTGCCGCGGAGGCTGGAGCTCGACGAGCAGGCCCGCACGACCACTGTCGCCGCAGGCCTGCGCTACGGCGACGTCGCCCGTTGGCTGCAGGAGCGCGGCTGGGCACTGGCGAACCTCGCCTCCCTGCCCCACATCAGCGTCGCCGGGGCGGTGGCGACGGGCACGCACGGGTCGGGGGCGGGCAACCAGACGCTCTCGGCCGCGGTCGCCGCGCTCGAGCTCGTCGACGGCCGCGGCGAGCTGCGCCGGCTCCGTCGCGGTGACCCGGGCTTCGACGGCGTCGTCGTCGCGCTCGGTGCGCTCGGTGTCGTCACCGCGCTGACGCTCGACGTCGTGCCGTCCTTCACGCTGTCCCAGCAGGTCTTCACCGACCTGCCCTGGGAACCGGTCGAGCGGCACCTCGACGACGTCCTGGCCGGCGGCTACAGCGTCAGCCTCTTCACGGCATACGGCGACGACGGCATCCGGCAGGCCTGGGTGAAGAGCCTTCCCGGGAAGGAACCGGGCCTGCTGCTCGGGAGGCCGCCTGCCGCGCGCCAGCTCCACATGCTGGCGGGCGCGCCGGCGGAGGCGACGACCGAACAGCTCGGCCGGCCCGGGCCGTGGCTCGACCGGCTGCCGCACTTCCGCATGGAGCTCACGCCGAGCCATGGGGAGGAGCTGCAGAGCGAGTACCTCGTCCCCCGTCGATCGGCTCGTGCTGCGATCGAGGAGCTCAGGCGCCTCGCTCCCCGCTTCCAGCCGGTCCTGCAGGTCTCCGAGATCCGCACGGTCGCAGCGGACTCGTTGTGGCTCAGCGGCGCCGGGGGAGAGGACGTGGTCGGCTTCCACTTCACGTGGGTCCCCGACCGTGCCGGCGTGTATGCCGTGCTGCCGGCCGTGGAGGAGGCGCTCCTGCCGCTCGGCGGCCGACCGCACTGGGGCAAGTGCTTCGTCGCGGAGGCCGCGGAGCTCGCGCCGCTCTACCCGCGCCTGGACGACTTCCGCGGGCTGCGGCCGGAGCTGGACCCCGACGGACGCTTCGACAACGGCTTCCTCCGGCGCGTCCTCGGGCCGCACGGCTGACCGCTGCCCACGCGGCGCTGCGTGGCACCGGGTGGGCCGAACGGGGGAGGGGCACATCGGCCGTTCGGGCGTGCGCCGTGACGGGGAGGGGGGCACGTCGTTGTCGGGGCATGGTGCCGCTGCCCTCAGACCCCGAGCTCACCGACTGCCAGCTCAACGACGAGATCGAGCTGCTGGCCGACGTCATGACGGCGGTGAGCGGGACGACCTCGCTCAGCGACGCCGAGATCGATTCCGCCCTCGGGGTCGCCGGGAGCCGCGGCGGTTCGGCACACCCGGGCGCCCTGGAACCGGCACAATCGCGTGGTGAGCAGCGACCAGGGTGAGCTCCGCCGGCTCTCCCACCGTTTCGCACGGCTCGCGCGGGTCTCCTCCGAGCTCCTCGTCGCGGAGACCCTCGAGGACGTGACCCAGGTGGTCATCGAGCACCTCGCCGACGAGGCGCAGGCCAACGTCGCGTCGCTGTCGCTCCTCGCGGACGAGCACACCCTGCGCCTTGTGGGCCTGCGGGGCGCCGGCCGGGGCATCGCACAGCGGTGGGCGACGTACCCCGTCACCGCCGCCACGCCGGCCGGCGAAGCGGTGCGCACGGGACGGCGGGTGCTGCTGCGGAGCCGCGCGGAGACCGAGGAGCGGTTCCCGGGCCTGGAGGCGGCCGCTCCGGGTGAGCGCGCCATCCTCTGCATGCCGCTGCGTTCCGGCCAGCGCACCCTGGGCGCGATCAGCCTCTCCTTCGCCGGGAGCGACACGCCGGACTCGGGGCTGCTCGAGTTCCTCGGCGTCATCGCCGACACCTGCGCCCAGGCGGTGGACCGCGTGCAGGCACGCGCCGAGGCGGCGGACGGCTCCGCGAGGCTGCGGTTCCTGGCCGAGGCCAGTGCCGAGCTGGCGAGCAGCCTCGACTACGAGGTCACCCTGGCCCGGGTCGCGAGGATGGCGGTGCCGTGGTTCGCGGACAGGTGCGCGATCTCGCTCGAGGACGACGGGCTGCTGCGCACGCTCGCGGTCGCCCACGTGGACCCCGACAAGGTGGCTCTCGCCCGAGAGCTGCAGCGCCGGTTCCCGGCGGACCCGCGGGGCGACCAGGGGTCCTACCGCGTGCTGCGCACGGGCGCCAGCGAGCTCACGCCGGAGATCTCCGACGAGATGCTCCAGAGCCTCATCACCGAGCCGGAGCTGCTCGAGATGGTTCGCCAGCTCGACTTCCGCAGTGCGATGGTCGTGCCGCTGCGCACCGAGAGCCGCACCCTCGGGGTCGTCACGTGGGTCGCCGGGCAGCACGGGCGCCGCTTCGACGCGGCGGACCTGGCCCTGGGGGAGGACCTCGCCCGGCGCGCGGCGGTCGCCATCGACAATGCGCAGCTCCACACCGAGCAGCGCGAGCTCGTGGGCCAGCTGCAGCGCGCCGTCCTGCCCGCGCACGTCGCCAGCCCGGCCGGCTGGACGGTGGCCGCGGAGTACCACGCCTCCGGCCGGACCGAGGCGGGTGGGGACTTCTACGACGTCGTGGCGCTCGACGAGGACCGCGTGGCCGTCTTCGTGGGCGACGTCATGGGCCGGGGGGTCGAGGCGACTGCGACCATGGCCCAGATGCGCTCGGCCCTGCGGACCCTCATGGCGCTCGACCCCGACCCGGCCGGCCTCATGGAGCGCCTCGACAGCGTCCTCGCCACCCTCGCCGTCGACCAGCTCGTCACGGTCGCCTACGCGGTGGCCGACCGCCGGGAGGGCACCCTGACGGTCGTCAGCGCCGGCCACCCCGCGCCCGTGCTCGTCCCCGCCGGCGGGCCCGTCCAGCTGGTCCCGGTGGAGGGACTTCTGCTGGGCGCCGGTGCTGTCCAGCCCGGGCCCCGGGTCCCCGTGCGGCTCCCGTTCGCACCGGGCGACGTGGTCGTCCTCTACACCGACGGCCTCGTCGAGCGGCGTGACGAGGACGTCGACGCCGGCCAGGTGCGCCTCTGCCGGGCCGTGGAGGCGCTGCGCGGAGGCGACCTGCGGACAGCACTGTCCCGGGTCATCGTCGACGTCCGGGCACCGAGTGGGAGCGACGACCTCGCGGCGGTGGCGCTGCGCCTCGACCCGGAACCGTCTCTGACCTGACCCCACCTGACGCGGGACCCCTCCCTGACCTGGCCGGCGTGGGACCGCCCTGCGGGCCCTCACGCCGGGCCGCTGAACCGCCCCCGGGCCCTCCGCCGAACGGACGGACCCGCTCGCGCCTTCGGCGGAGTCCTCGCCGGCGCGCTCCCGTGGTGACCGGCCGCGCTGGGACGCTGGCGCACACCACGACGACAGGAGGGGCCACATGGGCCTGTGGGAGCAGCTGCTGGACCGCTTCGTGCCGGCGCTCGAGGACGACGTCTCGTGGCTCGACCGGCGCGACGGCGTCGCAGGCGCGGAGCCGGTGCAGGGAGCCGGCTCCGCGCGCTGGCTCACCGCGGACGCCTCAACCGGCGCCTGACCGGCTCGCACCGGCTCGCACCCGCTGGCGCCGGCTCTCGCCGGTTTGCCGCCGGTGCTCAGCTGACCGTTCCCCGTGGTCCGCGGGCCAGCTCGTCGACCACCGCGGCGAACAGCCAGGGCGCCCGGTGCGCCGCCGCGACGACGCCGCGCCGTCCACGCCGTGAGGCCGTGACCGCCAGGAGCGCGGAGGTCAGCGCGGCGCTGGGCCGGGTGGCCGCCCGCCACGTGCGCCGGTAGGCGTCGGGGTCGTCGGCCGCCACCGCCCGCGCCGCGGCGCACGCCTGCGCGAGGCCCACCGCGACGCCCTCGCCCGTGAGCGCGTCGACGTAGCCGCTCGCGTCGCCGGCGAGGAGCACCCGGCCGCGGACCGGGGCCACCACGCGCTGCCGGAGGGGACCGGCGCCACGCACCGGGGTCGCGGGCGTCGCACCGACGAGGCGCTCGAGCAGCACCGGGAAGCCGGCGAGCTGCACGTCGTAGGGCGCCCGGGTGCGCGTGAGCACGGCCACGCCGACGAGGTCCGGTGCGACCGGCGTGACGTAGGCCTCCGCGTCGGTGCCCCAGTGGACCTCGACGAGGTCGCTCCAGGGCCGGGCGCCGAAGTGCCGGCGCAGCCCGTAGCGCGCCGTCCGGGGTGGCCGGCTGCCCAGGGCGAGGGCCCGCCGGGTGGGCGAGTGGAGCCCGTCCGCGGCCACGGCGTAGCGACCCCGCAGCACCGGCCCCGGACCGCCCGCCGCGGTCGCGGTGCGCACGGTCACGCCGTCGTCGTCCTGCTCGACCGCGGTCATGGCGGCCGCCCCGACCTCCACGCCTGCCGCCGCCACCGCCTCCAGGAGGGCCGCGTGGAGGACCGTGCGGCGCACGCCCAGCCCGGACCCCGAGCGGAAGGCGGCATCGGCGCTGTGCCGGTCGTCGAGGTAGCGGATGCCCTTGAGCGGCAAGCCCGGCGGCGCCAGACCGAGGCCTGCGAGCGCCGCCACCCCGCCGGGCATGAGGCCCTCGCCGCAGGCCTTGTCGACCGGGCCCTCACGCGGCTCGACGACCACCGGCGCCAGCCCCAGCCGCACGGCATACAGGGCCGTCGCCAGGCCCACGGGGCCGCCGCCCACGACGAGGAGGTCCGTCCTCACCCGCGCACCGGCACCCGCCCCAGGGCACGGTCCTCGACGCGGACGCGCACCGCGAGGAGCGCGGCGTTGAGCAGCGTGAACAGCACCGCGGTGAGCCAGGCGGTGTGCACGAGGGGCAGCGCGACGCCCTCGGCGACGACGGCCACGTAGTTGGGGTGACGCAGCCGCCGGTAGGGGCCGCTCCGCACCAGCTCGGCGCCGGGCACGACGACGACGCGCGTGCTCCACGAGGCCCCGAGCGTCCTGATGCACCACCAGCGGAGGGCCTGCGCGAGGACCACGACGGCGAGCATCGGCCAGCCCAGCGCGGGCAGGAAGGGTCGGTCGAGCAGGAGCACCTCGAGGAGCGCGCCGGCCAGCAGCGCGGTGTGGAGGGCGACCATCGGCGGGTAGTGCCCCCGACCCCACTCCCGGCCGCCCCGCGCCAGCGCGTGGCGGGCGTGCCGGGTGGAGACGACGAGCTCGGCAAGCCGCTCGAGCGCGACCGCCGCGAGCAGGAGGGTGAAGAGGGCCGCGGAGGTGCTCACGTGGTGTCGCCCGCCCGCAGGAGGACGAGCTCGAGGCAGAAGCCGGGCCCCATGGCGAGGAGGACGCCGAGGGAGCCGCGCTCCGGCGGCCGGGTGTCGAGGGTGTCGGCGAGCACGTGCAGGACCGACGCCGACGACAGGTTGCCGATGCGCTCCAGTGACCGCCAGGTCACCCCGAGCGCCTCGTCCGGCACCTCGAGCGCCTCGGCGAGGGCCTGGAGGACCTTGGGGCCACCCGGGTGGGCCACCCACCAGTCGATGTCGCCCCGCGTGAGGCCCTGGCCGGCGAGGAACCGGTCGACGTCGGCGCGCACGTGGGTGCGGACCAGGTCCGGCACCTCGACGCCGAGGACGATCCGCAGGCCGCTGGCCGCGACGTCCCACCCCATGGCGCGCTCGGTGTCGGGGTAGAGCCGGCTCATCGTGGCCAGCACCTCGGCCGGGGCGGGGCCGCCGCGGTCGTCGCCGGTCATGACCACCGCCGCCGCGCCGTCGGCGAAGAGCCCGCTCGCCACGAGGTTGGCGGGGGAGGGGTCGTCGCGCTGGATGGTGAGGCTGCACAGCTCGACGGAGAGCAGCACGCCCACCTCGGCCGGGTGGCCGACCAGGTAGTCGTGGACCCGGGCCACCCCGGCCGCGCCGGCGACGCAGCCCAGGCCGACGAGGGGCATCCGCTTGACGTCGTCGCGCAGCCCGAGCCGGCCCGCCATCCGCGCCTCGAGCGAGGGCACGGCCAGCCCGGTGATCGTCGTGGAGACGACGAGGTCGACGTCCTCGGGTCGCAGGGCGGCGGCCTCGAGCGCCTTGCCCACGGCGTCGGTACCCAGGTCGACGGCGGAGCGGATGAACTCGTCGTTCGTCTCCCCGAAGTCACCCAGCCCGGCGTAGCGCTCGAGGGGCAGCACCAGGTGGCGGTGCGCCACACCGGCGTTGGCGTGCACCCGCTCGAGCAGCGCGCGGTCGGTGTCGCCCGGGGCGAGCAGGTGGCCGAGCGCCGCGGTCACCTCCGCCTGCGAGTAGCGGTGCGGGGGGAGGACGCCGGTCACGGCGGCGAGGTGGCTCACCGTGCCAGCGTAGGCAGCCCGGCGCCGGTCAGCCCGGTCGGCCGGAGGAGGAGTCCTCCCGCACTACGCTCGGGCGGTGCCCGCGCCCCGCCTCCCAGCCCTCGCGCAGGCCTCGCACCCTGGCCCCGTGGTGGCGGTCACGGCCCTGACGGCGCTGCTCGCGGCGGGCGCCGGGCAGGGCGCCGGCCCGGTGGCGCGCGTGAGTGCTGCCGTGGCGGCGGGCCAGCTCACGATCGGGTGGTCCAACGACCTCCTCGACGCATCACGCGACCGCCAGGTCGCCCGCCGCGACAAGCCGCTCGCGACCGGAGAGCTGTCGGCCGCAGCGGTGCGGGTCGCGCTGGTCGTGGCCGCCGTGGCGGGCGTCGGGCTGTCGCTGTGGTGCGGACTGCCCTGCGCCGCCGTGCACCTCGTGCTCGTGGTCGGCTCGGGATGGGCCTACAACTTGCGCCTGAAGCGCACCATGGCGTCGTGGGTGCCGTATGCCGTGGCCTTCGGCTCGCTGCCCGCCGTCGCCGCGCTCTCGCTGCCGGTCGCACGGCTCCCCGCAGCCTGGGTCCTGGCCGCGGGCGCCCTGCTCGGCGTGGGTGCCCACTTCGTGAACGCGCTGCCGGACCTCGCCGACGACGCCGCCACCGGCGTGCGCGGCCTGCCCCAGCGGCTCGGCCGGCGGGGCGTCACCCTGCTCGCGCCCCTCGTTCTCCTTGCCGGCTCCGCCGTGGCGGTCCTCGGCCCCGGGCTCCCGGCGCCCGCGTGGGCGTGGCTGGTGCTCGGGTCCTGCGCGGTCCTCGCGCTGGTGGCCCGCCGCGGGCGGGGACGGGTGCCCTTCCTGGCCGCCATCGCGATGGCGGTGCTGGACGCGCTGACGGTGGTGCTGCGCTGAGCGCTCGGCCCGTCTCCGCGTGCGGATTCGGGCCCTTAGTCCCTTTGGCCAGACTGCGCCCCACCGAATGACCGAACACCGCCTCGGGCCGGTGACGGAGGGAGGTCGTGCGCCTAGGTTTCGAACGCTCGAGGATCCGCTCAACAGGAGGGTGATGGCGTGACCAGGAGGCGCTTGCGTGTGGGCCCCATCTCCGCGATGTGGGCGTTCCAGCAGTGGCCGCTGCGACGCAAGCTCGCCGCGACGCTGGTCCTGCCCGTCCTCCTCGCCTTCGGCCTCGGCGCCCTTCGCGTCTCCTCCGAGCTCACCCAGGCCCGCGCGTTCTCGCAGGCCGCCGACCGCACCACCCTGCTGCGCCCCGTCGTGGAGCTCAACCTCGCCGGCCAGCGCCTCGCCTCGGCCCAGAGCCCGGGCGGCACCGGCCTGAAGGCTGCCAACAGCGAGTACGACAAGGCAGCCGCATCGGTCCGCACGGCGCTGCGCCACACCGACGTGCCCGCCGGGGTGGCCAAGCAGATCAACGACGCCCTGGGCCTCGGGCGCGCGGTGCAGGTCGCCAGCAGCCAGCAGGGCGCCCTCAGCGTCGCGATCAACAAGTCGACGAGCCTCGCCACCACGGTGTCGAGCATCGTCGGTGACCTCGGCCTCACCGACAGCTCCTCCGTCCGCAGCCTCGTCGCCCTCCAGGACACCATCGCGGCGCAGCGCGCGATGACCGCCCAGCAGCTCAACCTCGGCAACACCGACGACGCCTCGGGCCGCCTCAGTGCCTTCGAGCAGGTCGGCGCCGAGCAGGCCTTCGTGAGCCGGCTCAAGGGCGAGGTCGCACAGGCGGCCGGCAACGACGTGCGCCAGCTCGTCAACGAGAACTTCGGCCGGGGCCTCTACATCCAGGGCGAGACCATCACCGCCGACTACCTCCAGCAGGCGTCGGACAGCTACGTGCGCAGCAACCAGGCGTACTCCTCGATGGTCGACAAGCAGCTCACGCACCTCGAGTCGACCCTCCTCGACCAGGCCGACCAGCACCGCACCCAGGCGCTGCTCAACGCCGGCCTCGTCGTCATCGCGCTCCTCGCCGCGCTCGTCATCGTGATCGCACTCGCGCGCTCCCTCCTCACGCCGATCCGCGTCCTGCGGCAGGGCGCGCTCGACGTCGCGCGGACCCGGCTCCCGGAGGCGCTGCGGCTCATCCGGGACGGTCAGGAGCCGCCGGCGCCGACGCCGATCGCCGTGCACACGACCGAGGAGATGGGCCAGCTCGCCCGGGCGGTCGACGACCTGCACACCAAGGCCCTCGACCTCGCCGGTGAGCAGGCACGCCTGCGGGTCCAGGTGGGCAACATGTTCGAGACGCTCTCGCGCCGCAGCACCTCCCTCATCGACCAGCAGCTGACCCTCATCGAGCGCCTCGAGCACGACGAGGAGGACCCCAACCGGCTGCAGAGCCTCTTCCGGCTCGACCACCTCGCCGCGCGCATGCGCCGCAACAGCGACTCGCTCCTGGTCCTCGCCGGCACCTCGACCCGCCGCGGCCTGTCCGGCTCGGTCTCCATCTCCGACGCGGTCCGCGCGGCGGTGTCCGAGGTCGAGGACTACCAGCGCATCGACATCCGGCAGACCTCCGACGACCAGGTGCTGGCCTCGGTCGGCTCCGACCTCATCCACCTCCTCGCCGAGATCGTCGACAACGCGACGTCGTACTCGCCGCCCAGCAGCCGGGTCACCATCCAGGGCGCCCGCACACCCGAGGGCGGCCTGCTCGTGGAGGTGCGCGACGAGGGCCTCGGCATGCCGGCGGAGGAGCTCGAGGCGCTCAACCGGCGTCTCGCCGACGGTGGCGAGATCACCATCGACACCGCGCGCCGGATGGGCCTGTTCGTCGTCGGCAGCCTCGCCAAGCGGCACGGGATCGCCGTCCGCATGGCCCGGAACACCGCCGGCTCCGGCGCCGGCATCACCGTCTCGATCCACCTCCCGGCGACGCTCCTGGCCGATGCGACGCCCGCGACGGACCCCGCCCGTCGCACCCCGCGCCCCAGCACCCGTCCGCAGCCCTCCCAGCAGCAGTCGCTGCGTGCGACGGACGCGCCGTCGGCGCCCCCGGTGCCCACCGTCCCCGTCAACGGCGGCGACGTGCCGGCACGGGGCCTCCCGACCCGGGTCAACGGCCACCCCACGCCCATGTCACCGGCCACCCCCGTGCCCGCCACCCCCGTGCCCGCCAGCCCAGTGCCAGCCCGCCCTGTGCCGGCCGCGGCACCGGCTGCCCCGGCTCCCGGCGCTGCGGCTCCCGCTGCCCCGGCTCCCGTCGCGGCGGACGCGGCCTCGGCGGCCTGGCCGACCGACGCCCTCCCGTCGACGGAGGAGCTCGCGGAGCTGCGCGGGCAGACGGCCCTGCCGCAGCGTCGGCCGGGCGCCTCCGGCCTTGCTCCCGAGGGCACGCCGACCGGCCTCCCGGTCCGCAAGCCGATGGCCACGCGCATCACCGCCTTCACCGGGGGCCTGATGTCCCGGAACCGCGCCGCCGAGCCGGAGCCGGAGTCCGAGGGCGAGCACCGCATGCCCGCCAACC
Source organism: Dermatophilaceae bacterium (assembly GCA_025924375.1). Taxonomy (GTDB): domain Bacteria; phylum Actinomycetota; class Actinomycetes; order Actinomycetales; family Dermatophilaceae; genus JAICIN01. The sequence continues at coordinate 581 of JAICIN010000064.1, read as the reverse complement.
TCTCGGCCTGGCTCGACCACCGCGCCAAGCTCGCGGCGGCGAAGGAGCAGGCCGAGCGCGAGGAGTCCGGCGCCACGGAGCCCGTCACCGACCAGGCCGCCCCCATCACCCCGTATGCCGGGCAGGAGCCTTCCGAGGCGGCCCCGACGGCCGCCGCGGACCCCTTCGCCTGGGCCACGACGAGCCCTGACGAGCGGCCGGAGCTGAGCCACAACCGCCCGAGCGAGCCCTTGGCTGCGGAGCCCCTCGCTGCGGTGGCCGCGACCGGCGAGAGCGACGGCCCCGGCGGGCTGCCGCGGCGCCGCCCAGGCGCCTCGGGCATCCACGGGAACGGTGACAGCCCGGCCTACCCGCTCATGCCTCAGGCTCCGCAGGCCCCGGCGCCCGTCGCCGGCCCGCTGTTCGAACCGGAGCCGCTGGCCTTCGCGCCCGAGCCCGAGCCGGTGGTCCTCGCGCCGGAGCCCGAGCCGGCGGCCGTCGTGGGGGCTGCCGCCTGGTCCGGTCTGCCGGGCCGCACCCCCGGCGCCTCCGGCGCCGCGGCGATGTGGGGCGACGTGCGCCAGCCGGCCCACCCCGGGCCG
>JAICIN010000063.1 GCA_025924375.1 Dermatophilaceae bacterium | reverse complement strand
AGACGCTCACCCGCGCGCAGTTCGAGCAGATGACGTCCGACCTGCTCGAGCGCTGCAAGGGCCCGTTCAACCAGGTGATCAGCGACGCCGGCATCAAGGTCAGCGAGATCGACCACATCGTGCTCGTCGGCGGCTCGACCCGCATGCCCGCGGTCACCGACCTGGTCAAGCAGCTGACCGGCGGCAAGGAGCCGAACAAGGGCGTCAACCCGGACGAGGTCGTGGCCGTCGGCGCCAGCCTGCAGGCCGGCGTGCTCAAGGGCGAGCGCAAGGACGTGCTGCTCATCGACGTCACCCCGCTGTCGCTGGGCATCGAGACCCAGGGCGGGCTGATGACCAAGCTCATCGAGCGCAACACGGCCATCCCGACCAAGCGCAGCGAGGTCTTCACGACCGCGGCCGACAACCAGCCCAGCGTGACGATCCAGGTGTTCCAGGGCGAGCGCGAGATGACCAGCGACAACAAGGCGCTGGGCACCTTCGACCTCACCGGGATCGCACCTGCCCCGCGCGGCGTGCCCCAGATCGAGGTCACCTTCGACATCGACGCCAACGGCATCGTCCACGTGTCGGCCAAGGACCGCGGCACCGGCAAGGAGCAGATGATCACCATCTCGGGCGGCTCGGCGCTGCCCAAGGAGGAGATCGAGCGCATGGTCAAGGAGGCCGAGGCGCACGCGGCCGAGGACAAGCAGCGTCGTGAGGAGACGGAGGCGCGCAACACCGCCGAGCAGCTCGTCTACTCCACCGAGAAGTTCCTCACCGACAACGCCGACAAGCTCCAGGACGACCAGCGCAAGCCGGTCGACGAGGCGCTCGCCGAGCTGAAGGACGCCCTCAAGCCCGAGTCCGGCGCGACCCCCGAGGACATCTCCGCCAAGAGCGCGAAGCTCTCGGAGGAGTCCCAGAAGATGGGCACCGCCATGTATGCCGCGGCCGCCGAGTCCGAGTCGGCCGGCACCTCCGCCGGCGCGGGCGCCGGGTCGGCCGGCTCCGCGGGCGCCGGCAGCACCGGCGGCGGCGACGAGGACGTCGTCGACGCCGAGGTCGTCGAGGACGAGGACACGAAGTAATGACGCAGCAGCCCCACACCGGCCCCGGTGGCGAGGAGGTGGTGGGCCCGGAGACCTCCGGGCCCGCCACCGACGCGGCGCCCAGCCAGGACGCGGACGCCGGCGCCGAGCAGGTCGAGGCGGAGCAGGCCGCCGTGGCCGGCCAGGAGCCGGCCGGCGAGACGCCGACGGGCGAGGCGCCCGGTGAGACACCCCCGGGCGCCAGGCCGTCCGGCGGGCTCCTCTCCGACGCCGCGCTCGCCGCCGAGCGGCTCGCCGACCTCCAGCGGCTCCAGGCGGAGTACGTCAACTACAAGCGCCGCGTCGACCGTGACCGGGCCGTCGTGCAGGAGCGCGCGGTCCGCTCGGTCCTCGAGGCGCTGCTCCCGGTGCTCGACGACATCCACGCGGCGCGCCAGCACGGCGACCTGGAGAGCGGTCCGTTCTCCGCGATCGCCGAGAAGCTCGAGACCTCGCTCGGCAGGTTCGGGCTGGAGCGCTACGGCGAGCCCGGCCAGGCGTTCGACCCGGTCGAGCACGAGGCGCTCATGCACACGTCGTGGCCCCAGGACGGCTCGGTGCCCGCAGACGCGGAGTCGACGACGATCGTCCAGGTCCTCCAGCCCGGCTACCGGGCCGGCGACCAGGTGATCCGCGCGGCCCGCGTGGCCGTGGCCGACCCGGAGTGACCAACACGACCCCGTGCAGAGGCCTCACCACACCGTCCCGCACCCGTCCGAGGCTGAGAGGAGGACACCGACGTGGCTAGCCAGGACTGGTTCGAGAAGGACTTCTACGCGATCCTCGGCGTCCCCCACGACGCCGACGAGGCGGCCGTCAAGAAGGCCTACCGCAAGCTGGCGCGCAAGCACCACCCCGACCAGAACCCCGGGGACGCCGCGGCCGAGCAGCGGTTCAAGGACATCGGCGAGGCCAACTCGGTGCTGTCCGACCCCGAGCAGCGCCGCGAGTACGACGCCATCCGCCAGATGGCCCGTGGCGGTGCGCGGTTCACGGCCGGTGGGCCCGGCGGTCCCGGTGGCGCGGGCGGGTTCGAGGACGTCTTCTCGTCGATGTTCGGCGGCGGGGGCGGTGGCGGCCAGCGCGTGCGCTTCAGCACCGGGGGCGGCGCCCAGCCCAACCTCGAGGACATCCTCGGGGGGATGTTCGGGCCCGGCGCCGGCCCGGCATACGGAGGCTTCGGCGCCCCGGCAGGGCCCCGGCGCGGGCAGGACGTCTCCGCGCGCACGACCCTGTCGTTCCGCGACGCGGTCGAGGGAGCCACGGTGACCCTCTCGACGGGCGACGGCGGGCACATCACGACGCGGATCCCGGCCGGCGTCAAGGACGGCCAGAAGATCCGGCTGCGCGGCAAGGGCGAGCCGGGGGAGCCCGGGGCGCCCGACGGCGACCTCATCCTCACCGTCTCGGTCGAGGAGCACCCGGCCTTCGGACGCGACGGCGACAACCTCACGGTCGACCTGCCGGTGACCTTCGCCGAGGCGGCGCTGGGCGCGACGGTGTCGGTGCCGACGCTCGAGGGGAGCGCGGTGAAGGTTCGCATCCCGGCGGGCACCCCGAGCGGTCGGGTCCTGCGGGTCAAGGGCCGCGGCGTGCCCCGCAAGGGCAAGCCCGGTGACCTGCTCGCCCGCGTCAACGTCGTGGTCCCACAACGCCTCTCGGACGAGGCGCGCGCGGCGGTCGAGACCCTCCGCACCGAGGACGACGGCCACGACCCGCGGGCGGAGCTGTTCGCCCGCGCGGCCCAGCGGTGAGCGCCGTGCTCGGACTGCGCGGCTTCGCTCCCGACGACACGACGCCGGTCTTCGTCATCTCGGTGGCGGCCGACCTCGCCGGGATGCACGCCCAGACGCTGCGGCAGTACGACCGGCTCGGCCTGGTCACCCCGTCGAGGACGCGCGGCGGCGGACGGCGCTACTCGGCCCACGACGTCGCGCTGCTGCGCCAGGTCCAGCGCCTCTCCCAGGAGGAGGGCGTGAGCCTGGCCGGCATCCGGCGCATCCTCGACCTCGAGAACCAGGTCGAGGCCCTGCGCGGCCGCGTCGCCGAGCTGGCCGGCGAGCTCGACCGGACCCGCCGCGAGTCCCGGCGCGCCGAGCGCGTCTTCGCGGTGGGACCGGCGGGAGAGGCGGAGGCCCTGCGCCCCGGCCAGCGGCCGCGGCTCACCCGATCGCAGGCGCTCGTCGTGTGGAGCGCGCTGCCCCGCTGACGCCCCTTTGTCCGCCAGGCGGGCAGGCCGTCTCTCTACGTGGGACGCCGGGTTAGTCTGCGGCCCTCCCACCGGCAACCCGAGGAGGCGCACCGTGCCCGCACTCGACAGCACCCTGCAGTCCATCTACGACCTCGTCCTGCGCCGCAACCCCGGCGAGGACGAGTTCCACCAGGCGGTGCGTGAGGTCCTCGACAGCCTCGGCCCGGTCATGGCCAAGCACCCGCAGTATGCCGACGCGCGGGTCATCGAGCGCATCTGCGAGCCGGAGCGCCAGATCATCTTCCGGGTCCCGTGGACCGATGACCGGGGCCGCATCGAGATCCACCGCGGCTTCCGCGTCGAGTTCAACTCCGCGCTCGGCCCCTACAAGGGCGGCCTGCGGTTCCACCCGAGCGTCTACCTCGGCATCGTCAAGTTCCTCGGCTTCGAGCAGATCTTCAAGAACGCCCTCACCGGGCTGCCCATCGGCGGCGGCAAGGGCGGCTCGGACTTCGACCCCAAGGGCCGCTCCGACGGGGAGGTCATGCGCTTCTGCCAGTCGTTCATGACCGAGCTCTACCGCCACCTCGGCGAGTACACCGACGTGCCGGCGGGCGACATCGGTGTGGGTGGCCGGGAGATCGGCTACCTGTTCGGGCAGTACAAGCGGATCACGAACCGCTACGAGTCCGGCGTCCTCACGGGGAAGGGCCTGGGCTGGGGCGGCTCGCCGGTCCGCAAGGAGGCCACCGGCTACGGCGCGGTGTTCTTCACGGACGAGATGCTCCGCACGCGCGGCCAGTCCCTCGACGGGCGCACCGTCGTCGTGTCCGGCTCGGGCAACGTGGCGATCTACGCCGTCGAGAAGGCCCAGCAGCTCGGCGCGACCGTCGTCGCCGTCTCGGACTCCGGCGGCTACGTCGTCGACGAGAAGGGCATCGACCTCGAGCTGCTCAAGGAGGTCAAGGAGCAGCGCCGCGAGCGGGTCAGCGCGTATGCCGACGCCCTGGGCGAGCGCGCGCGTCACGTCGCGGGCGGCTCCATCTGGGACGTCCCGTGCGAGGTGGCCCTGCCGTGCGCGACGCAGAACGAGCTCGACGAGGCGGCGGCTCGGGCCCTGGTGGCCAACGGCTGCCTCGCGGTCGCTGAGGGCGCCAACATGCCGACCACCCCTGCCGCGGCGAAGCTCTTCGGGGAGGCGGGAGTGCTCTTCGGGCCCGGCAAGGCGGCGAACGCGGGCGGCGTCGCGACGAGCGCCCTCGAGATGCAGCAGAACGCCTCCCGCGACTCGTGGACCCACGAGTACACCGAGGAGCGGCTCGGCGAGATCATGCGCGGCATCCACGAGCGGTGCGCGGCCGCCGCCGAGGAGTACGGCGCGCCGGGCAACTACGTCCTGGGCGCCAACGCGTCGGCGTTCATCCAGGTCGCCGACGCGATGCTCGCCTTCGGCGTCATCTGAGCCCCGCCTGCCCGACGGGCAACGGGTCGCGCGGCATACTGCGGCTGTGAGCGAGCACCTGCTGGTCTTCCCCGACCGCGAGGTGGCCGAGGAGGTCGCCGCCGAGCTCGACGACGAGGGCTTCTCCGAGGTCCGCGTCGTCCGCGAGGCGCTTGCCGGCGAGGACGACTCCGAGGACCACGAGTGGGCGGTCTACGTCCGCGAGGACATGGTGGCCGACGAGGGCAGCGCCGTGGAGACCGGCCTGCGGGAGCGCTTCACCGCGCTGGCGGACGAGCGCGGCGGGTGGTACGACCCGCACCCTCGGCGGCCGGGCTAGTCCCTGGGGCGTGGCTGGCCTTCTCCCAGATGGTGCCCATCTCGTCGAGCGCCTGCTCCATGATGTGCACCATGGCGCCCTGGGCCATGGCGCCGTCGCGACGCTGGATGCCCTGGGCGACGTCGGCGTGCAGGCGCAGGGCCTGCTCGTCGGGGTGGTGCGGCATGAGCCCGTGGTGGTGGCGGCCGGTGAGCACCTCGGCGACGAGGTCGTTGAGCTTGAGGAACATCTCGTTGCCGGAGCAGCTCAGCACGTGGTGGTGGAACTCGATGTCGAGCGCGAGGAAGGTGTCCTGGTCGCCCTGCTGGCCGGCAGCCCACATCCGCGCCGCGAGGGCCACGAGCATGCTCGCCTGGTCGTCGGTGGCGCGCTCGGCCGCGAGCCGGGCGGCCTGCGGCTCCACGGCCGTGCGCAGCTCGGTGATCGAGCGCAGCGCGCCGATGCGCGCGTCGCTCGCGAGGCGCCAGCGGATGACCTGGGGGTCGAAGACGTTCCAGTGCTCCTGCGCGCGGATGATGGTGCCGACGCGGCGGCGCGACTCCACGAGCCCCATGGAGGAGAGCACCCGCAGCACCTCCCGCACCACGGAGCGCGACACCGCGTGGGTGTCCGCGAGGTCGTCGATGTAGAGGACCGCCCCCGGCGCGAGCTCGCCGCCGCAGATCGCCAGCCCCACGCGCTCGAGCACGCGCGCGTGCAGTCCGGAGAGGGCCGCTCCGCCCCCGTCCGCCGTCATGAGCGCCGTCACCGGCACCTCCTCGCTCGTCCGATGAGGTCACAATAAGGCATACGCAATCCGCGCAACACTTGCTTACATCCGATTTACCGACTTATAGTCGCGGAACTAGGCGGGTGTGTCCGCCGCAAGCGGGCCGCCCCAACGGCGGGGCAGGCCACGACAGGAACGGAGACGGACGTGTTGCGTCAGTCAGGAATCGGTATCTCACTGGCCGTGGTCGCCGCCCTCGGCCTCTCCGCGTGCGGTGGCGGAGGCGACAACAGCGCCTCCTCGAAGACGGTGCGGGTCACCCTCGCCAACCACGTGTGGACCGAGAACATCAAGAAGGCACTGCCGGAGTTCGAGAAGCAGACCGGCCTGAAGGTCGAGATCACCCAGCTCGGTGAGGACCAGCTCTCGGACCAGTACAACGTCAAGCTCAACGCCGGGTCCTCCGACATCGACGTGATGATGTACCGGCCGCTGCAGGAGGGGAAGCTCTTCGCGAAGAACGGCTACCTCGACGACCTCAGCAGCAAGGTCAAGGACGCCAAGGACTGGAACTGGAACGACTTCCAGGAGGGCCCGGTCGGCTCGACCACCTACAAGGGCAAGGTCGTCGGCGTCCCGCTCATCACCGAGCAGGAGGTCCTCTACTACCGCAAGGACCTGCTCAAGAAGGCCGGCATCGCCAACCCGCCGAAGACCCTCGACGAGCTCAAGGCCGACGCGGAGAAGATCTCGAAGGCCAACCCCGGCGTCGCCGGCTTCGTCGCCCGCACGGGCAAGTCCGCCGCCGTCACGCAGTTCTCGAGCTTCCTCTACAGCATGGGCGGTGACTTCACCGACGGGAACGACCACGCCACGATCAACACCCCGGAGGCGAAGAAGGCCTACGAGCTCTACGGCAGCCTCATCCGCGACTACGGCCCGAAGAACGTCAGCACCGACATGAGCTGGCCCGAGGCCATGGCGATCTTCACCCAGGGCAAGGCGGCCTTCTACACCGAGGCCGACTCGCTCTACAAGAACGCCACCGACCCGGCCAAGTCCAAGGTCGCCGACACCGTCGGCTTCGCGCCCTTCCCGGCCGGCTCCGCGGGCTCCAAGCCCTACAACGTCCCGTCCTGGGCCCTCGGCATCAACGACTCCTCGAAGAACAAGGCCAACGCCTGGAAGTTCATCCAGTGGGCGACGAGCAAGGACCAGGTGCTCGCGAACCAGAAGTCCGGCGTCCCCGGCGCCCGCACCTCGGTGTGGTCCGACCCGGCAGGCACCTCGACCTACCCCAAGGACCTCGCTGACGCGATCGCCGTGAGCACCCAGCACGGCGTCGGCCACGACCGCCCGCTCGTGGTCAAGGTCCCCGAGTCCCGCGAGATCGTGGGACAGCCGATCGTCGACGCCATCACCGGCAAGGACGTGTCCGCCTCCGCGGACGCGGCGCAGGAGCAGTTCCAGAAGCTCCTGGACGACGAGAACAAGTAACCCCCCGCCGGTTGGCCGGGACGCCGCGTCGCGTCCCGGCCACCCGGCATACGGGCTCGTGCCCACCACGCCCCGCCGTCCCCCTTCGGCACCACCCACGGAGCGGATCACCATGGCAGCTGCCGGCTCACTGACCACCTCGGCGAGCACGCCCGCCTGGGCGCGCTGGGCGAACGACCACCGCAAGTGGCTCTTCGCCGCGCCCGCGATGGCGTTCGTCGCCGTCCTGATCATCTTCCCGGTCGGCTGGACGATCTACCTCAGCCTCACCGACGCCGAGGGGTCGGTGCGTGCGGAGAAGTCGTTCACCGGCCTCGGGAACTACCTCGACGTGCTGACCGACACGGCCCGGTTCTGGCCGGCCGTGCTGCGCACCGTGGAGTTCACCGGTGTCGCGCTGTTCTTCGAGGTCGTCCTCGGCATGGTCGTGGCGCTCCTGCTGTGGCGGCCGTTCCGCGGTGAGAAGTGGGTGCGGGTCGCGATCCTGCTGCCGCTGGTGGCGACCCCGGTCGCGGTCGGCATGATGTGGCGGCTCATCTTCGACCCCAACATCGGCTTCGCCAACCAGATGCTCGGGTGGGTCGGCATCCCGCCCCAGCCCTGGCTCGCCGGCGAGAACTCGGCGCTCATGACCACCGCCTTCATGGACATCTGGCAGTGGACCCCGATGGTGGTCCTCATCCTCCTCGCCGGTCTCACCGCGCTGCCCGAGGAGCCCAACGAGGCGGCGCTCGTCGACGGCGCGAGCGCCTGGCAGCGCTTCCGCTACGTCACCCTGCCCATGCTCATGCCGACCGTCATCGTGGCGATCCTGCTGCGCGGCATCGACGCCATCAAGACGTTCGACATCCTCTACGCCACCAAGGGCAAGGGCGGCGGCTCCTACCACGAGGTGGAGACCCTCAACGTCTACGCCTACGGCCTGAGCTTCGACTACAACGAGTACGGCATCGCCTCGGCCGTCCTCATCATCTTCTTCCTCATCATCGTGGGGTCGATGTGGGCCCTCACGGCTCGCGGCAAGGAGCGCTACTGATGGGCCGCCGGCACACGTCCTACTCCGTCTTCCGCGTCGTCGCGCTGGCGGTCGTCGTCGTCAGCCTGCTGGCGCCGCTGATCTGGATGCTGGCGGCGTCGTTCAAGACCAACGTCGACATCTACGACTCGAGCAAGGCGGTCATCTTCTCGCCGACGCTCGAGAACTACACCAAGGTCCTCAAGCAGGCCAACTACGCCCAGTACATCTTCAACAGCTTCTGGGTCGCCTTCGTCTCCACGACGGTCTCGCTCCTCATCGGCGTGCCGGCCGCCTACTCGATGAGCCGGTTCTCGATGAACCGCTCCGCGCTGGTCGTCCTCATGGCCCGCGTCATCCCCGGCGTCTCGCTGCTCGTGCCGTGGTACTACGTGTTCTCCAACCTGCACATGGTCGGCGGCTACACGGTCCTGATCCTCAGCCACATGTTCGTGGCGCTGCCGCTGGTCGTCTACATCATGATCGGCTACTTCGACGGGCTGCCGATCGAGCTCGAGGAGTCCGCGCTGGTCGACGGGCTCACGCCGATCGGCGCGTTCCGCCGGATCACGCTGCCGCTGTCGGTGCCCGGCATCGCGACCGCCGGGATCCTGTCGTTCATCTTCTCGTGGAACAACTTCATGTTCGCCCTGGTGCTCTCGGGCGCGGACACCAAGACGCTCCCGGTCGCCATCTTCAACTTCGTCGGCTACGCGAGCATCGACTGGGGCGGGCTCATGGCGGCCGCGACCGTGGTGACGCTGCCGATCATGGTCATCGCACTGTTCACCCAGAAGTACATCGTCTCCGGCCTCACCGCCGGCGCCACGAAGGGCTGACCGTTGAGCCGCATCTCCCGGGTCGAGACCTTCCTCGTCGCCCCCCGCTGGCTGTTCGTCCGCGTCGAGACCGACGAGGGCGTGGTCGGGTGGGGCGAGGCCACCTGCGAGGGCCGGTCCGAGACGGTCCGCACCGCAGTCGAGCAGCTGAGCGAGCTGCTCGTCGGCCGCGACCCGCTGCGCATCGAGGACCACTGGCAGGTCATGACCAAGGGCTCGTTCTACCGGGGCGGCCCCATCCTGGCCAGTGCCGTGTCCGGCCTCGACCAGGCGTTGTGGGACATCGCCGGCCGCACGTATGCCGTGCCGGTGCACCAGCTGCTCGGGGGCCCGGTCCGCGACCGGATCCGGGTCTACGGGTGGGTCGGCGGCGACGAGCCGGCGGAGGTCGCCGACCACATCGCCGAGCAGGTCGAGGCCGGCCTGACCGCCGTGAAGATGAACGCCAGCGGCCGCATGCCGCACCTGGGCTCCGTCGCGGACCTCGACGGCGTCGCGCGCCGGGTGGCCGCGGCCCGCGAGGTCCTCGGTGACCACCGTGACGTGGCTGTCGACTTCCACGGCCGGTTCACGCTGGCCACTGCCCGGCGGGTCGCACCGCTCCTCGAGCCCTACCGGCCGTTCTTCCTCGAGGAGCCGGTCGTCCCGGAGAACTCGCACCTCATCGGCGACATGGTGCGCTCGACGACGATCCCCATCTCGGCGGGGGAGCGGCTCTACTCGCGCCAGGAGTTCCTGCCGGTGCTCCAGGCCGGCATCGCGGTCGCCCAGCCCGACCTCTCCCACGCCGGCGGCATCACCGAGGTCCGCAAGATCGCCAGCCTGGCCGAGGTGTTCGACGTCCAGCTCGCCCCGCACTGCCCCCTCGGGCCGCTCGCGCTCGCCGCCTGCCTCCAGGTCGGCTTCGCCACGCCGAACTACCTGATCCAGGAGCAGAGCATCGGCATCCACTACAACCAGGGCGCCGAGGTGCTCGACTACGTCGTCGACACCGAGCCGCTGAAGTTCGTCGCCGGCCACATCGAGCGGCTCACCGGCCCCGGTCTCGGCATCGAGATCGACGAGCAGGCCGTGCGCGCTGCCGACAAGCGCGGCCACGCCTGGCGCGGCCCGGTCTGGCGCCACCCCGACGGCTCGTTCGCGGAGTGGTGAGCACGATGAGTGGTGGGACCCCCGGTGCGCCGGGCGACGGTACCTATGGCGCGGCACGCCCCCTGGCGGGCGGTGTGGCGGGCGACTTCGTCAGCGCCCTGGCTGAGGCCCGGCTCATGGCCATCATCCGCGGCGCCGAGCGGGGCCCCGTCGTCGACGCCGCCCTGGCCCTCCTCGAGGAGGGCGTGCGCTTCGTCGAGATCGCCCTGACCACGCCCGGCGCCTGCGCCGCGATCGAGGAGGTCCGCGGGCGGGCGCCGGAGGGCACCCTCGTCGGAGCCGGCACCGTCGTCACCGCCGGCGACGTCGCCGACGTGATTGCGGCGGGCGCCCAGTTCGCCGTGACCCCGGCGGTCGTGGAGTCGGTGGAGGTGGCCGCCCGGCGCGGGCTGCCCGTCGCGGCCGGCGCCCTCTCCGCGACCGAGGTGCTGGACGCCCGGCGCCGAGGCGCGGACGTGGTGAAGCTCTTCCCCGCGTCCCTGGGCGGACCGGCATACCTGCGTGCCCTGCGCGACCCACTGCCCGACGTGCCGCTCATGGCGGTCGGCGGCGTCGGCCTCGATGACGTGCCGGGCTTCCTCGCCGCCGGCGCCCTGGGCGTCGGTGTCGGCGGCCCGCTCGTGGGCGACGCCGCCCGCGGCGGCGACCTGGCGGCCCTGCGCGAGCGGGCGCGCGCCTACGTCCTCGCCACCGCACCGTGACGGCGCCTGCGGAGGCCGCCACCGAGGTCCTGACCGTCGGCGAGTCGATGGTCTCCTTCCGCGTCCCGGGCCCGCTCGCGCAGGGCGGCACGGCCACGATCCACCTCGCCGGCGCCGAGTCCAACGTCGCGATCGGGCTCGCGCGGCTCGGGCACCGCGCGGCCTGGGCCGGCCGGGTGGGTGACGACGAGTTCGGGCAGCTCGTGCTCCGCCAGCTCCGGGCCGAAGGGGTCGGGACGGCAGGGGCGAGGACCGACCGCGACCGGCCGACGGGCCTGATGTTCCTCGAGCGCCGCGCCGCCGACGTCGCCCGGGTCGCCTACCGCCGCGCCGGGTCCGCGGGCTCGGCCCTCGCCGTGGCCGACCTCGAGGGCGCTCTCACGCCGCCGCCGCGGCTGCTCCACCTCACCGGCATCACGCCGGCACTGTCCGCCACCGCGCGGGAGTGCGTCGAGTGGCTGCTCCCCGCGGCCCGGCAGGCCGGCGTGGGCGTCTCGTTCGACGTCAACCACCGGGCGCGGCTGTGGTCGAGGGAGCAGGCGCGCGAGGTGCTCACCCCGCTGGCCGCCCAGGCCGACCTCGTGGTCGCCTCCGAGGACGAGCTGGACCTCGTCGCGCCCGGCGACGAGCAGGCCGCCGCCGCCCGGCTGCTCGGCGCAGGCGTCGCCGAGGTGGTCGTCAAGCGCGGGTCGCGAGGCTCGACCGCCTGGACCGCCGACGGCCGTCTCGACCAGCCGGCCCTCGCCGTCACGGCGGTCGACACCGTCGGGGCGGGTGACGCGTTCACCGCCGGCTACCTCTCGGCCCTGCTCGACGGCCTCGACGTCGCCGAGCGGCTCCGCCGCGGGACGTGCTGCGGCGCCTTCGCGGTGAGCACTGCGGGAGACTGGGAGGGCCTGCCGCGACGTGAGGAGCTGCGGGTCTTCGACGCCCACGACCCGGAGGCCACACTGAGGTGACCGCTCTCGAGCTCCGACCCCCCACCCGCCACGTCGTCGTGATGGGCGTCTCCGGCTGCGGCAAGAGCACGGTCGCCAAGGGCATCGCCCAGTCCACCGGGCTGCTCTTCGCCGAGGCCGACGACTTCCACTCCCGCGCCAACATCGACAAGATGACGGCCGGGATCCCGCTCGACGACGAGGACCGGTGGCCCTGGCTCGAGGCCCTCTCCGGGTGGATGCGCGAGCGCAGCGACGAGGGCCGCTCGACGGTCATCGCGTGCTCGGCCCTCAAGCGCTCCTACCGCGCGCTCCTGGCCGACGGGCCGCCGTCCATCGACTTCGTCCACCTCGACGCCCCGCCCGAGGTCATCCTCGGCCGCCTGGCCCACCGCACCGGCCACTACATGCCCCCCAGCCTGCTGCAGTCGCAGTTCGAGACGCTCGAGCCGCTCACCGACGACGAGCCCGGCATCGTGCTCGACGCGGCCCTCGCCCCCGACGAGCTCATCGACCTCGCCGTCACCCGGCTCGAGCTGGTGCCGGTGGCCCAGCGCGCCGACGGCTGAGACGCGCTCCCGCGCCGCGGACGCGCCGGTGTGCCGGCTCCGTGGCGCCGTGCCCGGCGTGTCGCACTGAGCTGCGACGGCCCGGCCGGAGCTCGCGTGCTCGGGTCCTGGTTCGAGGCTGAGCAACTCAGCACGACACGTCACCTGTGCGGTGCGGCGGCCCTGGATGGCAGAGCCCGTATGCCGCGTGCGCGCCGACGCGTGGCACCGCACGAGGCCGCCGGGCCCCCTTCCCGTCCCCGCGCACCCCGGCTTGCACGCAAGGTTGAGCGGAATAGACTCAAGTTTGGGCCGGTTGACCCGAGTGAACCCCCCGAACGACCACCAGGAGTACCCGTATGGAGCTGAAGCCCACCGCGAAGGTCAACGAGGCGCTCGCCCTCGCCCAGCGCTCCGCGCAGGGGAGCGGCAACCCGGAGATCACGCCGGCCCACCTCACCCTCGCGCTCGTCGAGCAGCCCGACACCACCACGCCCGCGCTGCTCGCCGCGGGTGGCACCACCGCTGACGCGGTCGCCGCCCGGGCGCGCCAGGCGCTCGCGTCGCTGCCGCGCACCTCCGGTGGCTCCGTCGCGACGCCGGGGCTCGGCCAGGCGACCCTGGAGGTGCTCCAGCACGCCAGCACGCTGATGGCCGCGATGGGCGACAGCTACCTGTCGACCGACGTCCTCGTGCTCGCCCTCGTCGAGAAGGGCGCCATCTCGGCCGACGCCAAGGCGGTCGAGGCGCAGATCCCCGTGCTGCGCGGCGGCCACAAGGTGACCAGCGAGAACCCCGAGGCCAGCGGCGAGGCGCTCGAGAAGTACAGCACCGACCTCACGCAGGCCGCGCGGGACGGCAAGCTCGACCCCGTCATCGGCCGCGACTCCGAGATCCGGCGCGTGGTGCAGGTCCTCAGCCGCCGCACGAAGAACAACCCCGTCCTCATCGGGGAGCCCGGTGTCGGCAAGACCGCCGTCGTCGAGGGCCTGGCACAGCGGATCGTCGACGGCGACGTGCCCGAGTCCCTGCGCGACAAGCGGCTGCTCAGCCTCGACCTCGGCGCCATGGTCGCCGGCGCGAAGTACCGCGGCGAGTTCGAGGAGCGGCTCAAGGGAGTCCTGGAGGAGATCAAGGACAGCAACGGGCAGGTCGTCACCTTCATCGACGAGCTGCACACCGTCGTCGGCGCGGGGGCGACGGGCGAGGGCGCCATGGACGCCGGCAACATGCTCAAGCCCATGCTCGCGCGCGGGGAGCTGCGGCTCATCGGCGCGACGACCCTCGACGAGTACCGCGAGCACATCGAGAAAGACCCCGCGCTCGAGCGACGGT
>JAICIN010000062.1 GCA_025924375.1 Dermatophilaceae bacterium | reverse complement strand
CGGGTCCGCGTCGACGGCGGGCAGCTGAGCACCGAGCAGCTGCGCACCATCGCCGGCATCTCCAACGAGTTCGGTCGCGACACCGCGGACATCACCGACCGGCAGAACATCCAGCTGCACTGGATCCGGATCGAGGACGTCCCGGCCATCTGGGAGCGGCTCGAGTCGGTGGGTCTCATGACGACGCAGGCCTGCGGCGACACGCCCCGGGTCATCCTCGGCTCGCCCGTCGCCGGCATCGCCGCCGACGAGATCATCGACGGCACATCGGCACTCGAGGTCATCCGGGACCGCTACATCGGCTCGCCGGAGTTCTCCAACCTGCCGCGCAAGTTCAAGACCGCCATCTCCGGCAGCCCCGCGCTGGACGTCGCCCACGAGCTCAACGACGTGTCCTTCGTGGGCGTGCGCCACCCGCAGCTCGGCCCGGGGTTCGACCTCTGGGTCGGCGGGGGCCTGAGCACCAACCCGCACCTCGCGCAGCGGCTCGGCGTCTGGGTCGCCCTCGAGGAGGTCCCGGAGGTGTGGGCCGGCGTGGTGTCGATCTTCCGCGACCACGGCTACCGCCGGCTCCGCAACCGCGCCCGCCTGAAGTTCCTCGTCGCCGACTGGGGCGTCGAGCGCTTCCGCGAGGTGCTGGAGAAGGACTACCTCGGCCACGCGCTCCCCGACGGCCCCGCTCCCGAGCGGGCGCCGGGCCGCCGGCCCGACCACCTCGGCGTCCACCGCCAGAAGGACGGCCTCAGCTGGGTCGGCGTCTCCGTCGTCAGCGGCCGGATCGGCGGGCCGGGGCTCGAGCGGGTCGCCGAGCTGGCCGCCCGGCACGGCTCGGGCCGCATCCGGGTGACGGTCGGCCAGGACATCCTCGTGCTCGATGTGCCCGACGAGGAGGTCGAGCCGCTGACGAGCGCCCTTGCCGAGCTCGGCCTGCCCACCGCCCCGAGCGAGTTCCGGCGGGGTGTCCTCGCCTGCACGGGCATCGAGTTCTGCAAGCTGGCCCTCGTCGAGACCAAGGACAGGGCGAACGCCCTCATCGCGGAGCTCGAGCGCCGTCTCCCCGGTTTCGACACCCAGCTCTCGATCCACGTCAACGGGTGCCCCAACGCCTGTGCCCGCACCCAGGTGGCCGACATCGGCCTCAAGGGCATCGTCATGGCCGACGACAGCGGCCAGTACGTCGAGGCGTTCCAGGTCCACCTCGGCGGCGCCATCGGCCCCGAGGCGGGCCTCGCACGCAAGACCCGTGCGCTGAAGGTCACCGCGGCCGAGCTCCCGGACTACGTCGAGCGGGTCGCCCGGCGCTACCTCGCGCAGCGCACGCCGGGGGAGTCCTTCGCGCTCTGGGCGCGGCGCGCCGACGAGGACGACCTCCGATGAGCGCGCTGCGCGGCGAGGTCTACCACTGCCCCTACTGCGGGGGCGAGGACCTGCGACCGCACGAGGAGCCGGCCGGCGCCTGGCTGTGCCGCTCCTGCGCGCGGGTCTTCACCGTCCGCCTCGTCTCCGTGGACGAGAGCCGCATCCCAGCCCACAGCCACACCGCAGCCGAGGAGGACCGACCGTGACCGCGACCACCGTCACGCGGACCCGCGACGAGAGCGTGCTGCGCCTGCTCGCCGACCAGGGGAGCACCCACCTGCGCGAGGTCGAGGAGGACCTCGACCAGGGCGCGCACGAGGGGCGCGTCGAGACCGCACGTGAGGCCCTGCGCTGGGCAGCCGAGACCTTCGGCGACCGGCTGACCGTAGCCAGCTCCATGGGCGACGAGGTGCTCGTGCACCTCGTCGGCGCGACCGTCCCCGACACCGACGTGTTCTTCATCGACACCGGATACCACTTCGCCGAGACCATCGGGACGAGGGACGCGTATGCCGCGACGGCACCGGTGCGCCTGCGCACCGTCCTGCCCCTGCTCACCGTCGCCGAGCAGGACGCCGCACACGGTCCCCGGCTGCACGACCGCGACCCCGACCGGTGCTGCGCCATGCGCAAGGTGGAGCCGCTGGAGCGTGCCCTGCGCGACCACGAGGCCTGGGTGACCGGCATGCGCCGGGAGGACGCACCGACGCGCACCGACATCGGCCTCGTCGGGTGGGACGAGCGCCGTGGGCTGGTCAAGCTCAACCCGCTCGCAGGATGGACGCAGGACGACGTCGACCGCTACGTCGCGGAGCACGACGTCTTCCTCAACCCGTTGCGCCAGATCGGCTACGCCTCCATCGGCTGCGCACCCTGCACGCGTGCCGTCGCCGACGGAGAGGACCCCAGAGCCGGCCGATGGGCCGGGACGACCAAGACCGAATGCGGACTCCACACATGAGCGCGAGCACCCTGGACACCATCCCCGCGGCGCGCGGGACGACCTACGTCCTCGACCACCTCGACCACCTCGAGTCCGAGGCCGTCCACATCATGCGCGAGGTGGCCGGCGAGTTCGAGCGGCCGGTCATCCTCTTCTCCGGGGGCAAGGACTCCGTCGTCATGGTGCACCTCGCGCTCAAGGCGTTCGCGCCCGCGCCGCTGCCCTTCTCCCTCCTGCACGTCGACACGGGGCACAACTTCCCGGAGGTGCTGCGCTTCCGCGACGCCACCGTCGAGCGGCTCGGGGCCCGACTCACCGTCGCCCGGGTCCAGGACTACCTCGAGGACGGGCGCCTCCGCGAACGCGCCGACGGCACGCGCAACCCGCTCCAGACGGTCCCCCTGCTGGACGCCATCGAGGCCGGCCGCCACGACGCCGTCTTCGGCGGCGGCCGCCGTGACGAGGAGAAGGCGCGCGCCAAGGAGCGGGTCTTCAGCCTCCGCGACGCCTTCGGGGCGTGGGACCCGCGACGGCAGCGCCCCGAGCTGTGGGACCTCTACAACGGCCGCCACGCCCCCGGCGAGCACGTGCGGGTCTTCCCGCTGTCGAACTGGACCGAGCTCGACGTCTGGCGCTACATCGAGCGTGAGCGCATCGAGCTGCCCGGTCTCTACTACGCCCACGACCGCGAGGTCTTCCTCCGCGACGGCATGTGGCTCTCACCGGGCGAGTGGGGCGGGGCCCGGGCCGGGGAGCCGGTCCAGACCCGGACCGTCCGCTACCGCACCGTCGGCGACATGAGCTGCACCGGGGCCGTCGACTCGGGGGCGCGCGACGTCGCGGGCGTGATCCTCGAGCTCGCCGCGAGCCGGCTCACCGAGCGGGGGGCCACCCGCGCCGACGACCGCCTCTCGGAGGCCGCCATGGAGGACCGCAAGCGACAGGGGTACTTCTGATGACCACCACGGCGCCGCCGCGCCACGACCTGCTGCGGCTCGCGACGGCCGGCAGCGTGGACGACGGCAAGTCCACCCTCGTCGGCCGGCTGCTCTACGACACCAAGTCGGTCCTCGCCGACCAGCTGGACGCCGTCGAGCGGGTGAGCCGCGAGCGCGGTCTCGACGCGGCCGACCTCGCCCTGCTCACCGACGGGCTGCGCGCCGAGCGCGAGCAGGGGATCACCATCGACGTCGCCTACCGCTACTTCTCGACGGCCACCCGCTCCTACGTCCTCGCGGACACTCCCGGCCACTTCGAGTACACCCGCAACATGGTGACCGGCGCCTCGACGGCGGAGCTGGCGCTCATCCTCGTGGACGCGCGCCACGGAGTGGTCGAGCAGACCCGGCGACACCTCGCCGTCACCGGGCTCCTCGGGGTGCGGCACGTCGCGGTCGCGGTCAACAAGATGGACCTCGTGGGCTGGGACCGGGGGCGCTTCGACGGCATCGTCGACGAGTTCGCCGCGCTGGCAAGGCGGTTCGGCATCGAGGACGTCGTCGCGGTGCCGGTCTCCGCGCTCTTCGGCGACAACGTCGTGGACCGGTCCGCACGGACGCCGTGGTACGCGGGGCCGACGCTCCTCGAGCACCTCGAGGAGGTGCCGGTGGGCACCGACCCGGGCACGCAGCCCCTGCGGTTCCCGGTCCAGGCCGTCATCCGGCCACGGACCGCGGCCCACGCGGACTACCGTGGGTATGCCGGCCGGCTGGCTTCGGGTGTCGTCCGTCCCGGTGACGAGGTGCTCGTCCTGCCCTCGGGTCACGTCACGAGGGTCGCCGGCATCGACCGCGCCCGGGGGGACGGCTCCGTCGAGGAGCTGGACGTCGCCTTCGCGCCGCAGTCGGTGACCCTGCGCCTCGCCGACGACGTCGACGTCGCCCGCGGGGACGTCGTGGTCGCGGCCGACGCGCCGGGGCTGCTCACCCGCTCGCTCTCGGGCACGGTGGCAGTGCTGTCCGAGCGCGTGCTGCGGCGCCGGGACCGCGTCCTGGTCCGGCTCGGCACCCGGACCGTGCGCGCCCTCGTCGAGGACGTCGTCGACGAGCTGGACATCACGACGATGGAGCACCGTGCCGCGCCAGACGGCTTGGCGCTCAACGCGATCGGGCGGGTCCGCCTGCGCCTCGCCGAGGACGTCGCAGTCGACGACTACCGCGTCCTGCGCCGCACCGGCGCCTTCCTCGTGGTCGACGAGGCCGACGGGGCCACGCTCGCAGCCGGGATGGCGGACGCTCCGGACCGCAGCGCAGGGGAGGGCATCTGATGGCGACACCGACCAAGGCTGCCTCCCAGCCGGCATACGCGCTCACCCTCGACCTCACGGGCCGGCGCGTCGTCGTCGTCGGCGGAGGCCCGGTCGCCGCCCGCCGCGCGCGCGGCCTCCTCGACGCCGGTGCGGCCGTGGAGGTCGTCGCACCGTGGCTGTGCGAGGACCTCGCCGACCTCGTCGGGGCCGGCGCGCTGACGTGGCACGAGCGCGACTACGTCGCCGGTGACCTCCTGCAGCCGGAGCCCGCCTGGCTGGCCCACACCGCCACCGGCGACCGGGCGACGGACGACCAGGTCGCCCGGGAGGCGCAGGCCGCCCGCATCTGGTGCGTGCGCGCCGACGACGCCGGGGCCTCCAGCGCCTGGACGCCGGCCGTGGCCCGTGGCCGCAGCGGCTCGCCGGCAGAAGGCCTCTCGGTCGCCGTGACGGCCGGGGGAGACCCCCGCCGGGCCGTGGCCGTGCGCGACGCCGTCGCGGCTGCCCTGGACAGTGGCTCGCTCCCGGTGCGCCGTACCCGCGGGGCAGAGCCGGGCCGGTCGGTCGGCCGGGTCGCCCTCGTCGGTGGCGGGCCCGGCGCCGAGGACCTCATCACGGTCCGGGGCCGGGCGCTCCTCGCCGCGGCCGACGTCGTCGTCGCGGACCGCCTCGGGCCGACGGGCCTGCTCGACAGGCTGGGCGAGGACGTCGAGGTGGTGCACGTGGGCAAGACCCCGGGCCACCACCCCGTGCCGCAGGAACGCATCAACGAGCTCCTCGTGCACCACGCGCGCCTCGGCCGCCAGGTCGTGCGCCTCAAGGGCGGCGACCCCTTCGTCCTCGGACGGGGTGGCGAGGAGGCCCTGCACTGCGCGGCCCACGGCGTGCCGGTCGAGGTCGTGCCCGGCGTCACCTCGGCCGTCTCCGTGCCCGCGGCGGCAGGCATCCCCGTGACCCACCGAGGGGTGACCGCGTCCTTCGTCGTCGCGTCGGCCCACGACGGCGCCGGCCCGGCGGTGCAGGCCCTCCGTGACGCGCCGGCCGACGCGACCCTCGTGCTCCTCATGGGCGTGAGCCGCCTCGCCGAGACGGCTGAGGCGCTCGTCGCGGCCGGCCGGCGGGCCGACACGCCCGTGGCCCTCGTCGAGAGCGGCTGGACCGAGCGCCAGCGCACCACCGTGACGACCCTCGAGCGGGCTGCCGCGGATGCCGACGCCGCGGGGGTGCGGGCGCCGGCCGTCGTCGTGGTGGGCGACGTCGTCGCGCTGCGCGCGTCGCTCGGCGACCTCGCGGGCTGACGTGACGGCTCCCGGCATCGTCCTGCTGGCGCACGGGTCGCCCGACCGGCGGCACCGCGACGGCGTGGAGCGACTGGCCCGGCGCGTCCACGCCGCCGTGCCCTCGCGCGCCGTCCACACGGCATACCTGGACCACCACGGCCCCACGCCGCGGGAGGCGGCGCGCCGCACACCTGACGGCGCCCACGTCGTGCCGGTCCTCGTCACGCCGGCCCACCACGCCCGCGTCGACGTGCCCGCGGCCGTCGCGGCGATGTGGGAAGAGACCGGCGGCGCCTTCACGGCCACCGCACCCCTCGGGCCGGATCCCCTTCTGTTGCAAGGCGTTGGCGAGCTGCTGGCCCGCGCAGGAATCTCCCCGTCCCGGGACGCCGCCGTCGTCCTGTATGCCGCGGGCTCGAGTGACGGCGCCGCCGCAGCATCCGTCCGCCGCCTGCTCGACCACCAGCCGGACGCGCGCTGGGGGGCGAGAGAGGTGGCGGCACTCGACGGCGGCCGGGACGTCGCCGAGGTGGCCGCATCCCTGGGGGAGCGCCGCATCCTGGCGGTGTCGTTCATGGTCGCCGACGGCGTGCTGCGCGACCGGATGGCGCGACGCTGCGCGGACGCCGGCATCGACCTCGTCCCCGGCACGCTCGGCGACACCGTCGCGCTGGCGGAGCTCGCTGCCCAGCGGGCCGGTAGCCTCGCGGCGTGACCGAGCCGAAAGCGCCCGACCCCGACGTACCCGACCGCGACGCAACGGACCTCGACGCGCCCGACGCACCCGCGCACCGGCACCTGCGCGTCACCCGCGAGGGGCCCGTGCTCACCGTCACCCTCGCCAACCCCGAGCGGCGCAACGCCCAGACGCCGAGCATGTGGCAGGCGCTCGCGCGCCTCGCCGAAGGCCTGGACCCCGCGATCCGGGTCGTCGTCCTCAACGCCCAGGGGCCGTCGTTCTCGTCGGGGATCGACCGCGGCCTCCTCACCCCGGCCGGCATCGAGGGAGAGACCTCGATCCTCGCCGCGGCAGCCGCCGGTCCGGAGTGCATGGCCGAGACCATCGCGCCGTACCAGCGCGGGTTCGCCGCCTGGGCGCACACCGAGGCCGTCGTGGTCGCGGCGGTCCACGGGCACGCGGTGGGCGCCGGCTTCCAGCTCGCCCTCGCCGCCGACCTGCGCGTCGTCGCGGACGACGTGCAGCTCGCGATGCGCGAGACCTCACTGGGCCTGGTCCCAGACCTCGGCGGGACCGCTGCGCTGGTCCACCTCGTGGGCTACGCCAAGGCCCTCGAGATCTGCGCGACGGGACGGTTCGTCGGCGCGGAGGAGGCGGTGGCGAGCGGGCTCGCCTCCGTGGCGGTGCCGCGCGAGGAGCTGGTCGCCACGACCGCGGACCTCGTCGCAGCCCTCCTGGCGGCGCCCGACACCGCGCTGCGCGAGCTCAAGGCCCTCCTGCGCGCGGCGGCGGAGACCCGGCGCGAGGACCAGCTCCGGCTCGAGCGTGAGGCGCAGGGCCGCCTGCTCCACGCCGTCGTGTCCCGGCCCCACGCCGATCCGGGCCGGTAGCGGCGCGTCAGGCACCCGCTCGTCGACGGTCCGCTGTCGGTGCCGCGGCGGATGATGGGAATGCGTGCGAGCGCATCCGGTGTTGGCACCGCTGGCACCGGCGAGGGCAGGAGGTGGTCACGTGAGCATGTCCGGATGGCACGCGATGCGGTCCATGACACGGGACAGCTCCGTCAAGGACCGCCGGCTGGCGCCCGGCACCGCCCGGCGGGTCATGGGCTACGCCCGGCCCTACCGCGGCCAGATCGCCGTCTTCGTGGCCCTGGTGGTCGTCGACGCCGCGCTCGTGGTGGCCACCCCGCTGCTGCTGCGCGAGATCATCGACCACGGCATCACCCCCCGCGACCGTGGCGTCGTCGTGCAGCTGTCCCTGCTGGTCGCGCTGCTCGCCGTGCTCGACGCCGCCCTCGGGCTGGTCGAGCGGTGGTACTCCGCCCGCGTCGGTGAGGGCCTGATCTACGACCTGCGCACCGAGGTCTTCTCCCACGTCCTCAGGCAGCCCATCGCCTTCTTCACGCGGGCGCAGACCGGCGCGCTCGTGAGCCGGCTCAACAGCGACGTCCTGGGGGCGCAGCAGGCGTTCACCTCGGTGCTGTCGAGCGTCGTCAGCAACGCGGTCTCGGTCGTGCTCATCGTCGGGACGATGGCGACCCTGTCGTGGCAGCTGACGCTGGCAGCCCTCGCGCTCGTGCCGTTCTTCCTGCTGCCCGCCCGGGTCATGGGCCGGCGGCTGGCCGGGCTGGCGCACGCGCAGATGGGCCTCAACGCCGACATGGGCACCCGCATGACCGAGCGGTTCAACGTCGCCGGGGCCCTGCTCGTCAAGGTCTTCGGCAACCCCCACCGGGAGGACCTCGAGTACGCCGAGCGGGCCGGGGCGGTCCGCGACATGGGCGTGCGGATCGCCCTCAACCGCAGCGTGTTCTTCGTCGCTCTCACCCTCGTCGCGTCGCTCGCGACGGCCATGGTCTACGGCTTCGGCGGCCTCATGGCGGTCGGTGGCACCCTCAGCATCGGGACCTTGCTGGCCCTGACCGCGCTGCTCGCGCGGCTCTACGGCCCGCTCACGTCGCTGTCCAACGTGCGGGTCGACATCATGACCGCCCTCGTCTCGTTCGAGCGGGTCTTCGAGGTCCTCGACCTCCAGCCCCTCATCACCGAGCGGGCCGCTGCGCAGCCGCTTCCGGCGGGTCCGGTGTCGGTGAGCCTCGACCACGTCGGCTTCCGCTACCCCGGGGCCGACGAGGTGTCGCTGGCGTCCCTCGAGTCCACCGCCGCCGGCGACCGCAAGGGCTCGGGCACCGTGCTGCGCGACGTCAGCTTCGACATCGCCCCCGGCCAGCTCGTCGCCCTCGTCGGCCCCAGTGGAGCGGGCAAGACGACCATCACCAGCCTCGTGGCGAGGCTCTACGACCCCAGCTCCGGCGCGGTGCGCGTCAACGGCGTCGACCTCCGTGACGCCACCCTCGAGTCGGTGCACCGCACCGTCGGTGTCGTCACGCAGGAGGCGCACCTCTTCCACGACACGATCCGCGCCAACCTCGACTACGCCCGACCGGGAGCCACCGAGGAGGAGATGGTCGAGGCGCTGCGCGCCGCCCAGGTGTGGGCGCTGATCGACTCCCTGCCCGAGGGCCTCGACACCGTCGTGGGCGACCGCGGGCACCGGCTCTCCGGCGGGGAGAAGCAGCGCCTCGCCATCGCGCGCCTCCTGCTGAAGGGCCCGGGGCTGCTCGTCCTCGACGAGGCGACGGCCCACCTCGACAGCGAGTCGGAGGTGGCCGTCCAGCGGGCCCTCGACCGTGCACTGTCGGGCCGCACCGCCCTCGTGATCGCCCACCGTCTGTCGACGGTGCGCGGCGCCGACCAGATCCTCGTCGTCGACGGCGGGCGCATCGTCGAGCGCGGCAGCCACGCCGAGCTCATGGCACTCGGCGGGCTCTACTCCGAGCTCTACACGACACAGTTCGCCGAGCAGGCCCGAGGGGTCACGGGCGCCCAGCCCCCCGCCGAGCTGAGCGCCTGACCGGTCGCCCGCGTGCCCGACCGGTCGCCCGCCTGAGCGGTCGCCCGCCTGACGGTCGGCCGCCCGACCGGTCGCCCCTCAGAGGTCCGCCACGGCCGGGATGACGCGCTCTCCCATGAGCTCCAGCGTGCCGGGCCTGCTGACGTTCGCGAGCGTGCCGTGGGCCACCTCGATGCCCAGCTCCGCCAGCTCGTGGAGGTGCTCGACCGTCTGCTGGACCCGCTCGCCCCGCGGGCCGAGGTCGAAGCGCAGCTGCGCGGTCTTCTCGATCTCCTCGTAGTCCCGGCCGAGCCGCTCGCAGTGGCCACGCAGCACCTGGAGCTTGTGGGCCAGCTCGGGGGTGTCGAAGATGTTGCAGGCGTCGGCGTACTGCGCCACGAGGCGCAGTGTCTTCCGCTCGCCCGCACCGCCGATGAGGATCGGCGGGTGGGGACGGCTCAGCGACTGCGGCGAGTTGAGGGTCCGCTCGAGCCGGTAGTGCTTCCCCTGGTAGGGCCCGTCCTCGTCGCTCCACATCTGCCGGCAGATCTGCAGCGCCTCCTCGAGCCGCTCGAAGCGCTCCGCCGTCGAGGGGAAGAACAGTCCCAGCCCACGGGACTCCTCCTCGTTCCAGGCGGCGCCGATGCCGAGCATCGCGCGACCACCGGAGAGGACGTCGAGCGTGGTGACGGCCTTGGCGAGCAGCCCCGGGGCGCGGTACACCACGGCGGTCACGACCGTGAGCAGCTTGACCCGTTCGGTCCGGGCCGCGAGGTAGCCGAGCGCCGTGTACGCCTCGAGCATCTCGTGCTCCGGCGGGCCCAGCGGCCCGATCTGCCAGACGTGGTCCATGACGCTGACCCGGTCGTAGCCGGCCTGCTCGGCGCCGGCAGCCACGTCGGCCAGCCGCTGTCGGAGGGCGGCGGGACCGCCCTCCCAGGTGAAGTCCGCGATGTGCAGTCCCAGCTTCATGCCGCTCCTCGTGCGCTCGGCTGCGGTGCCCGCCGCGCGGTCACGCCGCGCAGTCGGCCCGTTCGCACCCCATCGTCTCCCCGATCGGGGCATCGAGCATCTTTCCGCGAGACGCCCAGGGCGCCCGCAGGGCCGGCGTGGAGGAGTGCGGTGGGACCCTCCCGTGGGCGACGATCTCCCCAGGACCGTCGGCCGGGGTGAGGAGCGCGTATGCCGGACAGGCGCGGCAGCGGCGCCCTCTCGTGGGCCACGACCGCGGCGTTCCGTCGCCACTTCTGGCAGCCGCCCCGGGCCCACGGCGAGGTCGTCGAGGGGCGCGAGGTCAGCTTCCTCGAGCTCTTCTACGACCTGGTCTACGTCGTCGTGGTGTCCCAGGCCGCCCGCCACCTCGCCGTCGACGTGACGTGGGCCGCCCTGGGCCGCTTCGCGGTGGTGTTCGGGCTCGTCTGGCTCGCGTGGGTCAACGGCGCCGTCTACCACGACCTGCACGGCCGCGCCGAGGGTCGGACCCGGTCCTACGTGTTCCTCCAGATGGGCGTCCTCGCGCTCCTCGCGGTGTTCACCGCCGAGGCGACAGCGGGCGACGGCCCTGCCTTCGCCCTGGTCTACAGCGCCTACCTCTTCCTGCTCGGGTGGCTGTGGTACTCCGTGCGCCGACGGGACGACCCGGTGTTCCGTCCGGTGACGACCCCCTACATCGCCGGTGTCGTGGCCTCCGCGACGGTCATCGGCGTGAGCGCCCTCCTGCCGCCGTCCACACGACTCGTCGTCTGGGCGGCCGTGGTCGTGGGCTGGCTCGCCGGCATCACGGTCCTCGACTGGCGCAACGGGGCCACGAGGGACACCAGCGCCAACGTGGGCGAGTCCATGGTCGAGCGGTTCGACCTCTTCACCATCATCGTGCTGGGGGAGGTGGTCGTCGGTGTCGTCACCGGCATCGCGGACGCCGGCCGGACGCCGATGGCCGTCCTCACCGGGATCCTCGGCCTCGGAATCGGGTTCGCCTACTGGTGGAGCTACTTCGACCTCGTGGGCGGTCGCCCCGTGCGCCACGACCGGGGTGCGCTGTCCCGGTGGCTCGTCGGGCACCTCCCGGTGACGATGACGATCGCGGCGACGGGCGGGGTCATGGTGAGCATGGTGGAGCACGCCTCGGACGGGCACGCCCCGGCGCCGGCGGCCATGGTGCTCTCGGTGTCCGTGGCCGCGGGCGTGCTGGCCCTGGTGGTCATCGCGTCCTCGCTCGCCGACTGGCGCGACCTCGGCCACGTCTACCGTCCGGTGTCGGTGTCGCTGGCCGCCGCCGCCGTGGTCGCCCTGCTCCTCGGCTGGCTGGCCCCGCCGCCATGGCTGCAGATCCTCCTGCTCACGCTCACGCTCGGCCTGGTCTGGCTCTACGGCATTCTCACCTGGTTCTCGTCCACCCAGCCCGACCCGACCGGCCCCTCCACCGCGACCGGCCCCTCCACCACGACGCCCGGGTGACGGCCCGGCTCTTCCCCTCCGTCCCGAACGCCGGTATGCATGCCCTGTGGCGGTGGCTGACTGGTTCCTCGGGGCGTCGGAGCGAGGAAACCGTGCCACCTCCCTCGACGCCCGGCACGTCGACGGAGCGGCGTGGTCCGAAGGCAACCACGTGGTGCCGCTCATCCACGGGAGCACCTACTTCGCGACCCTCCACGACCGGGTGTGCGACATGCGCCGGGGCGAGCTCCTCCTCTTCGTCGACTGGCGGGGAGACCCCGACGAGCAGCTGCTGGGGGAGCCGGGCAGTGAGGTGGCCCGGCTGCTGGGCGAGGCGGCCGAGCGGGGCGTCGACGTCCGCGGGCTGGTCTGGCGCTCGCACCTGGACCGGATCCGGTTCTCGGCCACGGAGAACCGCCACCTGGGCGAGAGGATCAACGCCGCGGGCGGCGAGTGCCAGCTCGACATGCGGGTGCGCCCGGGCGGCTCGCACCACCAGAAGTTCATGGTGCTCCGGCACCCGGACCGGCCGGAGCGCGACGTGGCGTTCGTGGGCGGCATCGACCTGTGCCACAGCCGTCGTGACGACAGCGACCACTGGGGCGACCCGCAGCGCCAGCCGATGGCCGAGGTGTACGGGGACCGGCCGCCCTGGCACGACGTCCAGCTCATGCTCACGGGACCGGCCGTCGGGGACGTCGAGACGGTGTTCCGGGAGCGGTGGGACGACCCGCACCCGCTGAGCCTCAGCCCGTTCCGCCTGCTCGGCGACCGGCTGCGCAAGGACCAGCCGGCCACCCTCCGGCCGCTGCCACCGCAGCTGCCGGACCCCCGGCCCACCGGGCGGCACCCCGTGCAGCTGCTGCGCACCTACCCCGGACGCCGCCCCGGCTACGACTTCGCGCCGGACGGGGAGCGCAGCGTGGCCCGTGGCTACTCCAAGGCGATCGGCCGGGCCCGTCGGCTCATCTACGTCGAGGACCAGTACCTGTGGTCGCGCCACGTGGCCGAGACCTTCGCCGAGGCGCTCCGGGCCAACCCGGGACTCCGGCTGGTCGCCGTGCTGCCGCACCACCCCGACCAGGACGGGCGGCTCAGCGGCCCGCCCAACCTCGTCGGACGCCGTGAGGCCGTGTCGATCCTGCGGCAGGCCGGCGGCGACCGGGTCGCCTTCTACGGCGTGGAGAACCACGCCGGGGTGCCGGTCTACGTGCACGCGAAGGTCTGCGTCATCGACGACGAGTGGGCGACCGTGGGGTCCGACAACTTCAACCGGCGGTCCTGGACCCACGACTCGGAGCTGTCGGCGGCGGTGTGCGACCCGGACTACGCGCGCTCACTGCGGGTGGCGCTGGCCAGGGAGCACCTGGAGACCGCCGCGGAGGAGGAGCTGGCGCCGTCGTGCGTCTTCGACGCCTTCGCCCGGTCGGCGGCACGTCTGCAGCAGTGGCACGACGACGGCCGGGTCGGGGAGCGGCCGCCGGGACGCGTGCGTCCCCTCGTGGACCCGCCCCTGCCCCGGCTCACGCGCGCCTGGGCGACACCGCTCTACCGCGCGGTCTACGACCCCGACGGCCGGCCGCCACTGCTCCGGCTGCGCGGCCGGTTCTGAGACGGCCCGGCCCACCCAGCTCCACCGTCGTCCGGCACGGTTGCCCGCTCACGGCGAACGACGGCCCTGGTCCTCGGGCACGGCCGCGCGCCGCCGCAGGTAGGCCCACGCCAGCACGGCGCAGACCACGCCGTTCGCGGCGCCCACGAGGATGTCGCTGAGGTGGTGCATGCCGCGGTAGAGGCGCGCCCACGCGACGAGCACCGGGACCACCAGACACGCGACCGTGACGAGCCGGCGGAGCACGGCCCGCTCGATGCGCTGGGCCAGCAGGGCGAAGCTGACGTAGAGCGCCACGGAGGCACCGACGTGGCCGCTCGGGTAGCTCGAGGTCGGGGGCGCCGGGTCGAGGTGCGCCACGTGGGGCCGGGGCCTGCCCACCACCGCCGTCGCGACCACGAACACGGTCGCCTGCAGCGCGATGGCGATCGCGGGCACCACTGCGAGCCACCACTCGCGGGTGCGCCACCAGAGCAGGGCGACGGCGAGCACGCACACGCCGATGACGATCTCGGTGTTCCCGAGGTGGGACCACACCATCGTCACGCGGTCCCAGGTCGCGGTCCG
>JAICIN010000061.1 GCA_025924375.1 Dermatophilaceae bacterium | reverse complement strand
GGGCGGTCGTGTGGGGCGGGGCCCCCGGGGGGGGGCCGCCGGGGGGGCGCGCGCCGCTGCCCCAAAACCCCCCCCCCCCACGCCGTCACTGACCTGCCACGCGGGTCACCCCGGCGGTGGGCAGGGCCTCACTCCGGCAGCGTGGCGACCGGTGGCGACGCGGGGCGACGGTGCCTCAGGACCAGCCAGAGCGGGATCCCGACGAGGGCCAGCACGAACGCGAACGGCAGCAGCGCACCCAGCACGGTGAGCACCACCACCACCGAGGAGGTGAACGCCTTCCACCCGGCGCCCAGCCCGGCGAGGAACCCGGTCCCGGCGTCCTCGGCGATGACGCCCGGCACGGTGGTCAGGCTCACCTGGACCGGCGAGCGGGCGACGCTGTTCTTCAGCGCGGCGAGCTGGGACTCGAGCGCCTCGAGGTCGGCCTGCCGGCGGGCGAGCTGCGCCTCGAGGTCGACCACCTGGTCGAGGTCGGTGGCCCGGTCCATGAGGGCCCGCACGCGCTCGACGCTCGCCCGCATCGTGGCCAGGCGTGACTGCGTGTCGACCACCTGGCTCGTGACGTCCTCGCTCGAGGTCGACGACCGGATCACCTTCCCCAGCTCGCCGAGGTCGGCGAGCACGCCGTCGAGCCGGTCCGCGGGCACGGACAGCGTGATCTCGGCATAGGTCGTCGCCGTGACCTTCGAGCGGTCCTCGAGCGGCACGACGTCGCCGCCGGTGCCGACGTTCTCCGCGAGCACGAGGCCGTCGTTGGCCGCCGAGAGCGACCGGATGCGCGCGACCGCCTGGCCGAGGTCCTTGACCTGGAGGGCGACGGTGGCCTGGCGGGCGAGCAGCTCGCCCGGCGGCGTGAGGGAGGCCGGGTCCACCGAGGTGCCACCGTCCCCGGGCTTCGCGGGGGCCTTCGGGGAGCCGGCCGCCGAGCGGTCCTGCTGGCCGAGCTCGCCGGCCGGGGACGACTTCGGCACGGCCGCGCTCGCGGCCGTGCCGGCCCTGCCGGCGCTGCCCGCGCTCGAGCTGTCGGAGCCGCCCGCGGAGCACGCCGCGAGCGCGAGGGCGCTCAGGGCGAGCGCGGAGAGGAACGCGGTGCTGCGGTGTCGTCGTGCGATCATGGCCGGACCCCTTGCCTGCGGTGGACGGGTACCCCGGTCGGACCTGCCCGGCCACGCTCTGGTTCCGACCCCCTGGTGACGAATGGGTCACGGTCTCTGCTTGGCTGGCGCCATGACCGGGCCGCACGTCGTCGTGGTCGGCGGTGGCATCTCGGGCCTGACCGCCGCCTGGGAGACCACGCGGGTCCTGCCCGGGGCACGGGTCACCGTCCTCGACGCCGCGGACCGCCCGGGCGGCAAGCTCCGCCGCGAGGAGGTGGCCGGCGTGCCGCTCGACGTCGGCGCGGAGTCGGTGCTCGCGCGCCGACCCGAGGCGCTGGAGCTCGTCGAGGAGGTGGGCGGCTCCGCTCTCCTCACGCACCCGGCCACGACCAGCGCCTCCATCTGGTCACGCGGTGGCCTGCACCCACTCCCGGCGGGAAGCCTCATGGGCGTGCCCAGCGACCCGGACGCCGCCCTCGGCGTGCTCGACACCGCCGAGGTGACGAGGGCGCAGGACGAG
Source organism: Dermatophilaceae bacterium (assembly GCA_025924375.1). Lineage (GTDB taxonomy): Bacteria > Actinomycetota > Actinomycetes > Actinomycetales > Dermatophilaceae > JAICIN01. Next base: position 12,402 of record JAICIN010000061.1, on the reverse strand, counting down.
CAGCCATGGCCCGGAGGACCGCTCGAGCGCGACGTCGCCGTGGGCGAGTACGTCGCGGCCCGGCTCGGCGACGCGGTCGTCGACCGGCTCGTCGAGCCGCTGCTCGGCGGGGTGTATGCCGGCCGGGCCAGGGAGCTGTCGCTGCAGGCGTGCGTGCCCGCCCTGTTCACCGCGGCGCGTGAGGGCCGCTCGCTCACCGCCACCGCTCGGGACGCGGCCGCCGCGGCACGGGACCGGGCGGCAGCGCCGGTCTTCGCCGGGCTCACGGGCGGGGTGGGCCGTCTGGCCGAGCTGCTGCTCGACCGGCTCGACGAGCGGGGAGTCGGCGTCCGCAGCCGCACCATCGCGAGAGAGCTGCACCGGACCGCCGGAGGCTGGCGCGTCGTCGTCGGACCGCGGCCGGCCCCCGAGGCCCTCGACGCGGACGCCGTCGTCCTCGCCGTGCCCGCGGCCCCGGCGGCACGGCTGCTCCGGGACACGGCTCCGGCTGCCGCGGCGGAGCTCTCGGCGATCGGCTACGCCTCCATGGCCATCGTCACCCTCGCCGTCGAGGCGCCCGCGGACCCGCTCCCCGGCTCCGGCTTCCTCGTCCCGCCGGTCGACGGGCGCGTCGTCAAGGCGAGCACGTTCACGTCGGGCAAGTGGGCGTGGGCGGCGGAGGCGGGCGACGGCGTCGTTTTCCTGCGCGCCTCGGTCGGTCGGGCCGGCGAGAGCGCCGAGCTCCACCGGGAGGACGCGGACCTCGCGGCCGTCGCGGTGCAGGAGGTGGGGGCGGCCCTCGGGAGGCCGTTGCCGCGAGTGGCCGACTGGCACGTGCAGCGCTGGGGCGGGGCCCTGCCGCAGTATGCCGTCGGGCACGTGGACCGGGTCGCGCGGATCCGCTCCGCCGTCGCGGACCTGGCCGGGCTGGAGCTGGCCGGAGCCGCCTACGACGGCGTCGGCATACCGGCATGTGTGGGCACGGGACGGGAGGCGGCCCGCGCGGTCACCACCCACGTCCGGGCGCTCCGGCCGCCCGGGTGACAATGGGCTCATGGCCACCACGAACGCGAGCCGCATCCGCGAGATCAACGACACCGTCCGCTACGCCATGTGGAGCGTCTTCGCCGTGACAGGTCCCCTCGGCGACGACCGGGAGGTCCTCGCCAAGGAGGTCGAGAAGCTGCTCGAGGAGCTCGAGGAGGAGGGCGTGGTCACCCGTGGCGTCTACGACGTCGCCGGCTTCCGCGCCGACGCGGACTTCATGGTCTGGTGGCACGCCGAGAAGCCCGAGGCGATCCAGTCGGCCTACCGGCGGCTGCTGCGCACGGAGCTCGGGCAGCAGCTCGAGGGCACGTGGTCCGCGATGGCACTGCACCGGCCCGCGGAGTTCAACAAGAGCCACGTCCCGGCCTTCCTCGCGGGGGAGGAGCCCAAGGAGTTCATCTGCGTCTACCCGTTCGTGCGGTCCTACGACTGGTACCTGCTGGAGGACTCGCAGCGCCGCGACATGCTCGCCGAGCACGGGATGATGGCCCGCGGCTACCCGGACGTGCGGGCCAACACGATCGCGTCCTTCGCGCTCAGCGACTACGAGTGGGTGCTGGCGTTCGAGGCCGACGAGCTGCACCGCATCGTCGACCTCATGCGGGACCTGCGGGCCGCGCAGGCGCGGCGGCACGTGCGCGAGGAGGTCCCGTTCCACACCGGGCGCAAGGTCGCCGTCCGGGACCTCGTGGCGTCGCTGCGCTGAGCCCGGCCGCGGGGGCGGCGGCCGCGGGCGCCGGGCGGGGGGTCAGGCGGTGGTGGTGGGGCGCCGCGTGATGCTGATGGTTTTTTTGCAGTAGCGCTGGTCGGTCGGGGTGCCGTAGCCCTCGCCCTCGAAGACGTGCCCGAGGTGGCTGCCACAGCTGGCGCACCGGACCTCGACGCGCTTCATCCCCATCGAGCGGTCCTCGATGTACTCCACGGAGTCGCCGGCGAGGGGCGCGTAGAACGACGGCCACCCGCAGTGGCTCCCGAACTTCGTCTCCGAGGTGAACAGCTCGGCACCGCACGCGCGGCAGGCGTAGACGCCCTCGGTCGTGGTGTCGGTGTACTCGCCGACGAAGGGCCGCTCGGTGCCTGCCTGGCGGAGCACCTGGTACTCGGCGGGGCTGAGCTCCGCGCGCCACTGCTCGTCGGTCTTGGTCACGGGGTAGCTGCTCTTGCTCGTCTGCATACCGGGGTCAACACGCCTCCTGGCCGGTTCGTTCCCCCGGCGGCGGGGCATGGCGCAAGTAGGCTGCGCGCCATGGCGGCGTCCGAGACGGTCCTCGAGGTCCCCGGCCCCGACGGGGTGCGGGAGGTGCGGATCTCCAGCCCCGACCGTGTCATGTGGCCGGACGTGGGGATCACCAAGGGCGACCTCGCGGCCTACGTGGTCGCGGTCGCCGACCCCCTCATGACGGCGCTGCGCGACCGGCCCGTCACCCTGCAGCGCTTCCCCGAGGGCGTGGAGGGCGAGGAGTTCTACTCGAAGAACCCGCCGCGGGGCGTCCCGGACTGGGCCCGGACGACGATGTGCACCTACCCCTCGGGCCGGCGCCACCCCCAGCTCGTCGTCGACGAGCCGGCGACCGCTGTGTGGGCGGTGCAGATGAACACCGTCACCTTCCACCCGTGGCCGGTGCGCAGCGGCGACAACGACCACCCCGACGAGCTGCGCATCGACCTCGACCCCCAGCCCGGCCGCGACTTCCGCGACGCCGTCGAGGCGGCCCACGTCCTGCGCGAGGTGCTCGCCGAGCTGGGCCTGACCGGCTGGGCCAAGACCTCGGGGAACCGCGGCGTCCACGTCTACGCGCGGATCAGGCCGACGCACGAGTTCCTCGACGTCCGCCACGGCGTCATCGCCATCGCGCGCGAGCTCGAGCGGCGCCTGCCGGACCTCGTCACGACCGCCTGGTGGAAGGAGGAGCGCGGCGAGCGGGTCTTCGTGGACTTCAACCAGGCGAGCCGGGACCGCACCATCGCCTCCGCCTACAGTCCCCGACCCCTCGCCGGGGCGCCGGTCAGTATGCCGGTCGGCTGGGACGCGCTCGCGGGCGTCGGACCGCGGGACTTCACGGTCCGCACCGTGCCGAGGATCGTCGCCTCCGACGGCGACGCCTGGGCGGGGATCGACGACGCCGTCGGTGACATCTCTGCGGCGATCGGCTTGTGGCACAAGGACGTCCACGAGCGGGGCCTCGGTGAGCTGAACTTCCCGCCCGACTACCCCAAGATGCCGGGGGAGCCGCCGCGGGTGCAGCCGAGCAAGCGCCGCCAGGACAAGGACGACAGCGACTACCTCGGGCCCAAGGCCGACCGCGACGCCACCTGGGGCCTCGCCGTCGTCCCGCCGGTCGCGCCCATGCTCGCCAAGGCGGTCAAGGGCATGCCGGAGGGTGAGCTGTCCTACGAGCCGAAGTGGGACGGCTTCCGGTCCGTGATCTTCCGCTCGGGCGACCGCGTCGAGATCGGAAGCCGCAACGAGAAGCCGATGACGCGCTACTTCCCGGAGGTCGTCGAGGCCGTCCTGGCGAGCTTCCCCGACAAGGCGGTCGTCGACGGGGAGATCGTCCTCATCGCACCGGGGGGTGAGCGCCTCGACTTCGAGCTGCTCCAGCAGCGGATCCACCCGGCAGCGAGCCGCGTGCGCAAGCTGGCAGCCGAGACCCCGGCGAGCTTCGTGGCCTTCGACCTGCTCGCGCTCGGCGACGAGAGCCTGCTGGACCGGCCGTTCCGGGAGCGGCGGGCCGCGCTCGAGAAGTCCCTGGCGGACGCCGTGCCCCCCATCCACCTCACCCCGGCCACCACGGACCGCGACGTGGCGCTCGGGTGGTTCGACCAGTTCGAGGGAGCCGGCCTCGACGGCGTCGTGGCCAAGCCCCTCGACGGCACCTACCAGCCCGACAAGCGCGTGATGTTCAAGGTCAAGCACGAGCGGACCGCCGACTGCGTCGTCGCCGGCTACCGGACCCACAAGAGCAGCGCCGAGGCCATCGGCTCGCTGCTGCTCGGCCTCTACACCGACGACGGGACCCTGATGAGCGTCGGCGTCATCGGGGCGCTCCCCATGGCCCGCCGCCAAGCACTCTTCGAGGAGCTCCAGCCGCTGGTCACCGACTTCGGCGACCACCCGTGGGCGTGGGCGGAGCAGGAGATGGGCACGCGCACGCCGACGAGCGGTGCGACGAGTCGCTGGAACGCCGGCAAGGACCTCTCCTTCACGCCGCTGCGCCCTGAGCGCGTCGTGGAGGTCCGCTACGACCACATGGAGGGCGCCCGCTTCCGGCACACCGCCCAGTTCGTGCGCTGGCGTCCCGACCGCAGGCCGGAGTCGTGCACCTACGCGCAGCTCGAGGAGCCGGTGAGCTACCAGCTCGAGGACGTCCTCGAACCGGGGGAGGAGCGCCATGGCGGTCCGGGGGCGTGAGGCCCTGGGCGCGGCGGCGGGTGTCGCGGTCGGTGCGGCCGCGGTGGGTGCGGTGTCGTCGCTGAGCGCCGCCGCCTACCTCGCCCGTCGCGCCCTCACGCCGGAGCGCGAGCGTCCCGAGGACACCGCGATCCTCGGCGTGTCCGACACCGAGGTGGTCCTCGGCGTCACCGACGACACCCGCGCTCCCGGGCGCTACGGCATCTGGCTCGACGACGGCCGCGGGCACTGCCGGGTCGGTGAGGTGCTCGCGGTGGACGAGGCCGCAGGGCGCGTCCGGCGGGAGCTGCTCGGCGTGGACGCCGGTCGCCTCGCCCCCGGCTTCGGCCGGTGGAACCAGTACTACTTCGCCGGCCGACCCGACCTCTCGCTGGGCCTGCCCAGCCGCGACGTCGAGGTGCAGACCGAGCTCGGCGCGATGCCGGCCTGGGTCGTGGAGGCGCAGGAGCCGACGCAGCGCTGGGCGGTCCTCGTGCACGGGCGGGGCGCCCTGCGCGACGAGTGCCTGCGTGCCGTGCCGGCCCTCCACGAGGCCGGTCTCAGCGTCCTCATCCCGTCCTACCGCAACGACGCCGGCGCCCCGGAGGGACCGGACGGGCGCTACAACCTCGGCCTGTCCGAGTGGCGTGACATCGAGGACGCCGCGCTGTGCGCGGTGCAGCACGGCGCCCGTGAGCTGGTCCTCGTCGGGTGGTCCATGGGCGGGGCGATCACGCTCCAGATGCTCGACCGGTCGTGGCTGGCGGACCATGTCACCCATGTCGTCCTCGACGCGCCGGTCGTCGACTGGAACGACGTGCTCGCGTTCCACGCCGTCCAGCACGGCATCCCGGCGCCCCTCGGCGACCTCAGCCGCACCCTCATGGGGAAGCCGTGGGCGCGGCGGCTCGTCGGCGTCCACGACGCCGTCGACGTCGCCCTCACCGACTGGGTGGCCAGGGCCGGGGAGCTGCGCCACCGCGTGCTGCTCATCCACTCCGTCGACGACGAGTTCGTGCCGGTGGGACCGTCGCAGGCCCTGGCCGCGGCGCGACCCGACCTCGTGACCTTCGAGCCCTGGCACGGCGCCCGCCACTGCAAGGAGTGGAACACCGACCCCGCGCGCTGGGACCGGCTGGTGCGGGAGTTCGTCAGCTCCTGACCACGCGCCAGCGACCCATCACGGTGCCGCCCTCCTCCACGAGGAGCATCGGCTCGAGCGGGACCTCGACCTCGCCGCCGGTGACGATGCGGGGGTGCGCGCCCCCGACGACGGCCGGCGCCCAGGTGAGGTCGAGCTCGTCGACGCAGCCCTGCGCGAGCAGCGCGCCGAAGAGCGTGGGGCCGCCCTCCGACAGCATGCGGGGCAGGCCGCGCGCCACGAGCTCGTCGCGCAGGTGCCCGAGGTCGACCGTGTGCTCCCCGGCCAGGATCACGGCGTCGGCACCGAGGGCGTTGCGGGCGGCGGCGACCGCCTCCGGCGCGGCTCCCGCATGGGTCACGAGCAGCACGTCCCCGCGGCCGTCGGCCGGCCGCAGGAGGTGGTCCGGGAGCCGCCCCGAGCTGCTCACGACCGCGAGCGGCGGCGCTGCTCCGTCGCCACCGGTGAGCCGGCCGTAGCCCTCCACCCGCACCGTGCCCGCTCCGACGACGACCACGTCGGAGAGCCGCCGGAGCAGGTGGAAGACCACGCCGTCGGCCTCGGTGTTGATGGTGCCGGTGCGGCCGTCGCGGCCGTTGGCCGCACCGTCCAGGGTCGAGACGAAGTTGACGCGCAGCCACGGACCGAGCGGACCGGCATACAGCGCGGTCAGCGCCGCCTCGTCGAGCTCGGCCCCGGGATGCTGGTCGGCGGACTCGGCGAGGAGGAGACGCATGGCTGCAGTGTGCCAGTCACTACGCTGCACGCCGTGCCCTCGTCGATCACCGCGCGCACCCCGGCGCTGGACCGGGGCCGGCTGGTCCGGGAGCTGGTCCCGCCGCCGCGGTTCGCCGACGAGCGGTTCTCGACCTACCGGCCGGACCCCTCCCAGCCGAGCCAGGCCGCCGCCGTGGAGCGGCTCGAGGCGTATGCCGGCCGGCTCGCGGCCGCGCGCGGTGGCTCGCGGCGGTGGTGGCGCCGGAGCGCCGAGGGCGACGGGCGTGGCGTCTACCTCGACGGAGGCTTCGGCGTGGGCAAGACGCACCTGCTCGCCGGCCTCTGGCACGCGGCTCCGGCGCCCAAGGCGTTCGGCACGTTCGTCGAGCTGACCAACCTCGTCGGGGCGCTCGGCTTCGCACCCACGGTCGAGGCGCTGCAGGGACACCGGCTGCTGTGCATCGACGAGTTCGAGCTCGACGACCCCGGCGACACCGTGCTCATGTCGACGCTGCTGGCCCGGCTCACCGAGGCCGGGGTGTCGCTGGCGGCGACGTCGAACACGCTCCCCGGCGCGCTGGGGGAGGGTCGGTTCGCGGCCGAGGACTTCCTGCGGGAGATCCAGTCCCTGGCCGGCCGGTTCGACGTGGTGACCGTCGACGGGGACGACTACCGGCACCGAGGGGTGCCCGCTGGGCCCCCGCCGCTGTCCGACGAGGCGGTGGCTGCGGCGGTCGGGGAGCAGGGGCTGCTCGACCACTTCGTCGACGTCACGCGCCACCTCGCCACGGTGCACCCGTCGCGGTACCGCGCCATGCTCGACGGCGTCACCGAGGTCGGGTGGACGCACGTCCGGCCCGTCTCCGACCAGGTCGTCGCGCTGCGCCTCGTGGTCCTCGCCGACCGTCTCTACGACGCCGACATCCCGGTCTACGCGAGTGGGGCGCCGCTGGCCGAGCTGTTCACGCCGGAGCTGCTGCGGGGTGGGTACCGCAAGAAGTACTTCCGTGCGCTGTCGCGCCTGACCGCCCTCGCGCGGGAGGGCGAGGGGGAGGCCGGGCGGGAGAGTGACGGGGAGGCCGCGCCGGAGGGGGACGGGCAGGTCGCGCGCGGGGACGGGTGATGCCACGATGCGGCTCATGGCCAAGGACCGCAGCGCGAAGACGTCACGACCCGCCTCGACCACTCCCTTCTCGGACGCGCTGCGCGTCGCTGAGGGGTTCCGGCTCGCCGACGTCGACCCGCGGTCCACGCCGGGGTTCACGGGAGGGAAGAAGGCCGGCGAGAAGGCGCTGGCCCAGGCCTCGCCCGGCATCGCGGACCTCCAGGAGCGGCTCTACGCCGAGTCCAAGGAGGGCGGCAACCGGTCCTTCCTGCTCGTCGTGCAGGGCATGGACACCTCGGGCAAGGGCGGGATCATGCGCCACGTCGTCGGCCAGATGGACCCGCAGGGGGTGCGCTACACCGCGTTCAAGGCCCCGACCCCGGAGGAGAAGGAGCACCCCTTCCTCTGGCGGGTCCGCAACGCGCTGCCGCACGCCGGCCAGATCGGCGTCTTCGACCGGTCCCACTACGAGGACGTGCTCATCGTGCGGGTGCACGACCTCGTGCCGAGATCGACGTGGTCACGCCGCTACGCGCAGATCAACGACTTCGAGCGCTCGGTCGTCGTGCACGGCACGACGGTGGTCAAGGTGATGCTCCAAATCTCCTCCGGGGAGCAGAAGGAGCGGCTCATGGAGCGGCTCGACCGGCCGGACAAGAACTGGAAGTGGAACCCCGGGGACGTCGACGAGCGCCGCTGCTGGGACGACTACCAGCAGGCCTACCAGGCGGCGCTCGAGCGCTGCTCCACCGACGAGGCGCCGTGGTTCGTCGTGCCCGCCGACCGCAAGTGGTACGCGCGGCTCGCCGTGGCGAACCTCGTCCTCGAGCACCTGCGGGGGATGGACCTGCAGTGGCCGACCGTCGACTACGACGTCGCCAAGGAGAGGGCCCGGCTCGAGGCGACGTAACCGCAGCCGGGGCGGCTACCCGGGGAAGGCGCGGTCGACCAGCACCCGCGGGCCGGCGAGGCCGGTCTCCGGCGAGCCGAACACCCGCCCGCCTCCCTCGCCGAGCCGGGTCGCGACGAACGCGTCGGCCACCGGGGTCGGCGCGTGCCGGGCGAGGAGCGACGCCTGCAGGGTGAGCGCGAGGCTCTCCACGACGCGGCGGGCGCCGGCTTCGGCGCCGGGCCGGCCGGCGCCCACGACCGTGTCGGCCAGGGAGGCGACGGCCCGGTCCAGCGCTTCGCTGTGCCCACGCCCGCGCTCCACCTCGGTGACAAAGGCGTCCACGGCGGCCGGCTCACGCCGCAGGGCGCGGAGCACGTCGAGGGCGTTGACGTTGCCGGAGCCCTCCCAGATGGAGTTGAGCGGGGCCTCGCGGTAGAGGCGCGGCAGGCCGTGGTCCTCGACGTAGCCGTTCCCGCCGAGGCACTCCAGCGCCTCGGCGACCATCGGGGCGGCGCGCTTGCACACCCAGAACTTCGCGACCGCGACCGCGAGCCGCGCGAAGTCGTGCTCGCCCTCGTCGACGGCGTGGGCGAGCCGCAGCGCCAGCGTCGTCGCCGCCTCGGACTCCAGGGCGAGGTCGGCGAGCACGGTGGTCATGAGGGGCTGGTCGACCAGCAGCGCGCCGAACGCCGCGCGGTGCCGGGCATGGTGGACGGCGCGGACGAGGGCCTGGCGCATCGTCGCCGCGGAGCCGAGCACGCAGTCGAGCCGGGTCGCGGCGACCATGCCGAGGATGGTCGGCACGCCGCGGCCCTCGTCGCCGACCCGCACGCCCCACGTGCCGTCGAGCTCGACCTCGCTCGAGGCGTTGGAGCGGTTGCCCAGCTTGTCCTTCAGGCGTTGCAGCGCAAGGGAGTTGCGCGAGCCGTCGTCGAGGACCCGGGGGACGAGGAAGCACGTGGGGCCGTCGTCCGCCTGCGCCAGCATGAGGAACGCGTCGCTCATCGGGGCGGAGCAGAACCACTTGTGCCCGGTGAGGCGGTAGGTGTCCGCTGCGGCGAGCGCACCACCAGTCGCCGGCCTGGCCCGCGTGGTGTTCGCGCGGACGTCGGAGCCACCCTGCTTCTCGGTCATGCCCATTCCCACGATGGCGCCCGCCTTCGCCCCGACCGGGCGCAGCTCCGGCTCGTACGTCCGTGAGGCGAGCTTCGGGACCCACTCCGACGCGAGGGCCGGGCTGGCCCGCAGAGCCGGCACGGCGGCATACGTCATGGAGACGGGGCAGAGGTGACCGGCCTCCACCTGGGACCACACGTAGAAGCCGGCGGCGCGTCGCAGGTGCGCGCCGCTGCCCGGAGGCCGGGTCCACGGCTCGGCGGTGAGGCCGTGGGACACGGCGGTCGCCATGAGGGCGTGCCACGCGGGGTGGAACTCGACCTCGTCGAGGCGCTCGCCGGTGGGGGAGTGGCTGCGCAGGACGGGCGGGTTGGCGTTGGCGAGGTCGCCCTGGCGCTGCCACTCGGCGAGGCCGGCGAGGCGGCCGAGGTCCGCCACGTCGTCGTATGCCGGGGTGCCGGCCCAGCGTCGCAGGCCCTCGGTGAGTGCCGCGTCGGTGTCGAGGACGGAGTGGCCGGTGAGGGGAGGGACCTGGTTCGTGACCTCGTGGGTGCTCACGGGGGCAGCGTAGGGGGCTGTGCGCTCCGCCGAGGGGAGCCGTGTCAGAGCCCGGTGGGGCACGGAGTTGCGGGATACCGTTGCGGGGTGAGGCTCAAGGCACGGGTGAGGCGGGAGCTGGCCCGCATCCCCGGTGCGGTCGCCCTCGCGCGCCTCACGGTGGAGACCATCCGGGTGTGCCTGCGCTACCGCGTGACCGGGCTCGCCTCCGAGGCCGGGTTCTTCGCGCTGCTGTCGCTGCCGCCGCTGGTGCTCGGGCTCTTCGGCGGGGTCGGCTACATCGGGGGGTGGCTCGGCCCGGACACCGTCAACGACGTCACCATGTCGGTCCAGCAGTGGGCGAGCCGGTTCCTCACGCCCCAGATCAACGACAAGCTGCTCGTGCCGACCCTGCACGACGTGCTCAAGAACGGCCGTTTCGACCTGATCTCGGTGGGCTTCGTGCTCTCCGTCTGGTCGGGGTCGCGGGCCCTCAACGTCTTCGTCGACACCATCTCGATCATGTACGGGCAGTCCGGCGTGCGGGGGATCGTCCGGACGCGGGCGCTGTCGCTCTCGCTCTACCTCGTCTCCTTGCTGGTCGGGGTCATCGTCATCCCGCTCGTGCTCATCGGGCCGACGCTGCTCGCGAAGATCCTGCCCGACCAGCTCTCCGTGCTGGCCCTGCTCTACTGGCCGGTCGTGACCGTGCTCGCCGTCGCGAGCCTGACGACGCTCTACCACGTGGCGACGCCCCGCCGCAGTCCCTGGGTGCGCGACGTCCCCGGCGCGGTGCTCACGCTCGTGATCTGGGCGCTGGCGTCGTTCATCGTGCGCGGGTCCATCGCGGCCTCCCTGGGCGGCTCGTCGATCTACGGGCCGCTAAGCGCACCGATCGTGCTGCTCATCTGGCTCTACGCGCTCGCCATCGCGGTCCTCATCGGTGCGGCCCTCAACGCGGCGATGCGCCAGCTGTGGCCCGTCGAGGAGCGCCTCAGCTCACGGGCCCGGGTGGTCGCGTGGCTGCGGGGCGAGGTGGGGCGGCGACGAGGCTCGAAGACTGCCTCGGGGGCGCTGTCCGGTACAGCGTCGGGGCCCGCGGTTGGGGCCGCGTCGGGGTCGGTTCCCGCGCCGGTTTCTGAGGTCGCCTCGGGGGCGGCGGTGGCGGCCGCGCCGGAGGCAGCCGAGGGCGGTCCGGAACCGGTCGCCCCCGGCAGGGGGCGGCACGAGAAGCCCTCCCACCCACTGACACCGATCCCCGACGAGCCCGTCGGCGGCCGCCGTCGCCGGAAGCACTCGGAGGAGGACGCCCGGTTTGGAGATGGCGAGGAGGATCGGTTAATGTCTGTCCGCACGCACAGCCGGTAATCACATCGGTGTGAGCAGCGCGGATGTAGCTCAGTTGGTAGAGCGCAACCTTGCCAAGGTTGAGGTCGCCGGTTCGAGACCGGTCATCCGCTCGGAGGGTTTAGCCGCCTTCACGGTGGAGTGGCCGAGAGGCGAGGCAGCGGCCTGCAAAGCCGCGTACACGGGTTCAAATCCCGTCTCCACCTCGACTACGAAGAACCCCTCGGGCGATTGGCGCAGTGGTAGCGCGCTTCCTTGACACGGAAGAGGTCACTGGTTCAAACCCAGTATCGCCCACCATCGATGAATAGGCCCTGACTGCGGAAACGCAGATCGGGGGCTGACTTGTTCTGCACCCGCAAACGGCTCTGCGTGACTAACTGAGTGACTAAGGACGCCGATTTGGCCCCGAGGGCCGGTCCGTCGATGGTTCTGGGTGTGCGTGGACGTCCGGAGGACTCGGCGTCACTTTCCATGCAGGGAAGAGGTCACCACAGCAGGAAGCCGCCAATGAGCGCGGGGGACGGGCGGCGCGCGCCGCAAGGGAAGAGGCGTTCGCGTCTCCGTAGCCACCGGCGAGCTGGGTCGGCGGGGTCTCGTGCGACATAGCCGGCGACGATATCCGCGGCGTCCTCGAAACTGCCCTGTGCGATCCGTGACCGCCGCCTAAAGCGCGTTGGCGGTCAGTCGGTGTTCATTGACGCCCTCGGCCTCCAGGGTTTCGCAACGCCGCGACTGGCCCCAGTGGGCTCGAGAGCGAGGCCGCCACGACCTAGCACGAGGCGGCTCACAACGTTCTTGCCAGTGAGTATGAACAGGGCCTCGACGCGCAGTTCGGGGATCTTCCAGGACCTGTCCTCGACGCGAAGCCCGGCAGATGAGCAGGAGACGGCGCCGATCACCAGGGGCCGGTAAGCCGCGGCGACCCTGGAGTACCAGCTCGAACGAGCCCGCCCGCGATGCAAGACGATGCTTGTGTGATGGTTCTCTAGGTAGCACGCTGATGTCCATGCACGTGCAACAACTGAAACATCAGAGCACGCCGGGCAAAGTTACCGTGGTCGGCGCTGGCGTGGTCGGCGCCCTGACGGCGATGAAGTTCATCCGTGCCGGCTTCGAGGTGACCGTTG
>JAICIN010000060.1 GCA_025924375.1 Dermatophilaceae bacterium | reverse complement strand
GCGCCTATCCTCGCCGCACCTGACGCGCCCGAGGAGACGGGCGCACCACGACCCAGGGGGCCCGGAGATGGCACGCACGGTGAAGGCGGACACGGCAGGCACCGGGGGTGCGCCGCCGCGCTCCTCGAGCGCGAAGGCCTCCCCGGCGAAGACCGCCCCGGCGAAGACGGCCTCGGCGAAGGCCGCCTCGACGAAGGCCGCCCCGGCGAAGGCCACCTCGACGAAGGCCGCCCCGGCGAAGGCCACCCCGGCGAAGGCCGCCCCGGCGAAGGCTGCCCCGGCCAAGGCGGGAGACGCCAAGCCCGCCGAGCACCCGGCAGGCCGCTCGTCCACAGCGGGCAGGAAGCAGGCGGCCAAGGCCGCACCCGCACGCAGGTCCGGGACGTCGAAGGAGCCGTCCGTGAAGGCCTCGGGGGACAAGGCGACGGCGGCGAAGGCCACCGGGGCGAAGGCGACCGGCGAGAAGGCGGTCCCGGCGAAGAAGACCGCTCCGGCCGCGACCACCACGGCGCAGAAGAGCGCCACCACGAGGGCCACGGCACCCAGGGCCACGAGCGCGACGAGGACCTCCACGTCGCGCAGGAGCCCGGCCAGCACCGGGCAGACCCCCGCCAAACCGGCCGCGAAGAGCGGGGCGCAGGGCAGCAAGGCCGCCACGAAGGTCAGCGCGGCCGGCGCGCGGGCCGGCGCCCACAGCCTCCTCGTCCGCGACGACGAGACCCCGTGGACGGCCACCGAGCTCCGCGAGGTCCGCTCCAGCATCGAGGCCGACGTCGAGCAGCTGCGTGGTGAGATCCAGCTGGCCGAGGAGGACCTCGTCGTCCTCATGCGCGACGGCGGCGACGGCGCGGGCGACGACCAGGCGGATGCGGGGGCGAAGACGTTCGAGCGTGAGCAGGAGATCCAGCTGGCCAACAACGCCCGCGAGATGCTCCTGCAGAACCTCCACGCCCTCGAGCGGCTCGCCGACGGCACCTACGGCACGTGCGAGGCATGCGGCAACGCGATCGGCAAGCTTCGCCTCCAGGCCGCTCCTCGTGCGACCCTATGCGTGCCATGCAAGACGAAACAGGAGCGCCGCTGACCGCTGCGCACGAGCCCGCGTCCCACGACGAGGAGGCGGTGCAGGGCCGACGCCCCCGCGGCCGGCTCTTCGCGATCCTCGCCGGCGCCGCCCTCGCCGCCTACGCCGCCGACCAGCTGACCAAGCTCTGGGCCCTGCACGCCCTGCGTCCCGAGGACCCCGTCGACGTGGTCGGCAGCGCCATCCGCCTCGAGCTCATCCGCAACCCGGGCGCCGCGTTCTCCATCGGCACCGGCGCCACGTGGGTCCTGACCCTCATCGCGTGCGCCGTTCTCGTCTTCATCCTCATGACCGCCCGGCGCCTCGGCAGCCGGGGCTGGGCGTGGGCGCTGGGCTTCCTGCTCGGCGGTTCGCTCGGCAACCTCACCGACCGGGTCTTCCGGGAGCCGGGTCCCGGTCGTGGCCACGTCGTCGACTTCATCGACTACTTCGGCTGGTTCATCGGCAACGTCGCCGACGTCGCCATCGTGGGGGCGGCCGTGCTCATCGCGGTCCTGGCCTTCGTCGGGATCGGCGTGGACGGCCAGCGGGCGCACACCGGCCGGCACGAGGCCGGCTCCGATGCCTGACGCGCGCACCCTCTTCGTGCCCGAGGGACTCGAGGGGGAGCGCGTCGACGCCGCCCTCGCGCGGCTCTTCGGGGTCTCCCGGACCCGCGCCGCCGAGCTCGCCCGCGCCGGGGACGTGCAGCTCAACAGCCGCCAGGCCGGCAAGTCCGACCGCGTCAGCGCCGGGGACCTCCTCGAGGTCGCGCTGCCCTCGCCGCAGGAGGTCCCCACCGCGACGGTCGTCGCGGAGCCGGTGCCCGGGATGACGATCATCCACGACGACGACGACATCGTGGTCGTCGACAAGCCCGTCGGGGTGGCGGCCCACCCGAGCGTGGGCTGGACCGGACCCACGGTGGTCGGTGGACTGGCCGCGGCCGGCTACCGCATCGCGACGAGCGGGGCCAGCGAGCGCCAGGGGATCGTGTCCCGGCTGGACGTCGGCACGAGCGGCCTGATGGTGGTGGCCAAGAGCGAGTACGCCTACAGCGTCCTGAAGCAGGCCTTCCGCAGCCGCAGCGTCGACAAGACCTACCACGCGCTCGTCCAGGGCCTGCCCGACCCGGTCGTCGGCACCATCGACGCACCGATCGGACGCCACCCGGGCTACGACTACAAGTTCGCGGTGATGGAGAAGGGCAAGCCCAGCGTCACCCACTACGAGGTCATCGAGGCGTTCCGGGCCGCCTCGCTGCTCGACATCCACCTCGAGACCGGCCGCACCCACCAGATCCGCGTGCACTTCAGCGCCCTGCACCACCCCTGCGCCGGCGACCTCACCTACGGCGCCGACCCCACGCTGGCCGCTCGGCTGGGCCTGGAGCGGCAGTGGCTGCACGCGGTCGGGCTGGGCTTCGAGCACCCGGGCAGCGGCGACTACGTCTCCTTCCAGAGCCAGTACCCGTCGGACCTGCAGCGCGCGCTCGACCTCCTCTGACCCCCGCTCCGGCACGCGGGCCGGGGACCGGCCGGCATGCGTCTTTACCGGATCTGCCGATGGTCGGACGTCCGCTCATCGGAGTTATGCCCGTGATCTTCTGGACATGCCGAAGAGAGGGCGGACTCGCCTCGGCGCGAATGGCACTGTGGACCTCCGCGAGATGCGTTCCCCCTCAAAGGGAACGAACGATCAGCTGGGACAGCGGTGGCGAGACTCCGGCAAGGTGTGCCTGAAAGACTCACTACATGAGGTCGACACGACGCAGCGCGAGCCTCCCCCCAGAGCGGGGCAGCTTTCGTCCGAACTGAAGAAGCACTGTTCGGACAAGGGCTACGCGGTCGATGGACCGGAGAGGGACAAGGACGGCTACCTCAACTTTGAGGTGTCGCTGCGTAGCCCTGCGGTAATTGTGCGCATTTCGTTGAACGGCGAGGTCTTCGCTTTGTCGTTTCCAGGTGGCTACCACTGGACCGAGTTCGCGCAGTACCCCGAGGACGGATCCGAGGCTCTCGCGGACGTCTTGGCATTCGTAGACGCCTATGCAGATCCTCGCACCCGCGAGGTCGAGGTGAAGCGCCGGCTGCGCTCGGCGCGGCTTGAACTGCGCGTCAGCAACGGGGCGGTGTTGCGGGGGCGAGGCTGGAGCAAGGGACCGCCCGATACTCCAGGAGCCTGACTGGGCATCCGGATTGCCGCGCGTCGCTTGGTCCATCGCGTGGCGAGAGTTGGGCGGGGGCGGTGCCGGGAGTTGCCATCCCGAGCCCATGACGCCACAATTGTGTACATGAGTGTTGAGCCCCTTCGGGACGTTCGAAACCACTTCAGCGACGTAGTCGACCGCGTCGAGCGTCAGCACGAGCGGGTGACAGTCACGCGCAACGGACGCGCAGCTGCGGTCATCCTCAGTCCGGACGACTTGGCTGAGCTCGAAGAGACGCTGGACGTCCTGACCGATTCGCAGGCGTTGGCCGACATCCGGGAGGCGGATGCCGCCTACCGCTCCGGTGACGTTGTGCGAGGGGTTGACGCCGCCCGCGCGCTTCGCTCGTGACCGACGCCGAGCCCTACGACCTCGTCCTGACCCCACCCGCAGTCCGCGCGATCCAGAAGGCGCTGCCCGAAGCGGTGGCGGCCGCCGTGACCGAGTTCTTGACCGGTCCACTGCTGACCAATCCACGGCGCATCGGCAAACCGCTTCGCGGCGATCTCGCCGGCATCTACTCGGCGAGACGAGGGACGTACCGGGTGCTGTACCGGATCAATGAGAACGCCCGAGAAGTCATAGTGGTCCGGGTCGAGCACCGCCGAGACGTATACAGGTCACGGTGACCCACAAGCCGGTCCCGGCCATGACCGCTCGTCAGCGTGAAGGGTCCGCCCGGAACATGCCGTGGATGGAGCGGAGCGATCCCCCTGCGCTGCGCAGTACCGTGGCGCGGTGACGGACGCGCGGACCGAGCTGCTCAAGGTCCTCGGCGGCTACATGGCCACGCAGGCCCTCGCCGCCGCCGTCGAGCTCGGCCTGCCTGACCTCGTGGGGGACGAGCCGGTCCCGCTCGCCGCGCTCGCCGGACCGGCCGGCATACCGGCGGTGCAGCTGGCCCGGCTGCTGCGGGCGCTGCGCACCGTCGGCGTGTTCGACCTCACCCGCGACGGCGTCGTGCACACCGAGCAGTCGCGGCTCCTGCGCAGCGACGCCGAGGCGTCCGTGGCGCCGCACGTGCGGATGCACGTCTCCCAGGCGTATGCCGTGTGGCCCGGCCTCCAGGAGTCGCTCGCCGACGGTGCGTCGGCCTTCGAGCGGCAGCGCGGCACGCACCTCTTCGACTGGCTTGCCGCGAACCCCGACGACGCCGCCGTCTTCAACGCCGCCATGGCGTCGGGGTCCGGCCTGCGCGGAAACGCCCTGCTCGAGCACGACTGGAGCGCCGCCACCCACGTCGTCGACGTCGGCGGAGGCACGGGGGCCAACATCGTGGCGGTCCTCCGGGCCAACCCGCACCTGACCGGCACGGTCCTCGACCTCCCCCACCTGCGGGAGGAGGCGCAGGCACTCATCGCCGCGGCAGGACTGACGGACCGCTGCGAGTTCGCGGCCGGAAGCTTCCTCGAGTCGGTGCCGTCGGCCGACAGCTACGTGCTGGCGGCCATCCTCCACGACTGGCCGGACGAGGACGCCACCCGGATCCTGCGCACCCTCGGCAGGAGCGCCCCACCGGGCGCCACCCTGCTGGTCGCCGACGCCGTCCTGGACGACGGCCGGGACTGGTCGTGGCCGGTGTGGCTCGACCTGCACATGCTCGTCATGCTGGGCGGCCGGGAGCGCACGGCCCAGCAGTGGCACGAGCTCCTCGAGCCAGCCAGGTGGCGGGTCACCGGGCTCCGCTCGGGGCTCATCGAGTGCACCACGGCCTGAGCCGGCATACCACTGGCCCCATCGGTCACAGCCAGGCGCGTCCCTTAGGGGATGTCGGGGGCCCCACCTACGATGGGCCCCGATGTCCTCCCAGCCCGCCCCCCGACGCTCGACCGGCACGACCAGCAGCACGGACTCGTTCGTCCACCTGCACGTGCACACCGAGTACTCCATGCTCGACGGGGCGGCCCGCATCGGCGACCTGTTCACCCGGGCGGCGGAGATGGGGATGCCGGCCCTGGCCACGACCGACCACGGCTACGTCTTCGGCGCCTACGAGTTCTGGAAGAAGGCGCAGGGGACCGGGGTCAAGCCCATCATCGGCGTCGAGGCCTACGTCACCCCCGGCACGCACCGCACGGACAAGACCCGTGTCCGGTGGGGCGACGAGAGCCAGGCCGGCGACGACGTGTCGGGCTCGGGCGCCTACACGCACATGACCCTGCTGGCGAAGAACAACAACGGCCTGCACAACCTCTTCCGCCTCGACTCCCTGGCCAGCCTCGACCAGGTCTACGCCAAGTGGCCGCGCATCGACCGCGAGCTGCTCGGCCAGCACGGACAGGGCCTCATCGCGACCACGGGGTGCCCGTCGGGCGAGGTGCAGACCCGGCTGCGGCTCGGGCACTACCGCGAGGCGCTGCAGGCGGCGAGCGACTTCCGCGACATCTTCGGCGCGGAGAACTACTTCTGCGAGCTCATGGACCACGGCCTCCCGATCGAGCGCAGGGTGCAGAAGGACCTGCTGCGGCTCGCCCGTGAGCTGGGCCTCCCGCTGGTCGCGACCAACGACCTTCACTACACCAGCCCCGAGGACGCCAAGGCGCACTCCGCCCTGCTGTGCGTGCAGTCCGGCTCGACGATGATGGACCCGGGCCGGTTCAAGTTCGACGCCGACGACTTCTACCTCAAGAGCCCGGCCGAGATGCGCCACACCTGGCGCGAGCTCCCCGAGGCCTGCGACAACACCCTGCTCATCGCCGAGATGTGCGACATCTCCTTCACCGAGGGGGAGGGGCGCTACATGCCCCGGTTCCCCTGCCCGCCGGGGGAGAGCGAGGAGAGCTGGTTCGTCAAGGAGGTGGCGGCCGGCCTGCGCGAGCGGTTCCCCGAGGGCGTGCCGGAGTACGCCACCAGGCAGGCGGCCTACGAGACCGAGGTCATCGTCTCGAAGGGGTACCCCGGGTACTTCCTCGTCGTCGCGGACTTCATCACCTGGGCCAAGCGCAACGGCATCCGGGTGGGCCCGGGCCGTGGCTCCGGCGCCGGGTCGATGTGCGCCTACGCCATGAAGATCACCGACCTCGACCCGATCCCGCACGGGCTGATCTTCGAGCGGTTCCTCAACCCCGAGCGCATGTCGATGCCCGACTTCGACGTCGACTTCGACGAGCGCCGGCGCGGTGAGGTGATCCGCTACGTCACCGAGAAGTACGGCGCCGAGCGCGTCGCGCAGATCGTCACCTACGGCACCATCAAGGCCAAGCAGGCCGTCAAGGACGCCGCCCGCGTCCTCGGCCACCCGTTCAACGTCGGGGAGCAGCTCACCAAGGCCATGCCGCCCGACGTCATGGGCAAGGGCGTGCCGCTCTCGGAGATCTACAACAAGGAGCACAAGCGCTACGGCGAGGGCGTGGACTTCCGCGCCCTCGTCGAGACCGAGACGCACCTCCAGGAGATCGTCGAGACGGCCAAGGGCCTCGAGGGCCTGAAGCGGCAGTGGGGCGTGCACGCGGCCGGCGTCATCATGTCGAGCGAGCCGCTCGTCGACGTCATCCCGATCATGCGCCGGCTGCAGGACGGCCAGGTCATCACCCAGTTCGACTACCCGAGCTGCGAGGCGCTCGGCCTCGTCAAGATGGACTTCCTGGGGCTGCGCAACCTCACCATCCTCGACGACGCCATCGACAACGTCCGGGCCAACCGTGGCGAGGAGGTCGACCTCGACGCGCTGTCCAAGGACATGACCGACACGGCCACCTACGAGCTGCTCTCCCGCGGCGACACCCTCGGCGTCTTCCAGCTCGACGGCGGCGGCATGCGCACCCTGCTGCGGCTCATGCAGCCCGACAACTTCGAGGACATCTCCGCGGCGCTCGCGCTCTACCGGCCGGGCCCGATGGGCGTCAACGCCCACACCAACTTCGCGCTCCGCAAGAACGGCAAGCAGGAGGTCGTCCCCCTCGATCCGCAGCTCAAGGGCAAGCTCCAGCCCGAGATGGAGTCGGCCCTGGAGCCGATCCTGGGGGACACCCATGGTTTATGCATCTACCAGGAACAAGTCATGGAGATCGCCCAGAAGCTTGCCGGCTACACGCTCGGCAACGCCGACCTCCTCCGTCGGGCGATGGGCAAGAAGAAGAAGGCGGTGCTCGACGCCGAGTACGTGCCGTTCTCCGAGGGCATGAAGGCCAACGGCTTCAACGAGGCCTCCATCGCGGCCCTGTGGGGCGTGCTCGTGCCGTTCTCCGACTACGCGTTCAACAAGGCGCACACCGCCGCCTACGGCCTGGTGTCCTACTGGACGGCCTACCTCAAGGCCAACTACCCCGCGGAGTACATGGCCGCCCTGCTCACGAGCGTCGGCGACGACAAGGACAAGTCGGCCCTCTACCTCGGCGAGTGCCGGCGCATGGGCATCAAGGTGCTCCCGCCCGACGTCAACGACTCGGTCGGCCGGTTCGCCGCAGTCGGCACCGACATCCGCTTCGGGCTCAACGCGGTCCGCAACGTCGGCCACAACGTCGTCGAGGCGATCATCGCGGCGCGCGAGGAGAAGGGCCGGTTCACGTCCTTCAAGGACTTCCTCTCCAAGTGCCCGGCCGTCGTGTGCAACAAGCGCACCGTCGAGTCGCTCATCAAGGCGGGCGCCTTCGACGGCCTCCAGGAGTCGCGCCAGGGCCTGCTGCGCGTCCACGAGGACTACATCGACGCCTTCGTCGACATCAAGCGGCAGGAGGCGATCGGCCAGGACTCGCTCTTCGGCGGCTTCGGCGCGGACACGGGGGAGGAGCCGGTCGACTTCTCGGTGCTGCCGCCCGTCCCGACGGTGGAGTGGGACAAGCAGACGCTGCTCTCCTTCGAGCGGGAGATGCTCGGCCTCTACGTCTCCGACCACCCGCTGTTCGGGATCGAGCACGTGCTGACCCAGCACGCCGACACCGCCATCGCGTCGCTCACCGGGGAGGACGGCAAGCCCGAGGGCAGCACCGTCACCGTTGCCGGCCTCATCACGGGCCTGCAGGTCAAGCGCACCAAGAAGGGCGACCTCTGGGCCATCGTCACCGTCGAGGACCTCGAGGGCGCGATCGAGTGCCTGTTCTTCCCGTCCGCCTACATGACCGTCTCCACGATGCTCGCCCAGGACGCCGTCGTCGTCGTCCGGGGACGGGTCAACCGGCGTGACGACTCGGTCTCGATCTACGCCTCCGACCTCACCATGCCCGAGCTCTCCGAGGGCCCCCGCGGCCCTGTGGTCGTCACGCTCGACACCGCGCGGGCGACGGCGGGCCTGATCGAGCAGCTCAAGGCCGTGCTCAGCGCCCACCCCGGCTCCACCGAGGTGCGGGTCCGGCTCAGCCAGCCCGGCCGCTCGGTGCTCATGAAGCTCGGAGACAGCTACCGCGTCAACGCCACCGAGGCGCTCTTCGGCGACCTCAAGGTCATCCTCGGCTCCCGCTGCCTCGCCGGCTCCTGACGGGCACCCGGTATGCCGGGTGGCGAGCTCCGCCGGCCCGGCACCTACGCTGACGACATGCCTCATGCCGCCCCGCCCACGCCTCCCGTCGCGCCGACGCGGCAGCACCGTCGCGAGCACCACGGCGACGTCGTCATCGACCCCTACGAGTGGCTCCGCGACAAGTCGGACCCCGAGGTCGTCGCCCACCTCGAGGCCGAGAACGCCTACGCCGAGGCCGTCACCGCCCACCTCGAACCGCTCCGGAAGGCCATCTTCGAGGAGATCCGCTCACGGACCCAGGAGACCGACCTGTCGGTGCCGGTCGCCGACGGCCCCTGGTGGTACTACTCGCGCACCTTCGAGGGAGCCCAGTACGCGGCCCACTGCCGCGCACCGCTCACGGACCGCGCCAGCCGGCCGCGACCCGAGCCGGGGCAGCCGGTGGAGGGAGAGCAGGTCATGCTCGACGCCAACGCGGAGGCCGAGGGCCACGAGTTCTTCGCCCTGGGGGCGCTGACGGTGAGCGCAGACCACGTCTGGCTCGCCTACGCCGTCGACACCGAGGGCGACGAGCGGTTCGACCTGAGGGTCAAGGACCTGCGCACGGGCGAGGTCGTCGACGACGCCGTGACGGACATCGGCTACGGGGTGGTCTTCTCGCTCGACGCCCGTCACCTCTTCTACCTCCGGGTGGACGAGTCGTGGCGGCCGCACCAGGTGTGGCGCCACGAGGTCGGCACGCCGACCGAGCACGACGTCCTCGTCCACGACGAGGCCGACGAGCGGTTCTGGATGGGGCTGGGTGTCTCCCGGGACGACCGGTGGCTCATGCTCGGCATCGGCTCCAAGACCACCTCGGAGGTGCGGCTGCTCGACGCCGCCGACGCGCTCGGTGAGTTCCGCCCCGTGGCGGCCCGCCGCGAAGGAGTCGAGTACGACGTCGAACCCGCACCCGACCGCCTGCTCATCGTGCACAACGCCGACCACCCCGACTCCGACCTCGCCTGGGCGCCACTCGGCTCGACCAGCCACGAGGACTGGAAGCCGCTCGCGCAGTCGGCTCCCGGCGAGCGGTTCCAGGGAGTCGACGCGTTCGAGGACTTCGCCGTCCTGTCGCTGCGCAAGGACGGGCTCACCGCCCTGCGCGTCTACCCGCGTGACGCCCGGGACGCCGACGGCTTCGGCACGCCGCACGACCTCGCCTTCGACGAGCCGGTCTACCAGGTGGGCCTCGGCGACAACCCGGAGAGCCGCACCGGCACCATCCAGCTCGAGTTCCAGTCGCTCGTGACGCCGCGCACGGTCATGGACTACGACGTCGCGACCGGGGAGCTCGAGGTCCTCAAGCGCCAGCCGGTCCTCGGCGGCTACGACACGGCCGACTACGAGCAGCGTCGGGAGTGGGTGACCGCTGCCGACGGCACCCGCGTGCCGCTCTCCCTCGTCTTCCCGGCCGGCGCGCGGCCGGACGGCACCCACCCGGGGCTGCTCACGGCATACGGGTCGTATGAGGCGTCGTCCGACCCCTATTTCTCCGTTGCGCGACTCTCCCTCCTCCAGCGCGGGTTCGTCGTCGCGGTGGCGCACGTGCGCGGCGGCGGTGAGATGGGCCGCGCGTGGTACGACCACGGCAAGCTGCTCGAGAAGCCCAACACCTTCAGCGACTTCGTCGACGCGGCCGCGCACCTCGTGGAATCGGGATGGGTGGCGCCGGATCGGCTTGCGGCAGAAGGAGGCTCGGCGGGCGGGCTGCTCATCGGTGCCGCGCTCAACCTCGCACCGGAGCGTTTCCGGGCGGTGCACGCGGCCGTGCCGTTCGTCGACGCGCTGACGACCATGCTCGACCCCACGCTGCCGCTGACCGTCGTGGAGTGGGAGGAGTGGGGCAACCCGCTCGAGGACCCCGAGGTCTACGCCTGCATGAAGGGGTACACGCCGTACGAGAACATCCGTCCCGTCGAGTACCCGGCGGTCCTCGCGACGACGAGCCTGAACGACACCCGCGTCTTCTTCACCGAGCCTGCGAAGTGGGTGGCACGCCTGCGCGCCACGGCGACGAACGACCCGGCGAAGCGGCCGATCCTGCTCCGCACGGAGATGGTCGCGGGACACGGCGGACGCAGCGGACGCTACGACTCGTGGCAGCAGACGGCGTGGGAGTGGGCCTTCATGGTCGACCAGGTCGGGGCAGCCTGACCTCTGGCGACCCGGGTCGTCTGACCCCGCTCGGCCGGTGCTGTCCGGAAATCTCCCTGCGAGCAGCCGCGCGGGACTAGGCTTCGGCGGGTGAGCCGGACGGGCGGGGCGTGATGGAGGGCAGGCCCGTCCGCAGCATGCACGGTGCTCGTGCCCTCGCAGCCTCTTTCGACTGGGCGGCAACGGATCTCGGACCGCGCGAGCAGTGGCGTCCGGTCGTGCAGCACGTCGTCACGACGGTCCTCGAGTCCCCCGTGCCGATGACCTACCAGCACGGCGCCGACCTGCTCATGGTCTACAACGACGCGTTCGCCACGCTGCTCGGCGACAAGCACCCCGCATCGTTTGCCCGTCCCGCGTCGGAGGTGGTGGCCGAGGTCTGGGACGCCCCGAACGTCGGCCCGGCGTTCAGGCGGCTGCTGGAGACCGGGACGCCGTTCCTCGAGGAGGGGGCCCCGCTCGCCCTCGACCTGGACACGGGCGGGGGCCTGGAGCCGGGCTACTTCCTCCGGGCGGCCAGCCCTGTCCGCGACGACGACGGCAGCATCGTGGGGGTGCTCCACGTCGTCATCGAGACCACCCACCGGGTGGAGCGCGTCTCCGCGATGGCGGCGCTGGCGTCGGCGCTCTCCTCCGCGGTGTCCGTCGACGACTGCTGCAAGGTGGCCCTCCAGCACGCCGTCGCGGCCCTCGGGTCCCGGGAGTGCCACGTCTGCCTCCCCGCACCCGGTGCGCCCTCGGGCTGGCGGGCCACCCGGGCCCGCGCGGGCGAGGCGGTGGCGCGCGGGGAGGAGCGACTCCCGCTGATCTGGGCCGAGCCGTCCGGCGAGCTCGGGGAGGCGCTGGCCGGCCTCGGCGATGGTGGGGCGAGGGCAACGGCCTCCCGCGCGGCGGGTACGCACGGCCGGTTCACCGTCATCCCGGTCCCCCTCGGCAACCGGCTCGGCGCCCTCGTGGCGCGCACCGAGCGCTCGGCACCCGACGGCGAGACGCTCGTCCTGCTCTCCGCCGCGGCGGTGATGGTCGGCGACGCCCTCCAGCGCGCGCAGGTCTTCGACCGCGAGCGGATGACGGCCGACGTGCTGCAGCGCACGCTCCTGCCGCAGGCGCTGCCGAGCACCTCCGGCCTCGCCATGGCCGGCCACTACGAGCCGGGGTCCTCGAGCTCCGTCGCCGGCGGCGACTTCTACGACGCCTTCACGGTGCCCGACGGCCGGGTCGCGCTCGTCGTCGGTGACGTCGTCGGCCGCGGTCTCGCCGCTGCGACGGTGATGGGGCAGGTTCGCGCGGCCGCCCGCGGCGCGGCGCTCAGCGGGGCGTCGCCGGCGCAGGTCATGGCCAGCCTCGACCGCCTGGTGACGGGGCTCGACGCGTTCTGGCCCTCGACGCTCGCGCCGGGCGGCACGGAGCCGATGCGGGCCGGGTACGGCGGCGAGCTGTTCGTCACCATGCTCTACGCGCTGCTCGACCCGCGTTCGGGCGACCTCGAGCTCGTCAACGCCGGTCACTGCTGCCCGGCGGTGGTCCGCGGCTGGGACCCGCCTGCTCGGGAGACGCCGGAGCCGGTCGTGGAGCTGCTCGACCTCCCGGTCGGGCCTCCCCTCGGGCTCTGCGGCGAGTGGCCCGTGCACCGGGCCAGGCTGGCGGTCGGCGACCTCTTCCTGGGCTTCACCGACGGGCTCGTGGAGCGCCGCGGGCGCTCCGTCGACGAGGGCGAGGCATGGCTGCGCGACCTCCTGTCGAGCATCGTGGCCGTGACCCCCCGCGCCCTGTGCCAGCAGGTCCTCCAGCACGCGGCAGCCGAGGGTGGCCTGGAGGACGACTGCGCAGTGCTGGCCGTCGCCCGGCCCGCTGCGGCCCACCGCACCGCCACCCTGGTGATCCCGCCGGAGCCCCGCGCCGTCGCGCCGGCCAGGCACTGGGCACGGCGCCAGCTCCAGGAGTGGCAGCTCGGCGACGAGGTGTCGTTCGTCGTCGTGACGGGCCTCTCGGAGCTCGTCACCAACGCCGTGCTGCACGCCGCGACCGAGGCTCGCGTGACCCTCGACCTCGACGACCGCCGCATCACGGTCAGCGTCACGGACAGCGGCAACCGGGGCGCGCCCCGGGCCCTCGCCCGCGACGTCACGAGCCAGCGCGGCCGGGGACTGAGCCTCGTGCGCTCCATGAGCGACTCGTTCGGGACGCACCGCAGCGCGCTCGGCTCCGACGTGTGGTTCGACGTGCTGCTCGAGCGCGAGCCGGCCGCCACCGAGACCGCCTGAGGACCGTCGGCGGACGACCACGGTTGCCGCGCCGACCGGCCTGTCGCAGCAGCACGCGGTACGCAACGCAGGCGTGGCGGCGCAGCCCCGGACCGCCCAGGGACTAGGTTCCCTGCCTGGACGCGAGCGCCTCGAAGTTCTCGTAGAGCTGGGGCACGCCCGTCTTCTCCCTGAGCTTGCGTGCCGCCGGCCCCACGCGGCTCCACAGCCCCGCGACCCAGAGCCAGTCGAGCACCAGGTCGGCGTCGAGCAGGCCGTTCTTGGTCAGCGTGCCGATCGTCTCTCCCCAGGTGAGCACGCGAGTCACGAGCACGTCGTCCACGGAGGCGGCCTCGGGATCGAAGTCCTCCGCCCACAGGGCGTGTTGCGCCTCCTCGAGTCCCATCGCCGACCCCCACTGGGCCAGCTGCACGATCATCGAGCCATCCTGCCGATCCGCCATGACGGCCTCCTCGTCGGGTGAGGGCCGCTCCCAGCGGCACCCTCCGCGACGCTACTCACCGGCGGACCCGGCCGCCATAGGTCACGTGCATGACGGCGGCGACTCGCGACGAAGGCCGGGCTGCCGTGGCGGTGCTCCCGGCACAAGCGGGCTCGCTCCGAGAACGCGGGGCTCGTCAGGAGTCGACGTGCTTCGTCGGCCCTCGTGCGGGCCGCGCCGTGGGAAGGACACATCCGGCACTGGGCAGGGGTGTGCAGGTCCAGCCCAAGGGTTGCTGTGACGCGGCTGTGCCTGCTTCGAGACTCGTAGCGAGCCTCGAGGGGACGCCTCGGGCCACGACCGCAAGGAGCCACCATGCCATCTCTTCGCCTCGCCATCGTCGGCGTCGGCAACTGCGCCAGCTCGCTGGTGCAGGGTGTCGAGTACTACAAGGATGCTGACCCGGCGGGCCGCGTGCCCGGCCTGATGC
>JAICIN010000059.1 GCA_025924375.1 Dermatophilaceae bacterium | reverse complement strand
ACGGGGCGCCACGCCACCGGCCGGCGCGGCCTCTGCCCCGGCACGCCGCCTCCGGGCGGTGCGCGACGACGTCGTGCGCGAGGACCCGGCCGCCACGGGCCCGGCCGCGGTGCCTGCCGGGTCGGCCGAGCACACGACCGTCACGCCCGGCATGGAGGAGCTCCTCGCCACCGCTGTCGCAGCCCTGCGGCTCGCGGCCCGCGCCTCGGGGCTCTCGGGCGAGGAGGTGGAACGGCAGGTCGCGCAGACCCTCGCCTTCCTCCGGCGCCGCCTCACCGGCGACTACACGGTCGACGAGTTCGGCTTCGACCGCGACTTCACCGAGAACGCCTACCTGCCGCTGCTCCGGCCGCTCTACCGCCGGTGGTTCCGGGTCGACGTGCGCGGGCTCGAGAACATCCCGGCCGAAGGCGGCGCCCTCGTGGTGGCCAACCACTCGGGCACCATCGCGATGGACTCGCTCATGACCCAGGTCGCGGTTCACGACGAGCACCCCGCGCGCCGCAACCTGCGGATGCTCGGTGCCGACCTGGTCTTCTCGACCCCGGTCATCGGGGAGCTCGCCCGCAAGTCGGGCTCCACCCTGGCGGCCAACCCCGACGCCGAGCGGCTGCTCTCGGCCGGCGAGCTCGTGGGCGTGTGGCCGGAGGGCTTCAAGGGCATCGGGAAGCCCTTCAGCGAGCGCTACAAGCTCCAGCGGTTCGGCCGTGGCGGCTTCGTCTCAGCCGCGCTGCGCGCCGGCGCGCCGATCATCCCGTGCTCCATCGTCGGGGCCGAGGAGATCTACCCGATGATCGGCAACATGCGGACCGTCGCACGGCTCGTCGGCGCACCCTACGCCCCGATCACGCCGACCTGGCCGCTCCTCGGTCCGCTGGGCCTCATCCCGCTGCCGAGCAAGTGGATCATCGAGTTCGGGGCGCCGGTCGAGACCGCCGACCTCGGCTACGGCGCGGCCGACGACCCGATGCTGGTGTTCGACCTCACCGACCGGGTCCGAGAGACGATCCAGCAGACGCTGTACGCGCTGCTGATGCAGCGCCGCTCCGTGTTCTTCTGACGCTCCTCGGTCCTTCCCGGCGTCCTCGGTCCTTCCCGGCGTCCTCGGTCCTTCCCGGCGTCCTCGGTCCCGGCATACGCGAGCCTGCGCGGCCGGCCACGCCCAAGGCCGCCGCGCGGCGCAAACCCCGCGTCCATGCGCAAACCCCGCGCCATTTCGCAGGGTTCACGAAACGACACGGGGTTTGCGCAAAGCCGCCGAGCGGGGGGGGCCGGAGCCTGCCCGGTGAGGCCAGTCCTCGGACGAGCCCGGGTCAGGCGGCCTTGAGGAGCTGGATGTCGAGGGTTGGTCCTGCTCCGTCAGGGCAGCTTCACCGTCACCCCGGGGAGGGTCGCGCCGCCGAGGGTCGTCTGCGGCAGCGTCGCGCCGACCCCGCCCGTGCCGATCGTGGCCGAGGGGAGCCCGACGCTCGCCGTGGCGCTCGGGACGACGGGGACCGACGCGGTCAGGCTGGGTCCCTGGACCGTCGCACCTCCCGTGGTGAGCGTCGCCCCGCCGCCGGTCGCCCCCACCAGCCCCCCGCTCCCCGAGGTGCTGCCCGGGGCCGAGGAGCCGGAGGGCTGGCCCGTGGGTCCGAGCGGCTGCCCTGACGAGCCAGGGGCACCGACCGACACACCGGGGACCGTGACGGTGACCGCGCCGGTGCTCGGAGCCGAGGCTCGCGAGGCGCTGCCCACGGCAGAGGAGGCGCCGACCGGGCCGACCGAGGGCAGGTCGGTGGGGCGGATGCCGAGCTGGTCGAGCGAGACGCACTGCGGCGCGCAGGCGGCCAGGCGCCGGCCGGTCGCCTGCTGCACCTGCCCCAGCAGCGACTGCAGCTCGCGGAGCGCGGGCAGCGCGCCGCCGGGCACCTCGGTCCGCAGCGCCTCCACCTGCGGCTCGGCGCGCGCCGGGAAGTCCCGCAGTGCGAGGAGCGAGCGGGGGCCACGGCCCTCCGCGAAGGCCGCGTCGAGGTCGCGCTGGGCGTGCCGCAGCGAGGAGGTGGCGCCGCGGAGGGCCTCGGTGTAGTCGGCGGCATCCCGGCTGCCCTGGTCGGCGAGGGACCGGGCGTCGGAGAGGTGCTCCTGGGCCTGCGCGAGCCGGGTCATGCCACGGTCGTAGGGCGACCCGGCCATCTGCACGGCCACGGAGTCCAGCCAGCCCTTGACGGGGTAGAGGGCGGCACCCGGCAGCGCGCTCCGCGAGGCGACGCCCACGACGGCGCCCACCGCCACGGCTGACGCGGCCGCACCGACGAGGGCGCGGGACAGGCCGCCCCCGACCACGAGGACCACCGGCTTGGTGCGGGCCGCGGTGCGCGCCTCGGAGGCGGCGCGTGCCTGCGCGGGGCTCCGCACCGGCATGGACCGCGCCTCCGCGACGAGCCGCTCGCGCAGGGCGGTGACGAACTCCGGGCGCGGGGTGGGCGCCGCGGTGGCCGCCGACGCCAGGGCGTGGGTCGTCGCGACGAGCCGCGCGATCTCGGCGTCCGTGACGCGGTCGCCGCCGAGGGCGCGCTCGAAGGCGGTGGCGGCCGGGCTGCTCAGGCGCATGTGGGCACCTTCCTCCCCGGCCCCATGGATGTCGTCCGCGCTGAGAACGACCGGCGGGCCGCGAGGTTACGCGGGTGGCGCCGCCCGGACACCGGCGCCTCAGAGCTCGACATCGCCGAGCTCCCTGCGGAGGGCGCGCACCGCGCGCAGCTGGAGCTGCTTGACCGCACCCTCGGTCCTGCCCAGCACCTTGGCCGTCTCGGCGAGGCTCAGCCCCTGGAGGAAGCGCAGGACGACGCACTCGGCCTGCTCGGGCTTGAGCGCCTTGACCGCCTCGAGGAGCCGCACGTCCCGGAGGTGCTGCAGGACCTCTGCCTCGGGTGCCTCGACGTGCCGGTCGGCGTCGAGCATGTCGGCGGTGGTGACCTCCATGCGGAAGCGAGCCGACTTGGCGTTGTCGGTGATGAGGTTGCGCGCGATCGTGATGAACCACGCAGCGATGTCGCGACCCTGCCAGCTGAAGGAGTCGATGCGGCGCAACGCCCTCAGGAAGGTCTCGGAGGTCAGGTCCTCGGCCAGCGCGGCGGTGCCCACGCGCACGTAGACGTAGCGGTAGACGACGTCGACGTAGCGCTCGTAGAGCATGCCGAACGCCTCGCCGTCGCCGCGCTGCGCCAGCTCGACGAGCGCGGAGATTCGCTCGAAGTCGTCGGGGGCCGCGCCCTCGGCGAAGCCCGCCCGGGATGCCGGGGAGCCCCCGGACCCGGACCCGCGGCTGCTGCCGGCGCCGCTGCCGGCCGGCACGGCCAGGTCGTCGCCGACCGCCCCTGCCCCCTCGGCGAGCGAGAGGGCCAGCCGCAGCCCGGAGAGGAAGGTGCGGGTCGCGTCGGGCAGGCCGTGGCCGGACCGTCCCCAGCTGTTCGGCAGCGGGGCCGGGGCACCGACGGCCACCGTGGGAACCAGGACCGGCGCAGCGCCGAGCCACGCACGCGCGGTGGCGCGGCTGCCGTCTCGTGGTGTGCGGATGGTGGCCTCCCGGCCGCCAGTGTCCCCGAAAAGCCGAGACATGTCAGGTGACCGAGGTCACGTCGGACGCGGACCTACCGAGTGGAAGGCAGACGCCGCGCCGCCGCGGCGGCGAGCGCGCCCGCGAGGGCTGCGGCCGCCGCGGCTCGAAGTCCGAGGCGGGCGGCCCTGCGGCCGGTCCGGTAGTCGCGGACGGTCCAGCCGTTGGCCCGGGCGTGCTGGCGCAGCGCCGCGTCGGGGTTCACGGCGCACGGGGTGCCCACGAGCGTGAGCATCGGGATGTCGTTGGCCGAGTCGGAGTACGCCGCGCAGCGCGCGAGGTCGAGGCCTCGCTCCCGCGCGAGCGCCCGGACCGCGACCGCCTTGGCGGGTCCGTGGAGCGCCTCGCCGACGAGGCGGCCCGTGTAGACGCCGTCGACGCTCTCCGCCACGGTGCCGAGGGCGCCGGTGAGGCCGAGCCGGCTGGCGATGACCTGTGCCACCTCCACGGGTGTCGCCGTGACGAGCCAGACCTCCTGGCCGGCGTCGAGGTGGCTGCGGGCCAGCGCGATCACCCCCGGCCACATCTTCTCGGCCATCGCCTCGTCGTAGATCTCCTCACCGATCGCGCCGATCTCGGCGACCGAGTGGCCGGCGACGAAGCCGAGCGCCTGCTCACGGATCGCCTCGACGTGCTCCAGGCTCTCGCCGAGCAGGGCGAACCGCACCTGCTTCCACGCCATCGCCGCGACGTCCCTGAGCGTGAAGAAGTCGCGCCGCCACAGCCCGAGGGCCAGGTGGAAGATGCTGGCGCCGCGCATGATCGTGTTGTCGACGTCGAAGAACGCGGCTGCCACGGAGTCGGGCGCCGCGAGCGAGGCGTCCACCTCCCGGGTGAGGTCGACCGAGCCCGCGACCAGGCCGCCCGCGGGCCCGTCGTCGAGCAGCTCGCGGCGTCCCATGTCCACCACCCTAGGGCCGGGAAGCCGACGTCAGGCTCCCGCCGACCGGCATACAGTGCAGTGGTGGACGCACACGAGCCGGCGCCGCGGGTGACCCTCATCGCCAAGCCGGGGTGCCACCTGTGCGACGACGCGCGAGCGGTCATCGCCCGGGTTGCCGAGGAGCTCGGCGTCGCGTGGGAGGAGCGCTCGATCGCCGACGAGCCGGCCCTGGCACGGGAGTACTGGGAGCAGATCCCCGTCACCCTCGTCGACGGCAGGCAGCACGACTACTGGAGGGTCGACGAGAAGCGGCTGCGCGCGGCGCTGGCCCGCTGAGGACCGCGTGCCGAGACAGACGCTTGTGACTTTGTGCATTCCTTCACAAACGCGTAGCCTGACACCTGCTCCCGTCCGCTCCAGCCAGGCGCGGACCTGTGCCACGAGAGGAGCCGGTGACCGACGTTGTCAGCCGACCCCAGCAGCCGCCGCGGCATCCCCGATGCCACCGTCGCGCGACTGCCTGAGTACCTGCGCGCCCTGACCGGGTTTGCCGAGCGCGGCATCACCTCGGTGTCCTCCGAGGAGCTGGCCGCGGCTGCCGGCGTCCGCTCCGCGAAGCTGCGCAAGGACCTCTCGCACCTCGGCTCCTACGGCGTCCGCGGCGTCGGCTACGAGGTGGACCACCTCGCCTACCAGATCTCCCGCGAGCTCGGGCTCACCCAGGACTGGCCGGTCGCCATCGTCGGCATGGGCAACCTCGGCCACGCGCTGGCCGCCTACAGCGGCTTCGCGACCCGCGGTTTCCGCGTCGTGGCGCTCCTCGACCAGGACTGCGACCTCATCGGCCAGGAGATCGCGGGCCTTCCCGTCCGGCCCATGTCGGCGCTCGCCGACCTCGTGGCCGCCCGCGGGCTCGCCATCGGGGTCATCGCCACCCCCGCGGCATCGGCCCAGGACGTGTGCGACGCCCTCGTCGACGCGGGCGTGCGGTCCATCCTCAACTTCGCGCCGTGCGTCCTCGCCGTCCCCGACGGTGTCGACGTGCGCAAGGTCGACCTCTCCACCGAGCTGCAGATCCTCGCCTTCCACGAGCAGCGCAAGGCCTTGGCGCGCGGCAGCGTGCTCGTCGACGGCAGCCTGAGGAGGGTGGCGTCCGAGTGAGCCTCGTCGTCCTGGGCCTGTCCCACCACACCGCCCCGCTGGGTGTCCTCGAGTCCGTCACGCTCGACGCCGACGCCCGCGGCCGGCTCGCCTCCCGCGTCCTCGCCGGCGAGCACGTCGGCGAGGCCCTCGTCGTCTCCACGTGCAACCGCACCGAGGTCTATGCCGACGCCGCCACGTTCCACGGCGCGGTCACCGACATCACCGAGGCCCTCACGCAGGTGTGCGGGCTCGACCGCGAGGACCTCACCGAGCACCTCTACGTCCACTACGAGGACCGCGCCGTCGCCCACGCCTTCACCGTCGCCTGCGGGCTGGACTCGATGGCGGTCGGGGAGGCCCAGGTCCTCGGGCAGATGCGCACCGCCCTGCGCGAGAGCCAGCGCGCCGGCCACGCGGGGCCCGAGCTCAACGGGCTGTTCCAGCAGGCGCTGCGGGTCGGCAAGCGGGCCCACGCGGAGACCGGCATCGACGAGGTCAGCGTCTCCCTCGTCGAGGCCGGGCTGCGGCGCGCCCGGCGCGAGCTCGGTCCGCTCGAGGGCCTGCACGTCCTCGTCGTCGGCGCGGGCGGCATGAGCTCGCTCGCGGCCGCCACGGTGGCGCGGGCCGGCGTGGCCGGCGTCGTCGTCGTCAACCGCACGCTCTCGCGCGCCCGCCGGCTCGCGGAGCGGGTCGGCGCCGTGGCGCGGCCGCTCGGCGAGCTCCCGGAGGCCCTAGCCGACGCCGACGTGGTGATCTCCTGCACCGGCTCCCCGGCCCTGGTCGTCGACCTCGGCGCGGCCGGGTCGGCGCAGGTGGCACGCGGCGGCCGGCCGCAGCTCTACGTCGACCTCGCGCTGCCCCGTGACGTCGCCCCCGAGGTGGGGTCGCTGCGCGGGGTGGGTGTGGCCGGCCTCGAGTCGCTCGGGGCCGAGCTCTCCGCCGGGGAGACGCCTGCCCAGGTCGCCCAGGTCGCCGACCTCGTCATCGCCGAGGTCGCCGCGTTCCTCACCCGCCGCGCGGCGGAGTCGGTGGCGCCCACCGTGGCGGCGCTGCGGGCACGTGCCGCCGACGTCGTGGCCGCCGAGCTCGAGCGGCTCGAGCAGCGCCTGCCCCACCTCGACGAGCAGAGCCGGGCCGAGGTGCAGCTCGCCGTGCACCGCATCGTGGAGAAGCTGCTCCACACCCCGACGGTCCGGGTGAAGGAGCTCGCCGTGGGCGGCCGGGGCGACGACTACGCCCAGGCGCTGCGCGAGCTGTTCGACCTCGCCCCCCACGAGGCGGTCACCTCCAGCGTGCCGCCGGAGCGAGGAGGTATGCCGTGAGCTCGCCTTCCGCTCCTCCCCGCACCACAGCGGGCAGCGTCGTGGGACGCCGCACCCTGCGCCTGGGCACCCGGCGCAGCACGCTCGCGACCACGCAGTCCGAGCAGGTCGCGGCGGCGCTGCGGGCGCTCGGCCACGACATCGAGCTCGTCGAGATCACCACCGAGGGCGACGTCTCGACGGCGCCGCTCGCCACGCTGGGCGGCACCGGTGTGTTCGCCGCCGCCATCCGCACGGCGCTCCTGCGCGGCGAGGTCGACCTCGCGGTGCACTCCCTCAAGGACCTGCCGACCACCCCGGAGCCCGGGCTGGTGGTCGCCGCCATCCCCGTGCGGGAGGACCCGCGTGACGTGCTCGTCGCCCGCGACGGGCTCACCCTCGGCGAGCTGCCTGCCGGAGCGGTGGTCGGGACCGGCTCGCCCCGGCGGGTCGCCCAGCTCGCCGCGCTGGGCCTCGGCCTCCAGCTGCGGGGCGTGCGCGGCAACGTCGACACCCGGATCGGCCTCGTCCGCAGCGGCGCGTGTGACGCCGTCGTGCTCGCGCGGGCGGGTCTCGCCCGGCTCGGCCGCCTCGCCGAGGTCACCGAGGTGCTCGACCCGATCCAGGTCCTCCCCGCACCGGGCCAGGGTGCCCTCGCCGTGGAGTGCCGGGAGGACGACGCCGAGGTGGCCGCCCTGCTGCGCGACATCGACGACGCCGACACGCGCTCGTGCGTGACCGCCGAGCGGGCCGTGCTCGCCACGCTGGAGGCCGGCTGCTCGGCCCCGGTCGGCACCCTCGCCGAGATCGTCGAGGGCGAGGACGGCGCGGAGCTGTCGCTGCGGGCCTTCGTCGGCTCCGTGGACGGGAGCCTGGAGCTGCGCCGCTCCGCCGTGGGCCCGGTCGCGGACGCCGCCCGCATCGGTGCCGACCTCGCGACCGTCCTGCTCGAGGACGGTGCTGCCGAGGCCGCCGGTGCTGTCGGTGCCGGAGGCGCGCCCGACGTTGCCGGTGCGCCCGGTGCTCCCGGTGCGCTGACGCCCCCGCCGCCCAGCACGGAGCATCCCGCGTCCGCCGTCCCAGACCCAGCCCCGGCGAGCGGGGACCGACCGCCGCTCGCCACCCCTGCCCAGACCCCACCCGACCGACCAGTCACGGAGCGTGCCCTGTGAGCCCCCAGCGCTCGACGAGCAAGACCACCCCGACGACCACGGGCGTCCCGGAGGGCGCCGGCCGCGGCGCGGCCGGACGTGCCGGGAAGCAGCCTGCCCGCGTCGCCTTCGTCGGCGCCGGCCCGGGCGACGCCGGTCTGATGACCGTGCGCGCCGTGGAGCTGCTGCGTGCCGCCGACGCCGTCGTCATCGACCAGGTGGCGCGCGAGGACGTCGTCGCCCGCCACTGCCGCGAGGGAGTCGAGGTGGTCGACGCCGGCCACGGCGAGCACGGCCAGCCGCTGACCCACGCCATGCGGGCCAAGCTCGTGGTGCGAGCCGCCAAGGCCGCTCCCGGTGGCCTCGTCGTGCGGCTCATGGACGGTGACCCCGGGACCTTCAACGGCCTCGCCGAGGAGGCGCTGGCGTGCCGCAAGGCAGGCATCGCCTTCGACGTCGTCCCGGGCGTGAGCGCGGTCTCGGCCGTGCCGGCATACGCAGGGATCCCCCTGACCGCAGGCAACGGCAACACGGTCCACGTGGTCAGCGCCAACGACCGCAAGGCGAACTGGTCCGCCTCGGTGGCGGACACTGTCACCGTCGTGCTCCTCGGCAGCCCCGCCGACCTCGCCGACGCGCTGGAGCGGCTGCTCGTGGCCGGGCGCTCGGCGGACTCGCCGGTCGCGCTGACCGAGCGCGGGACCACCGTCCGGCAGCTCACGCGCACGACGACCCTCGGCGAGGTGCGGGCCGTCATGGCCAGCCTGGAGTTCCCGGCACTGGCCGTGGTCGGGTCGACGGTGCCGCTGCGCGACCAGCTGTCGTGGTTCGAGACCAAGCCGCTCTTCGGCTGGAACATCCTCGTGCCGCGCACCAAGGACCAGTCCGAGGGCACCATCTCGCGGCTGGAGGGCTACGGCGCGACGGCCGAGGTCGTGCCGACCATCAGCGTCGAGCCGCCGCGGACCCCGCAGCAGATGGAGCGTGCGGTCAAGGGCATGGTCACCGGCCGCTACGAGTGGGTCGGCTTCACGTCCGTCAACGCCGTGCGCGCCGTGCGGGAGAAGTTCGACGAGTTCGGGCTCGACGCCCGGGCCTTCGCGGGCCTGAAGGTCGCCGCAGTCGGTGGGGTGACGGCAGATGCGTTGCGCGAGTGGGGGATCCACCCCGACCTCGTCCCGTCCGGCGAGCACTCCGCTCGGGGCCTGCTCGAGGAGTGGCCGCCGTTCGACGAGGTGCTCGACCCGATCAACCGGGTGTTCCTGCCGCGCGCCGACATCGCGACCGACACGCTCGTGGCCGGCCTCCAGGACATGGGCTGGGAGGTCGACGACGTCACGGCCTACCGCACGGTGCGGGCCGCCCCGCCGCCGGCCCGGGTCCGCGAGGCCATCAAGACCGGTCAGTTCGACGCGGTCCTGTTCACCTCGTCCTCGACGGTGCGCAACCTCGTCGGCATCGCGGGCAAGCCGCATCCGGCGACGGTCATCGCCTGCATCGGGCCGGCCACCGCGAAGACGGCCGAGGAGCACGGCCTGCGGGTCGACGTGCTCGCGCCGGAGGCCTCGTCGGATGCCCTCGTCGACGCCCTCGCCGACCACGGCGTCGGCCTCGCGCTCGCGGCCGCCGAGGCCGGAGAGCCCGTGCTCCGCCCGAGCGCGAAGAAGGCGTCCACCCGGCGCCGGGCCCGCTGAGTGGTGACCGGACCGGTCCTCCGGCCGCGCCGGCTGCGCCAGTCCGCGCCGGTGCGACGGCTGGTCGCGCAGACCCGGCTGCACCCCGCCGAGCTCGTGCTGCCCGTCTTCGTCCGCGAGGGCGCGCAGCAGCCGGTGCCGATCGGCGCGATGCCCGGGGTGGTGCAGCACACCCTCGACTCGCTCGTGGAGGTCGCTCGTGAGGCGGCCGACGCCGGGATCGGCGGGCTCATGCTGTTCGGTGTGCCCACCGCCAAGGATGCCGTGGGCTCCGGCGGCGACGACCCCGAGGGGATCCTCAACGTCGCGCTGCGCCGGGTCGTGGACGCGGTCGGCGACCGGCTCGTCGTCATGGCCGACCTGTGCCTCGACGAGTTCACCGACCACGGGCACTGCGGGGTCCTCGACGACGCCGGGCGGGTCGACAACGACGCGACCCTCCAACGGTATGCCGCGATGGGCCTCGCGCAGGCCCGCGCCGGCGCGCACGTGCTCGGCCTCAGCGGGATGATGGACGGCCAGGTCGCGTTCGTGCGGGAGGCGCTCGACGCCGAGGGCTTCACCGACACGGTGATCCTCGCCTACGCCGCGAAGTACACCTCCGGCCTCTACGGGCCGTTCCGCGAGGCGGTCGAGTCCTCGCTCGTGGGGGACCGCGCGACCTACCAGCAGGACCCCGCGAACGCCACCGAGGCCCTCCGCGAGCTCGAGCTCGACATCGCCGAGGGCGCCGACATCGTCATGGTGAAGCCCGCGATGCCGCACCTGGACATCGTGGCCGCGGCGGCCGAGCTGTCGCCGGTGCCCGTCGCCGCCTACCAGATCTCGGGCGAGTACTCGATGATCGAGGCGGCCGCAGCCAACGAGTGGATCGACCGCGAGCGGGCCGTCCTCGAGTCGCTGCTCAACATCCGCCGCGCGGGTGCGCAGGTGATCCTGACCTACTACGCCCTCGAGGCCGCTCGGCTCCTGCGCGACCGCCCCTGACGGCGTCTCCCCCCGCGCGAAACCCGTGTCCTTCGGCAAACCCCGCGAAATATCTGCCCTCGAAGCCCAGCGACACGGGTTTCTTCCGGGGGGCGGGAGCGACCTGGCCCGCGTGACCGGCCTTGACGGCTCGCCCAGCCGCCCTTGACCAGGGATCCGGGTCAGGCGGCGCTGCGCAGGAGGGCGGCCCGGATGCGAGCACGCACCCGCGCGGGATCCGCCAGCTCAGCCCAGGTGATGCGCACGACGGCGTAGCCGAGCTCACGCAGGCGGTCCTCGCGCTGCTTCTCGGCCACCAGGGCCGCAGAGCCGTCCTCGCCGCCGTACTTCACGGCACCGTCGAACTCCACGACGACCCGGCCCGCCACCAAGAAGTCGACCCGCCCGACCAGCCAGCCGCTCGAGTCACGGATCTCCACCTGCGACTCCACCGGCAGTCCCAAGGCCGACAGCACGAGCCGCGTCCTGCTCTCACCCGGCGACTCGCAGGCCGGGTCGAGCTCCGACAGCGCTCGCCGCAGCCTCGCGGTGCCCCGCAGCCCGGGCGCCAGTCGTTCGGCAGCCTCGTCGAGCTCACCTCGCGAACAGAGACGACCGTGCAGTGCGGCATCGCCGGCCACCACGCCAGCCTCGACGGAGCGGGACGCGGTCGTGACGATTGCGTCGGGGACGGCCAGGGCGAGCACGCCGTCGACGTCGGTGGAAGCGGTGGTGGCGCGTAGCGGGGTGACGCGCACGCCCGCAACCGTCCGGCTCTCGCTGACGTCGGCCGAGAGCATGACGACGGCGCGGTCCACGTGCCAGAGGGGCAGGCGGTGCAGGGCGAGGGCCGAGTAGTGGCTGGCGCAGGCCTCGTCGGTCCGGGAGTGCAGGACGGCGACGACGGTGAGCCGGTGGCGTTCGTCGGGGCCGGCTGCTGCCCAGGTGCGGGCGTCTGCGAAGGCTCCCCGGCGAAGCCGCATCAGCTCGCCGGCGCGGATCCAGCGCTCGACCTGGTGGCTCGGTATCGCCAGCCGGGAGAGCTGGGGGGCGGACGCGACGCCACCCTGGGCACTGAGGAGCGCGGCTACTTGAGACTCCATGCCACGCAAGCCTGTGCAGTGAGAGCCGCCGCTACGAGCGCTGTGCCCCACGCTGTGGAAGGCGTGGTGAGCGGCGCGCGTGCTGTGGACGGCGTGGGCGGCACCTGACCCGTGGAGCGTGAGCGGCACCTGACCCGTGGATGGCGAGCGGGTGCGGGCACACGAGTAGCGGGCACACGGGTAGCGGGCACACGGGTGGCGGGCACACGGCATACGCGATCCCACGCCGGCCGCCACGCGGCAAAACCCGCGTCCACGCGCAAACCCCGCGCAGTTTCGCAGGGTTCGCGAAACGACACGGGGTTTGCGCCAAGCCGCCGACCGGGGGGCCGGAGCCTGCCCGGTGAGGCTGGTCCTCGGACGCGCCCGGGTCAGGCCGCCTTGAGCAGCTGGATGTCGAGGTTGATCCTGATCTTCTCGGAGACGAGCACGCCGCCACTCTCGAGCGCGACGTTCCACTCGAGGCCGAAGTCCTTGCGGTTGATCTCGGTGCTGGCCTCGAAGCCGGCCTTCTGGTTGCCCCACGGGTCGGTGGCCAGGCCGGTGAACTCGAGGTCGAACTCGACGGGACGGGTGATGCCCTTGATCGTCAGGTCGCCCTTGAGGCTGCCCTCGGTCACGTCGGTCGAGGTGAAGGACATCGTGGGGTTGTTCTCGACGTCGAAGAAGTCCGCGCTGCGCAGGTGGGCGTCGCGGTCGGCCGAGCCGGTGTCGACGGAGCCGAGCTGGACGACGGCGGTGACCTGCGAGTCGCCGAGGGCGTCTCCGACCTTGACGCTGCCCTCGAACTCCTTGAACTGGCCACGGACCTTCGTGACCATGAGGTGCCGGGCGGTGAAGCCGAGCTCGCTGTGGGAGGGGTCGACGGTCCAGGTGCCGGCGGGCAGCTCGGTGATGTTCGCCATGGGGATCTCCTTGGTGGTTCGGGGTGGCGGCTGCGGGACTTTCCCGTGGCCTCGCTGCGTTCAACATAGCAGACTTGGTTTATATTTCAACTATACCGAAGGAGTGGAATACTTGACCACTGTGACCGCGACCCCGATCCCCGCGACGACGCGCTGGCTCAGCGCGCAGGAGCAGCACGCCTGGCGGGCCTACCTCCGGGGCAGCCGGCTGCTCGAAGCCGCACTCGACCGCGACCTCCAGTCGCACGGGCTCCAGCTCTCCGAGTACGAGATCATCTCCATGCTCTCCGAGTCGCCCGGCCGGAGACTGCGCATGTCCAGCCTCGCCGACCAGGTGGTGCAGTCGCGCAGCCGGCTGACCCACACCGCGGGCCGGCTCGAGAAGCGGGGCTGGGTGCGCCGCGAGTCGTGCCTGCAGGACCGTCGCGGGGTCGAGCTCGTCCTCACCGACGCCGGCTGGGACGCCGTCCAGGAGACCGCGCGCGTCCACGTCGACAGCGTCCGGCGCCACATCCTCGACGCCGTGTCGCCGGAGATGTTCGCCGCCCTCGGCCGGGCCATGACGGCGATCGGCGACGCCGTTGCGGCGGAGGGCACCACCGCCTGCGACGCAGGGGACTGAGCGCCCCACACGCGCCGGCCACTGCCGTCGACGGGGCGGCGACCCGGCGGCCACCCGACCACCAACCGCCGCCGACGGGGCGGCGACCCGGCGCACAGCCCGGGCTGAGACAATGCCGCCATGACGGCATACCCCTCCGAGGCCCCGGCCTCGCAGGCACTCCTCGAGCGCGCCCTGGCGGTGACGCCCGGCGGCGTCAACTCCCCGGTGCGAGCGTTCGGGGCCGTCGGCGGCACCCCGCGGTTCATCACGAGCGCCGAGGGAGCGTGGCTGCACGACGCCGACGGTCGTGACTACGTCGACCTCATCTGCTCCTGGGGGCCGATGATCCTCGGGCACAGCCACCCCGACGTCCTCGCCGCCGTGCGTGACGCGGCCGGCCGCGGCTTCTCCTTCGGCACACCCAGCGAGAACGAGGTCGCCCTCGCGGAGGAGATCGTCGCGCGGGTCGCGCCGGTCGAGCAGGTCCGCCTCGTGTCCTCCGGCACCGAGGCCACGATGAGCGCCATCCGCCTCGCCCGGGGCTTCACCGGCCGCTCGCTCGTGGTCAAGTTCGCCGGCTGCTACCACGGCCACGTCGACTCCCTGCTGGCGTCGGCCGGCTCCGGGATCGCGACCTTCGCGCTGCCCGACTCCGCCGGCGTGCCCAAGGAGATGGCTGCCGAGACGCTCGTGCTGCCCTACAACGACCTCGACGCCGTCGAGGAGGT
>JAICIN010000058.1 GCA_025924375.1 Dermatophilaceae bacterium | reverse complement strand
CGACCCGGGGGACGGGTTGGGTCGGGCCCCGTGTGGTGGTGGGTCATAATCTGGGTGCTCCTCGTGGTCGTCGGGGCTGCCTACCTCGGCAGCCGCGCCTGGGCGGTGTGGGGGCAGGCCACGGAGCTGGGCGCCGAGGCGCGACGCGCGTCGGCGCTCGTCGAGGCGATCCAGGGCGAGGTCGACCGCCTCGGTGAGCCCGCCGAGCCACCACGTCCGACGGTGCTCGACGACCCCCGGCAGCTGCGCAGGGAACGCGAACGCGCCCGTGCCGCGTTGCGGGAGCAGAGGCGAAGCCGCCGAGCGGCGCGCCGTCCGGGCTGGGCCCGGGACGTAGACTGAGACCACTGCACGCAGGCAACGAAAGGAAAGGCATCATGCGCGGACTGTTCGAGGGGTGGCACATCGTCATCCTCCTCGTCCTGGTGGTGCTGCTGTTCGGCTTCAAGCGCCTGCCCGACGCGGCCCGCAGCGTGGGCCGGTCCATGCGGATCTTCAAGTCCGAGATGTCGGAGATGAAGAACGACGACGGTCCGTCCCGCTCGGCCGCCAGCTCCGACACGGTCAGGGGAGAGACGGTCAGGGGAGAGGCGGTCAAGGGCGACACCATGGCCGGCGGCCCCGTCGCGGGCAGCGCGGTGAGGGAGAACGCGCCGGAGACGGACAACCACCCGGGCCCCGTCGCCTGACCCTGTCCGGCTGCTTCGAGACGTCCAGGACCCGGAGGTGGCTGTCGGGCGCCGTCGGCGCAACCCCGAGGCGCGCATGGCGCTGGGCGACCACCTGCGCGAGCTCCGGCGCCGGCTCGTCATCTCCGCGCTCGGGGTCCTCGCCGGCGCCGTCGTCGGCTGGATCGAGTACCCGCGGGTCTACGCCGGCCTGGCCGCGCCCTTCAACGACTACCGCACGGCCAGCGGCAACGACCTGGTCAGCCTCAACTTCGGCAACGCGACGGCGGCGTTCTCCCAGCAGCTGAGCATCGCCATCTTCGTCGGGGTGATCCTCGCGAGCCCGGTGTGGCTCTACCAGGTCTGGGCGTTCGTCGTCCCCGGTCTGACGCGCAAGGAGCGCATGGTCTCGCTGGCGTTCATCGGCGCCATCGTCCCCCTCTTCCTCGCCGGCTGCACCGTCGCCTACATCGTCCTGCCCAAGGTGCTCGGCGTGCTCTACGGCTTCACGCCGCGCGGCGCCTCGAACATCCAGCAGGTCTCCGACTACTTCAGCTTCGTCACCCGCTTCATCCTCGTCTTCGGCGGCGCCTTCCTGCTGCCGGTGTTCCTCGTCGCGCTCAACCTCGTCCACGTGCTCTCCGCGCGGATGATGCTCAAGGCGTGGCGGCCGTCGGTGTTCGGCATCTTCTGCTTCTCCGCGATCGCCACGCCGACGCCCGACCCGTTCACCATGTTCCTGCTCGCCCTTCCGCTGACGGCGCTGTTCTTCGCCGCCATCGGGCTCTCCGCCATCTTCGACCGCCGGCGCGAGCGGGCCGCCCCCGAGTGGACGCACGTCCCCGACGACGAGGCGTCCACGCTGTAGCCTCCGCCCCGTGGGCAAGCGCGTCGGACTCGTCGTCAACCCGACGGCGGGGCGCAACCGGGGGGCGGCCCTCGGGCTCGTCGTTGCCGCACGCCTGCGCAGCGCCGGCCACGAGGTGCTGGAGCTCGGCGACGAGTCCTACGACGCGGCCCGGGACCGCGCACTCGGGGCCATCTCCCAGGGCGTGGACGTGCTCGCGGTCGTGGGCGGCGACGGCATGGTGCACCTCGGCGTGAACCTCGCGGCCGATACGAAGACGACGCTGGCCGTCATCGCCGCCGGCACGGGCAACGACGTCGCCCGTGCGCTCGGGTTGCCCGTCCACGACCCCGTGCGCGCCGCGGACGTCGTGACCAGTGGCGTGCCCCGCACGGTCGACGCCGCCCGCCACGTCGACGCGCACGGCGCCTCCCACTGGTACGCCGGCGTCCTCGGCGCCGGCTTCGACAGCCTCGTCACCGAGCGCGCCAACGCCTGGACGTGGCCGCGCGGCCGGATGCGCTACAACCTCGCGGTCGCCCGCGAGCTCGCGCTGTTCCGCCCCATCCCCTACGCGGTGACCGTCGACGGCACCCGCCACGAGACCCGAGCGATGCTCGTCGTCGTCGGCAACGGCCCGTCCTACGGCGGGGGGATGCGGGTCGTGCCGGACGCCCGGCTCGACGACGGCCTGCTCGACGTCATGGTGCTCCACGACATCAGCACCGCCGAGTTCCTCCGCGTCTTCCCCCGCGTCTTCCGCGGCACCCACGTCACCCACCCGGCGGTCACGGTGGTGCGCGGCAGGGAGGTGACCCTCGAGGCGGACGGCATCACGGCATACGCCGACGGGGAGCGGTTCGCCCCCCTGCCGCTCACGGTCGAGGCGGTCCCCGGCGCCCTGACCGTCCTCGTGCCGGCCACGGACGTAGCCTGACTGCCATGTCCTCGCCCTCCGAGCGCTACGTCGCGGCCGTGCGCCGGGCCGAGCGGGACCGGTCGGAGCTCGGTGCCTTCATGAGCCGGCTCGACTTCCCGCTCGACGACTTCCAGCTCGAGGCGTGCGAGGCCGTGCAGGCGGGGCAGGGGGTCCTCGTCGCCGCGCCCACCGGTGCCGGCAAGACGATCGTCGGCGAGTTCGCCGTGCACCTCGCCCTCGCGAGCGGGCGAAAGGCGTTCTACACCACCCCGATCAAGGCGCTGTCGAACCAGAAGTACCACGACCTCGTGCGCCAGCACGGCGCCTCGCGCGTCGGCCTCCTCACGGGCGACTCCTCCGTCAACGGCGAGGCTCCCGTCGTGGTGATGACGACCGAGGTGCTGCGCAACATGATGTATGCCGGGTCGAGCACCCTGCGCGGGCTGGGGTTCGTCGTCATGGACGAGGTGCACTACCTGGCCGACCGGTTCCGGGGGGCGGTGTGGGAGGAGGTCATCATCCACCTGCCCGAGGACGTCCAGCTCGTCTCGCTGTCCGCGACGGTCAGCAACGCCGAGGAGTTCGGCTCCTGGCTCGAGGAGGTCCGCGGCAACCACGCTGTCGTGGTGAGCGAGCACCGGCCCGTCCCGCTGTGGCAGCACGTGATGGTCGGCCAGACGATCCACGACCTCTTCGCCGACACCAGCACGGAGCCGGGTGCCGTGGTCGATGCCAGCCGCCTCGACCCCGACCTGGTCCACGCGATCTCCCGCGGGGAGCGGCGCGGCGAGTGGGAGGACACCGGACGGTATGCCGAGCGCGGCCACCGGGGGCCACGCACGCCTCCTCGGGGTGGCCGGCCCCGCGGACCGGGGGGCGGCCCCGGCGGCAGGGGGCTGGCCCGAGGCGGCCGCCCGGGAGGTGGCCCGACGCGTGCGGAGGTGGTCCAGCAGCTCGACCGGGAGGGGCTGCTCCCCGCGATCACATTCATCTTCAGCCGCATTGGGTGCGAAGCCGCCGTCCGGCAGCTGCTCCAGCAGGGGGTGCGGCTCGTCCCCGAACGCGAGGGCGAGCGGATCCGCCGCCTGGTCGAGGAGCGCGTGAGCGGGCTCGACGACGCCGACCTGGCGGTGCTCGGGTACGCCGACTTCGTCGAGGGGCTGACGCGCGGCTTCGCCGCCCACCACGCCGGCATGCTGCCCACGTTCCGGGAGGTGGTCGAGGAGCTGTTCACCGCTGCCCAGATCCGGGCCGTGTTCGCCACCGAGACGCTCGCGCTCGGGATCAACATGCCCGCCCGCACCGTCGTGCTCGAGCGGCTCGTGAAGTTCAACGGCGAGACGCACGCCGACATCACGCCGGCGGAGTACACCCAGCTGACCGGGCGGGCGGGTCGCCGGGGCATCGACATCGAGGGCCACGCGGTCGTGCTCTGGCACCGCGGCCTCGACCCGGTGGCGGTCGCCGGCCTGGCGTCGACGCGGACCTACCCGTTGCGGTCGAGCTTCCGGCCCAC
Source organism: Dermatophilaceae bacterium (assembly GCA_025924375.1). Taxonomy (GTDB): domain Bacteria; phylum Actinomycetota; class Actinomycetes; order Actinomycetales; family Dermatophilaceae; genus JAICIN01. The sequence continues at coordinate 10,126 of JAICIN010000058.1, read as the reverse complement.
CTACAACATGGCCGTCAACCTCGTGGCCCAGGTGGGGCGGGACGTGGCCCGGGAGATCCTGGAGACGTCCTTCGCGCAGTTCCAGGCTGACCGGGCCGTCGTCGGGCTCGCGCGGGCGGTGCGGCGCAACGAGGAGGCGCTCGAGGGCTACGCCGAGGCGATGCGCTGCGACCAGGGCGACTTCGCCTCCTACGCCGCGCTGCGCGACGAGATCCGCTCGATCGAGAAGGAGGGCGCCAAGGCCCGCGCGGCGAGCCAGCGCGCGGAGGCTGCGGTGAGCCTCGAGGCACTGAAGGTGGGGGACGTCATCCGTATCCCCGCGGGGCGCCGCGCCGGCTACGCCGTCGTCGTGCAGCCCGGCCACAGCCGGCACGGCGAGCCGGCCACGCCGTCCGTGGTCACCGAGGACCGGCAGCTGCGGCGGCTCACGCTCGTCGACGTCCCGGTGCCGGTCGAGCCGGTCGCGCGGGTGAGGGTGCCCAGCCACTTCAACGCCAAGAGCCCCAAGTCGCGCCGGGACCTTGCCTCCTCGCTGCGCGCTGCCGTGCCCTTCGACCCGCCCCCGCGCGCCAGGGCGGCAGAAGCGGCTGCCGGGCTGCAGGGCCGCGTCGAGCAGCTGCGGCGTGAGCTCCGCGAACACCCCTGCCACCAGTGCCCCGACCGCGAGGACCACGCCCGCTGGGCCGAGCGCTGGTGGCGGCTCAAGCGGGAGACGGTGGGACTGCAGCGCAAGGTGGAGAGCCGCACGAACTCCGTCGCGCGGACCTTCGACCGGATCTGCACGCTCCTGGCGGAGATGGGCTACCTCACGCCCGACGGGGCCGCCGTCACCGGGCAGGGTGAGCACCTGCGCCGGCTCTACACCGAGAAGGACCTGCTCGTCGCCGAGTGCCTGCGCCGCGGTACGTGGCGCCGCCTCGACGCCCCGTCCCTCGCGGCGGTGGTGTCCGCCTGCGTCCACGAGCCACGCGGCGAGCAGGGAGACCCGAACCCCCGGCTGCCCACGACCGAGGTCGTCGAGGCGCTGCGCGAGATGGATGCGCTCTGGTCCGAGCTCGAGGACCGCGAGCGCGGGCACGGGCTCCCGCTGACCGGTGCGCCCGAGGCCGGGGTGGCGTGGATGATGCACCGCTGGGCGGCGGGGCAGCGGCTCGAGGTGGTCCTCCGCGAAGGGGAGATGGCGGCGGGGGACTTCGTGCGCCGCTGCAAGCAGGTCGTCGACCTGCTGGGCCAGGTGGCCGACGCCGCCCCGGAGCCGGCGTTGCGCGCCACTGCCCGCAAGGCGGTGGACGCCGTCATGCGGGGCGTCGTCGCCGCCGACCGGCTCGACTGAGGGATGGTAGGGACCCAACCATCCGCGATCCGGTGCCGAGACGTCACCAATAGGCGTCGTTTGGGCACCCAATGCGGGGGTGGCTGCGTCGGGACCGGCTCGACTGAGCGGAGCGGCCCGGCGGGCCTGCGTCAGACGAGGCGCAGCGCCGTGAGCAGGCGGTGGACCGGCCCGGCGATGGCCAGCTCAGCGGCGAGACGGCCCAGCCGCTCGGGGTCACGCAGCGCGGTGGGCAGGGAGAGGTCCACCTCGGGCACCGGGGCGTCGGGCGCCACCCGCACGACGTCGGGCGCGACGTCGAGGTAGTCCGAGGCCGCCTCGAGCCGAGCCCGCTGGGCGCCCCTGATCCGCGGGTCGCCGTCGGCGAGCGCCTTGCGCAGCCCGGCGAGGTCGCCGTGGACCGCGAGCAGCCTCGCGGCGGTCTTCTCACCGATGCCGGGCACCCCGGGCAGCCCGTCGCTGGGGTCGCCGCGCAGCACCGCCAGGTCCGCGTAAGCACTCCCGGAGCACACGGCATACCGGTCCTGCAGGAACGCCTCGTCGACGACCTCCGCGGAGCGCACGCCCCCCTTGGCGGTGTAGACGACGCGCACGCCCGCGGCGTCGTCGACGAGCTGGAAGAGGTCGCGGTCGCCGGTGACGACGTCGACGGGCAGCACGCCCCTGTGCCGGTGGACGAGCGTGCCGATGACGTCGTCGGCCTCGAAGCCGTCGGCCCCGAGGCGCGGGATGCCGGCCAGCTCGAGCACCTCACGGATGACGGGTACCTGCACGGCCAGGTCGTCGGGCACCTGCTCCTCGAGGTCACTGCCGTCGACGAGGCGGTGCGTCTTGTAGGTGGGGATCGCCGCGACGCGGAACTGCGGTCGCCAGTCGTTGTCCCAGCAGGCGACGAGGTGGGTCGGACGCCGGTTCTCCACGATGGTGGCGACCATGTCGAGGAAGCCGCGCACGGCGTTGGTCGGGAGCGAGCTCTCGTCCTCGCGACGGTCCGGGACGCCGAAGAAGGCGCGGAAGTAGAGGCTGGCGGAGTCCAGGAGCACGAGGCGGCCGGCGGTCATGCGCCCAGCCTGCCACCGGTCGGCCGCGCGCCTCAGTAGGGTGTGGCCGTGGAAGACGCCGACCGCCGCCTCGTGGAGCTGCTGCGTCGTGATGGCCGGATGAGCTTCACCGACCTCGGCAAGGCGGTGGGCATGTCGACGTCCGCCGTGCACCAGCGCGTGCGCCGGCTGGAGGACCGCGGGGTGATCAAGGGCTACGCGGCGGTGGTCGACCCCACCGCGCTCGACCTGCCGCTCACCGCCTTCATCTCCATCACGCCGCTGGACCCGGCCGCGCCCGACGACATCCCCGAGCGCCTGCGCGGCCTGCCCGAGATCGAGGCCTGCCACTCGGTCGCGGGGGAGGAGAACTACATCCTCAAGACGCGCGTCGGCACCCCGGCCGACCTCGAGGACCTCCTCGCGAGGGTGCGTGCCACGGCCAACGTCTCGACCCGCACGACCGTGGTGCTCTCGACCCCCTGGGAGTAGTCCCGAGCAGTCAGCGGGCGATCGCGGCCAGCGTCGCGGAGGTGGCCCGGACGAGGTCGGCGGGCGCCACTGCGAGGTCGAGGCCCCGGCGGCCGCCAGAGACGTAGACGTGGTCCAGCGAGGTCGCGGACTCGTCGAGCACGGTCGGGAGGCGCCGCCGCTGGCCGAGCGGCGAGATGCCGCCCACGACGTAGCCGGTGGCGCGCTCGGCCTCCTCGGGCGGCGCCATCGCGACCTTCTTGACGCCGAGGGCCGATGCCATCGCCTTCAGGTCCAGGCTGCGGTCCACGGGCACGATGCCGACGGCCAGCCCGGTGCCGGCCTCGACGAGGAGGGTCTTGAAGACGTGCGCCGCCGGCACGCCGAGGGCCTCCGCGGCCTCGAGGCCGTAGGAGGGAGCGGCGGGGTCGTGCTCGTAGGGATGCGTCGCGAACGCGATGCCGAGCCGGGTCAGGACCGTGGTCGCCGGGGTGCCGGCGCCCAGCTCACGCCGCTTGCCCACGTCCAGCCCGTATGCCGGGTGGCCGATGCCGCCCCCGCCCCCGCCCTCCCGCTTTGGGTGTCTGAACGACGCGTATGGCTGTCGTCCACGCACCCAAACTCGTCAGGTCTCCCGCTTTGGGTGTCTGAACGACGCGTATGGCTGTCGTCCAGGCACCCAAACGCGGCGCGGGCTCGGGCACACTCGGGAGGTTCAGCGGATCGCCGGGTCAGCGGATCGGCGAGTCAGGCGGTCAGCGCGACTCGACGCGCTGCACGAGCTTCCACGCGCCGGGGAGCAGACCCGCTGCGACCGCGACCTTCAGGGCGTCACCGACGAGGAAGGGCACGACGCCGGCGGCCAGGGCCGCGCGCACCCCCATGCCGGTGGCTGCCATGAGGTAGGGCACGCCGACCGCGTAGATGACGAGGTTGCCCAGCACCATCGTGCCCGCGGTCGTCAGGGGTGTGCGGTCGGCCCCTCGGCGCGCGAGCCAGCCGACGAGGGCGCCGGCGAGGACGAAGCCGATGACGTAGCCGAAGGAGGGGAAGCCGTAGCCGCTCGCCCCACCGGCGAACCACGGCACACCGACCATGCCGGCCACCATGTAGAGCGCCACGCTGGCCAGGCCGCGCAGCGGGCCGAGGGCGGCCCCGGTGAGCAGCACCGCGAAGGTGCCGAGCGTCAGCGGGACAGGTGTGCCCGGCAGGGGGATCGCCGGCTGGGCCAGCAGGCCGACGAAGCCCGCGCCACCGAGGACGAGGGCGAGGTCCCGGACGAGGCCGCCGGGAATGACATCTGCGAGGACGCGCTTGCGGGGGAGGGCGATGGCAGTCACGGGAGAAACGTAGCGAACCCCGGCGGCAGCGGACACCGGGCGCCCACGTCGCCAGCGTCACACGGGGTCGGGGGCGCCCACGTCGCCCGTCACACGAGGTGTGCTCAGACGAGCGAGGCGTCCCTGCTGGCGGCGGCACGGGCGAGCGCGACCTCGTGCGCCGCCTGCCCGTCCGCGTGCTCGCGCCACCACTGCTGCCCCGACTCGGGCAGGGTGTCGATGGGGTCGTAGTAGACGTAGTCGCGCGAGAGCGCGCCGGTGTCGTCGCCCTCGATGGACGTGCGGTAGTTCTTGCGCCAGAACGACATCCCGCGTTCGGTGTCGTAGGACTCCGCCTGGTGGACCCAGCGCTTCCCGACGAACGGGACGTCGCAGACGATCCGCGGCGTCGCGAAGCCGGGGAGGTAGCCCATGATCGCGTGCTGGAGCCGCTGCGCCTCGCCGAGCGGCACCCGCCAGTGCTCGCTGAACGGGATCATGTCGCACATGTAGAAGTAGTAGGGCGTCACCATGGCCCCGTCGAGCAGGTCGAAGCAAAGGTCGAGCAACGCCTCGGGGGTGCTGTTGACGCCACGCATCAGGACGCCCTGGTTGCGCACGTCGCGCACTCCGGCCTCCAGCATTGCGCGGGCGGCCCGGGCGACCAGCGGCGTGAGCGACTGGGCGCTGTTGACGTGGGTGTGGATCGCGAGGGACACCCCGCGGGAACGGGCGGTGCGGGCCACCCGGGTCACGCCCTCGACGACGTCGGGCTGGAGCCAGTGCTGCGGCAGCCCCATGAGCGCCTTGGTCGCCAGGCGGATGTCGCGGATGCTCTCGATGGCCAGGAGCTCGTCGAGGAACGCCTCGAGGTTCCTCCACGGCAGGTTGGCCACGTCGCCACCGGAGACCACCACGTCACGCACCACGGGGTTCCGTCGCAGGTAGTCCAGGATCGCCGAGTGCCGGTCGGCCGGCTTCCCGGCCAGCCGCAGCTTGGTCACCTGCGCGGTGGAGTTCCCCACGAGGTCCATCCGCGTGCAGTGCCCGCAGTACTGGGGGCAGGTGGACAGCAGCTCCGCGAGGACCTTCGTGGGGTAGCGGTGCGTCAGCCCCTCGGCCACCCACATGTCGTGCTCGTGGAGGCTGTCGCGGGTCGCGTGGGGGTGGGACGGCCAGTCGCTGCGCCTGTCGGAGAACACCGGGAGCATGTAGCGCCGCACCGGGTCCGCGTAGAACGCCGCGGTGTAGCCGGCACCGGCCGACGGCAGCGGTGACGAGACCGAGGGGACCATGGTGTTGAGCATCTGTGGCGGCAGCAGCATCGACATCGTCGCCCGCTCCCCCTGGTCGCGCTCGAGGTCGGCGTAGAAGTCGTCCGTCAGCAGGTCGCCCACGACGTCGTGCAGCTGCCGGACCGTCTTGACGCAGTGGGCCCGCTGCCACTGGGCGTCCTCCCACTCGGCCGCGCGGACGTCGCGCCACCCGGGCAGGCGCCGCCAGTCCGGCTCCACGAGCTCCCTGTGCCGGTAGGCGTAGGGCTGCTCAACAGCGCTCATGTTTGGCAGGATACGCAGCATCTGCGCTCACTGCGGGTCCTGCGGCGGAAATTCTCCCGTGGAGCCGCTCGACGAAGGGACGATCCTGTGCGAGAGGGCCAGTCGTCTCCGGTGGGACTGCACCGGGTGCTCGACCCGGCCCGGGCGGCGCTGCCCCAGGCCGCGCGGCGGCTCGACCCCGGCCCTGAGATCTGGGCCGACGAGGTGCGCATCGACGTGGAGACCCTCAACCTCGACGCGGCCTCCTTCCGGCAGCTCACCGAGAAGCACCACGGCGACGGTGACGCCGTGCGCCGCGAGGTTCTCGGCATCGTCGCCGAGCGGGGCAAGCTGCAGAACCCGGTCACCGGCTCCGGCGGGATGCTCATCGGCACCGTGGCCGAGGTCGGCCCGGCCAGCCCGCTCGGCCTGAGCCCCGGCGACCACGTCGCCACCCTGGTCTCGCTCTCGCTCACACCGCTGGTGCTCACCGACGGGCTCGAGCGCTGGGACGGCCGCTCCGAGCGGGTCCCGGCCCGCGGCCACGCCATCCTCTTCGGCCGGTCCATCGCCGAGATCCTCCCCGACGACCTCGACCCCGAGCTCGCCCTCATGGTCATGGACGTGTGCGGCGCGCCGGCGCTCGTCGACCGCGTGGTCCGCGAGTATGCCGGCCGGCCCGGTTCACCCGCGCCGTCGGTCCTCGTCCTCGGGGGCGCCGGCAAGTCCGGCTCGCTCTCACTCGCCGCGGCCGGCGACGCCGGCGCCGGCCGCCGCGTCGCCGTCGTCCGTGACGGGGCCGAGGCCGCGCAGCTCGAGGGCACCGGCCTGGCCGACGAGGTCGTGGTGGCCGACGCCAGCAGCCCCGTCGACCTCCCGGCCGCCCTGGGCACCGCCGGCGGACCGGCCGACATCACGGTCGTCTGCGTCGACGTCCCGGGCTGCGAGCAGCCGGCCATCCTCGCGACCGCTCAGGGCGGCACCGTCGTCTTCTTCTCCATGGCGACCCAGTTCGCGGCCGCGGCCCTGGGCGCCGAGGGCCTCGCCGCTGACGTGCGCATGCTCGTCGGCAACGGCTACACGCCCGGCCACGCGGCGCACGCCCTCGACCTGCTCCGCCGGTACCCCGCCGTGCGGGGCCTCTTCGAGGCGCGCCTCGGCGGGTAGCAGACTGTCGGCCGTGACCACCCTCTACCGCGGCGGATTCGTCTACAGCCCTGTCGACCCGTTCGCGGGGGCGATGGTCGTCGACGAGGCCACCGGCACCATCGCCTGGGTCGGCAGCGACGACGCGGCGTCCGTGCACGCCGACGCCGTCGACGCGGTCGTCGAGCTCGACGGTGCCCTGGTGACCCCGGCGTTCGTCGACGCCCACGCCCACGTCTCGCAGACCGGCGCTGGCCTGCGAGGCGTCGACCTGGGGGAGTGCGCCACGCTGGCCGACGGCCTGGCCCTCGTCGAGGCGGCGACCCGGTCCGAACGCGGTCGACCGGTCTATGCGCCGGGGTGGGACCAGGGCCGCTGGCCCGAGCAGCGGCCGATGACGGGCGCCGAGCTGGACCGCGCGGCCCACGGCGGGGTCGTCTACGCGCCTCGGGTCGACGGCCACTCCGCGGTCGTCTCCTCGGCCCTCGCCGCGGCCAGCGGAGCCCGAGACCTGCCCGGGTGGCACGGCGACGGCCTCGTCTCGCGGGAGGCGCACCACGCCGCCCGGGAGGCGTTCAACGCCGCGGTGACGCCGGCCCAGCGGCGGGCCGACATCGACCTCGCCCTGCGCAGCGCGGCGGCCGCCGGCATCGGGCTGGTCCACGAGAACGGGGGGCGCACCCTCTCGGGCACCGACGACTTCGCCGAGGTCCTCGCCGCGGGCGAGCGCGGCGACGGTCCGCAGACCATCGGCTACTGGGCCCAGCTCGTTGCCGACGAGCACGCGGCGCGCGACGTCGCGACGCTGCGCGGGGCCCGCGGCCTGGCCGGGGACCTCAACATCGACGGCTCCATCGGCTCCCGCACCGCGCACCTGCGCGAGCCCTACGCCGACGCTCCCGGCCACACGGGCAACGCCTACCTCACCGTCGACCAGGTCCGCGACCACGTCGCCGCCTGCTCGCTCGCCGGCCTCCAGGCGGGCTTCCACGTCATCGGCGACGCCGGGGTCGACACGGCGGTCGCCGGCTTCGAGGCCGCCGCCGTCCTCGTGGGGGCGCCCGTCGTGACGCGGGCCCGGCACCGGCTGGAGCACGTCGAGATGATCAGCCGCGAGGGCATCGAGCGCCTGGTCGCGCTGGGGGTCACCGCGAGCGTGCAGCCCGCCTTCGACGCCTTGTGGGGCGGGGGGGAGGGGATGTATGCCGCGCGGCTCACGCCCGGGCGCGTCCACGGCACCACCCCGGGCAGCGCCGGCCCGATGAACCCGTTCGCGGCGATGATGGCGGCGGGCATGACGCTCGCCCTGGGCTCTGACTCGCCGGTCACGCCGTTCGCCCCGTGGGAGGCGGTCCGCGCCTGCGTCAACCACCACGACGAGGGCCAGCGGGTCTCGGCCCGCTCGGCGTTCCTCGCCCACACCCGTGGCGGGTGGCGCGCCGCCGGGTTCGACGACCGGGGCTACCTCGGGCTCGGGCTGCCCGCGACCTTCGCGGTGTGGCAGGTGGGCGACCTCGTGGTGCAGGCCCCCGACGACCGGATCCAGACGTGGAGCACCGACCCGCGCTCGGGCACCCCCGGGCTGCCCGACCTCTCGCCCGGCGCGCCGGCCCCGGTCTGCCTGCGCACGGTCGTCCGGGGGCGCACCGTCTTCGACATCGACGCCAGCGCCTGATCCCCCGCGCTGCCCTCCTGTGATTCGAGGTATTAGGGCACCGGGATTGCGGTCGGTAATACCTCGAACGGCGCGAGAACCCCTGCGGTTCGAGGTATTAGCGGACCGGAATGGCGGTCGGTAATACCTCGAACCGGGGATCAGTCCTTCTCGCGCGCCTGCCGGGTCTTGCGGTCGTTCGCCTTCTGGATCGCCTCGACGAGCTCGTCCTTGCTCATCGTCGAGCGGCCCTTGACGTCGAGCCGTCGAGCGACGTCCTCGAGGTGCTTCTTGCTCGCGTTGGCGTCCACGCCGCCAGCGGTGTCGCGGTCGGTGTCCCGGCCGCCCTCCGCCCGCTCGTCCGAGGGGCCGTTGTGCTCCTTGGGCTCCCAGTGGTCGCCCACCTTCTCGTGCGTGTGCTTGAGCGCGGCGAAGGCGACCCGGTGCGCACGCTCCTCGTCGTCGTACCCCTCCGCGGCGGAGTCGTGGGCCTTGGCGAACGTGTCCTTCGCCTTCTGGTCCGACCGCTGCAGGGTGCTCGGCAGCTCGCCCTCCTTGGCGTGTCCTCCCTTGCCGGTCTTGGGCATGTGGGTCCTCCTCCGTCTCGCTGACGGCCGGCGGCGCGGTGCCACCGGCCTTCTGTCCCATCCCCGCTCCGCACGGCGGCAAAACCGATAACCTCGCGACGTGCCCCGCCCCCGCGGTCCCGTGCTCGAGCTCGACCCCGCCGTGGTGCGCCGTGCCCGCCGGCTCGCCGCCCGCGCCGGCGCCCCGGTCGTCCGGCTCGCCAGGGCCCACACCACGGTGTCCGTCGAGCGCGCCACCCTGCGCCTGGCCGGGCTCGGCGGCGCGGACCACGAGCGCGTCCCCTGGGTCAACCACCTCGCCGACGCCGTGCGCGCCCAGGTCGGCCTCGAGCACGGCGTCACCACACCGGTGTTCGACGCCTTGAGGCGCGGCGAGGCGGAGGACCTGCTGACCCTGGCGCAGAAGGCCTCCGGCGGCTCGGTGACGTTCCGCGTGCCGGAGGGCACCGAGGCCACCCGGGCGCAGCGGGCCGCGCGCACAGCGGTGGCACGCGGCATACGGACCATCGACCGGCAGCGCGCCACGAGGGAGCGGCTCGTCAAGCGCCACGGCGACCCGCAGCAACGCCCCTGGATCTACCTCATCGTCGCCACCGGCGACATCTACGAGGACATCCCGCAGGCGCAGGCCGCGGCGCGCGAGGGCGCGGACGTCATCGCCGTCATCCGGTCCACGGGCCAGTCGCTGCTCGACTACGTGCCGGAGGGCGCCACGCGCGAGGGGTATGCCGGGACCTACGCCACCCAGGAGAACTTCCGGCTCATGCGCGCGGCGCTGGACGAGACGTCCAGGGAGCTGGGCCGCTACATCCGGCTGACCAACTACGCCAGCGGCCTCTGCATGCCGGAGATCGCCACGCTGGCGGGACTCGAGCGGCTGGACATGATGCTCAACGACTCGATGTACGGCATCCTGTTCCGCGACATCAACCCCATCAGAACCTTTGTGGACCAACGGTTTTCGCGGCAAGTGCATGCACGCGCAGGCATCATCATCAACACCGGCGAGGATAACTACCTGACCACCGCCGACGCGGT
>JAICIN010000057.1 GCA_025924375.1 Dermatophilaceae bacterium | reverse complement strand
CTCGCCCGGCTGCAGCGGCGCGCCGACGGAGTGGAGGGCCGGCACCCAGGCGGCGGCCTCGCCGAGCTCCTCGATGCGGCGCAGCACGTTGACCCCGCAGCGGGACATCACGCGCATGGAGACGACGACGTACTCGGAGTCGGTGATCTCGACGCCGAACATGGGGTGCTCGGCGTCGAGGTGGCCCATGACGAACGGGATGACGTACATCGTCCGGCCCTTCATGCACCCCGCGTAGAGGCCGCGCATGACCGCCTTCATCTCGTCGGGGTCCATCCAGTTGTTGGTGGGCCCCGCGTCCTTCTCCTCGCGGGAGCAGATGAAGGTGCGGTCCTCCACGCGCGCGACGTCGGTCGGGTCCGAAGCCGCGTAGAAGCTGTTCGGCTTCTTGGTGTCGTCGAGCCGCACGAACGTGCCCGCCTGCACGAGCTTGTCGGTGAGCCGCTTCCACTCCTGCTCGGAGCCGGTGACCCACTCCACGCGGTCCGGTGTGGTGAGCGCCGCCACCTCGTCCACCCAGGCCTGGAGGCCGGCATGCGTCGTGCCGCCCGCCCTCTCGTCCGTCTTCTGCGTCATCGACTCGGTCGTCATCTGCTCGGCCGTCCCTTTCGTCCGGGACCGCCGTCCGCTCGGCCCCGGATCAGTGAGGTGTGGGTGCTGCCGTGCCGGCAGTCCACATGGTGAACACGCGGGTGATGCCGCCACGGTAGCCGGACGCGCAAGGGGTCCGAAACCGGAGAATGCCGTAGCCGCGGTGAGCCTGCTCACAGGACGACACGGCCCGGTCAGGGGCGGTCGTGTTCTTCCACAACGCTGCAAGAAGTCGACGGCCGGGACGTGCCGGTGCCCGATTTCGTGCGCCACGGGGCGAGCCGGTAGTCTTTCCCCTCGTTGCGCTGGGCGATCCTCAGCGCGACCGGCGCCCGTAGCTCAACGGATAGAGCATCTGACTACGGATCAGAAGGTTAGGGGTTCGAATCCCTTCGGGCGCGCGTTGTTGGTTGAGACAACACCGCACAGCCCCGCGCCGATCCACACGGCCGGGGCTGTTGCTCTGCCGGCGCCGAGCCGCGCGCAGCTCCGCCTCAGCGCTCGACGACCTCGGCCTTGCCGGCCAGCGCGATGCACCCCGCAACGGTGGCGGCGAACCCGGTCAGCGCCACCAGGACGAAGCCGGGGCGCACACGGTCGCCCAGCCAGAGCAGGCCGATCGCCGCGGGAACCACAGTCTCCACGCCGAAGGTCAGCGCCGCGACCACGGTGACCGACCCGTGCACGAGGGCCAGTGCGTAGAGGACGATGGAGAGGGCGGCGTAGGCGACGAGCGCCCAGGCCACCGGGTCCTCCACGAGCCGCCACCACGGGTGCGGCAGCGCCAGCACCCGCGCCGTGACACCGACGCCTCCGAACCCCAGGCCCGCCGCGACGGCCAGCAGCACGACCGTCGGTCCGGCGGTGGAACGAGCGGCTGACCCGCGCGTGGACCGGGGCCCGGGCCCCCCGACAAGGGTCGGCGCCGCGACGAGCCCGACCAGGGCCACACCGGCGAGCGGCAACCAGCCGGCTGTCCCGGACAGGCCGCGCGCCGGGCCGCTGGTGGCGCTCAGCGCCAGCGCCACCAGCCCCGCACCGACGACGACGAGGCCGACGACCTCGGCCCGGCGGAGCCGGGCGCCGAGGAAGGCCACCGACAGGAGCGCGGTGACGGCCACGCTCGAGGCGACGACCGACTCCACGACGAACAGCGGCAGGGAGTGGAAGGCGGCCAGCGACGCGAGGAAGCCGGCGCCGTCGAGGGCCAGCCCCGCGGCATACGGGGTGGCCCTGGCGAGCCGCTCGGAGAGGCGGGCGCCTGCCGGGGCGCCGGCGAGCCGACGGACGCCCACGGCCTGCAGCACCGTCGCGGTGCCGTAGCACAGGGCGGCCAGCAGCGCGCCGGCCAGGGCCGCGATCACGCTGCTGATGCTCCCACTCCGGGACGGGGAGAGCCCCGGACGCCGAGGGCCCCGGCCGCGCTGCGCGGTCGGGGCCCGGGCGGCGGGCAGGCGCCGCTGCCGTCGTCAGTGCGCCGAGGCCTCCGCCGCGCTCACCGACGGCGCGGTGTCGACGTGCTGCCGGCGAGCGAGCGGGTAGTAGATGCCTGCACCGATGGCCGCGCCGATGAACCAGGAGAAGGGCGCGAGGTCGGAGAACACCGGGACGAGGGCCACGACCGCGGCGATCCCGGCTGCGACGACGAAGGCGATCACGGCGTTGGGGTTGAAGCCCCGCCGGTAGGTGTACTCGCCGCCGGCGTCGTCGCGGTAGAGGTGCGGGACGTTCACCTGGGCGCGACGGATCAGGTAGTAGTCGAGGATGATGATCCCGAAGAGGGGGCCGAGGAAGGCGCCGAGCCCGCCGAGGAAGTAGTTCACCGCGACCGGGTTGGCGAAGACCTTCCACGGAAGCACGATCACCGAGAGCACTGCGGTGATGATCCCGCCGCGCTGGAAGTTGATGTGCTTCGGTGCCGCGTTGGAGAGGTCGTAGGCCGGTGAGACGAAGTTCGCCACGATGTTGATGCCGATCGTCGCGACCGTGAAGGTCAGGGCGCCCAACAGGACCGCCGCCGTGTTGTCGATGCGGCCGACGAGCTCGACCGGGTCGAAGATGTACTTGCCGTAGATCGCGAGGCTGCCACCGGTCACGACGACCGACACCACGGAGAACGCGATGAAGTTGACCGGCAGGCCCCAGAAGTTGCCCACCCGGACAGCGCGCCGGCTGGGGGCGAACCGTGAGAAGTCGCAGAAGTTCAGCATCAGCGTGGAGAAGTAGGCGACCGTCAGGGAGATCGCGGCCAGGAACTGGTGGGCCATCTGGCCGCCGGTCAGGTGCTTGCTGCTGAAGTTGAAGCTGATCTGGCCACGGGACTTCACGACGACCCAGAGCGCGAGGATGAGCATGACCACCCAGATCGCGGGGCCCGCGACGTCGGTGAGCCGGCGGACCGCCTCCATGCCGCGGCTGAACATGAGCAGCTGCAGGGCGGCGAGGACGAGGAAGGCCACCCACCCCAGCGGGGAGAGCCCGAGGAAGCCGCCGTCGGTCAGCGGCTTCAGGCCCGGGAAGACGCGCACGAGGAGCACGAGGAGCGCCACCGAGGCCAGCCAGGTCTGGATGCCGTACCAGAAGATCGCGATGACCGCGCGGGTGAGCGCTGCGATGTTGGCGCCGTAGACCCCGAAGCTGGCGCGGGCCAGGACCGGGTAGCAGACGCCGGTCTTCTGCCCGGCGTAGCCGATCCAGTTCATGCCGACGTTGACGAGGGCGATGCCGATGATGAGGGCGACGAGGACCTGCCAACCCACGAGGCCGAGGGCGAAGAGCCCGGCAGCGAAGGTGTAGCCGCCGATGGAGTGGATGTCGCTCATCCACATCGCGAAGAGGCTGTACATCCTCCAGTTCCGCTCGGTGGCGGGTGCGAGGTCCTCGTTGTAGAGGCGGTCGCTCACGTGGGGGAACGGTGGGACGGCGGTCTGGCTCATGGTGGTCTCCAAGGAGGGCGGGCTGGTGACGGTCGGTGGTCGGTTCAGGCGGTCGGCTCGCCCGCAGGGCGGGGGACGACGAGGACGGGGTAGGCGGCCTTGCGGATGACCTGCGTGGAGACCGAGCCCAGGAGGATCTGGCGGAGCGGGCCGTAGCCCCGGCTGCCGCAGACCAGCAGGTCGGGGTGCTCCCCGGGCAGGTCGGCGAGCGACTCGACGACGTCGTCGTCGTCGATCACCTCGGTCGTCACCTTCACCGTGCCCGCGAGCCGGTCCCGTGCGGCCTCGAGCACCGTGGGCAGCTGGTCGTCCTTGCGTGGCGAGACGGCGACGAGGCGCAGGTCGGCCTCGACCCGGCCGGCGACGCGCACCGCCACGGCGAGGGCCTCCTCGGCCTCTGGCGTTCCGTCGTAGGCGACGGCCACCGAGCGGATCGGCGCGGTGCGCCGGCGGTAGCCGCGCGGAGCGACCGCGACCGGGCACGGAGCTCCGTGGAGCAGCCGTTCCAGCGTGCTTCCCGGCGCGATCCTGCCGATGGCGCTGTGCTCGCTCGAGCCCATGACCACGGCCTGCGGCTGCGTCTTCTCGGCGTACTCGTGCAGGGCGCGGGAGGCGGAGGCCGGCCCGAGCGTGACGAAGTCGACGTTGGGTCGCTCGCCGACGACCGCGCGGGCGGCGTCGAGCTTCTTCTCCGCCACCCCCCGCACCTCGGCGACCCAGTGCCGGTCGTTCATGGCGACCATGAGGCCGCGCTCGTCGTCGGGGAACGCGGTGGCGACCGTGGTGGCCTCCCCGGTCTCGCCCGCGAGCTGCAGGCCGAGCGCGAGGGCGTCGCGGCCGTACGGCGTGTCGTCGAAGCCGATGAGGATGCCCATGGAGGTCTCGCTTCTCTGGAATGGATGGAAGGGGGCGACGTGGTCCGCGCCGTGGCCGTCCGGCGGCCGAGAGTTTCGCAATACGGAAACTCTTTTCCGTATGAGAAGAGAATGAGGCGTGGCTGTGAGCACTGTCAAGGGTGGCGGCACACATTGGAGTGCATCCAAGAAGTGGTCCGTTCCAGTTCCGGCGGCCTCTCCGGTCCGCCCACGCGGACCCGGCCGCGGAGCACCGTCCGGCCGAGTGCTCATGGGTGGTCCAGGCCGGGGTAACGGTGGGGTGCTGAGACAGGAGAACGAGATGGCCAACCCCGACGAGCGCACCGACGACCACGACACCGGTGAGGAGCGCACCACCGAGCTGGACGACGTCATGGAGCCGCGCGACAGCGCGCTCCCCGGGCCCGACCGGCAGGGCCACGCGGGCATGCCCGACCGGCTCGACGACGACGCGCTGGAGCGGGCGACCCAGGAGGAGCGCGTCGACGCCGGCCTGGCGGACTACGCGCCCGACGACGTGCCACCGGCCACCGACCCCCTGCCGGAGGGCTCCTCCCCGGAGGCGGACCGCGCGCAGCGCGGGTTGCTCGAGGAGTGAGGCGAGCGGGGAGGTGTGCCGCGCCGACGCCGGGTGGGCTGGTGAGCCCTCAGGTCCGCAGCCCCTCGAGGTGGTCGGCGATGCGCCCGATGGCGAACTCGAGGTCCCCGACGCTCGGGAGCGTGACGATCCGCACGTGGTCGGGCGTCGGCCAGTTGAAGCCGGTGCCGTGGGTGATGAGGATCTTCGTGGCACGCAGGAGGTCGATGACGAAGTCCTGGTCGTCCTCGATCGCGTAGACCTCGGGGTCGAGGCGCGGGAACAGGTAGAGCGCCCCCTCGGGCTTGACGCAGGTGACACCCGGGATGTCCGTGAGCAGCTTGTGCGCGATGTCGCGCTGCGCCAGGAGCCGGCCGCCGGGGAGGACCAGGTCGTTGATGCTCTGGTAGCCGCCGAGGGCCGTCTGGATCGCGTGCTGCGCCG
Source organism: Dermatophilaceae bacterium (assembly GCA_025924375.1). Taxonomy (GTDB): domain Bacteria; phylum Actinomycetota; class Actinomycetes; order Actinomycetales; family Dermatophilaceae; genus JAICIN01. The sequence continues at coordinate 8,669 of JAICIN010000057.1, read as the reverse complement.
GGACGTTGGCGCACATGCGCATGTTGGCCAGCAGGGTCAGGCCCTCGAGGAAGCTCGCCGCCCGCTGCCGCGCGCCCGTGACGACGACCCAGCCGCTGCGGAACCCGGCGACGCGGTAGGCCTTCGACAGGCCGCTGAAGGTGAGGCACAGGATGTCGTGGGCGTAGGTCGCCGCGTGCACGTGGCGAGCGCCGTCGTAGAGGATCTTCTCGTAGATCTCGTCGGCCAGCAGGACGAGCCCGTGCCTCGTCGCGAGGTCGACGAAGCCGCGGACGACGGCCTCGGAGTAGACCGCGCCGGTCGGGTTGTTGGGGTTGATGAGGACGATCGCCTTGGTGCGCGGGCTGATCCGGCTCTCGACGTCCTCGAGGCTCGGGTTCCAGCCGTTGTCCTCGTCGCACAGGTAGTGGACCGCGGCCCCGCCGGAGAGGGTCACCGCAGCGGTCCAGAGCGGGTAGTCCGGGGCCGGCACGAGGACCTCGTCGCCGTTGTCGACGAGGGCCTGGAGGACGAGCGAGATCATCTCGCTGACGCCGTTGCCGATGAAGACGTCGTCGACGGTGACGTCTCGCAGGCCCTCCTCCTGGTAGAAGTGGGCGACCGCCGTGCGGGCGGAGAAGATCCCACGGGAGTCGCTGTAGCCCTGCGCCTGCGGCAGGTTGTGGATCATGTCGACCAGGATCGACTCCGGCGCCTCGAAGCCGAACGGCGCCGGGTTGCCGATGTTGAGCTTCATCACGCGGTGGCCCTCGGCCTCGAGCCGCTGCGCCTCCTCGAGGATCGGCCCCCTGACGTCGTAGCGGACGTTCTGGAGCTTGCTCGACTGGAGGATGGGGCGCACGAGCGGCATTCTCCCACCGGGCCCGTGCAGGTCCCGGGACCGAGCTGGCGTGGCGAGGGGTAGCGTCCAGAAGGTGGACACGCGCGTGGAGACCCTCGTCGCCGAGCTGGGCGACGACGTCGTCGTGACGAGACCGGAGAGCATCGAGGCATACCGGCGGGACTGGACCGGCCACGCCAGCGCCGGCATGCCGGTGGCCGTGGTCCGTGCCCGCCGCGCGCAGGACGTCCAGGCGGCCGTGCGCTGGGCGGCAACCCACGGCATACCGGTGGTGCCGCGTGGAGCGGGGAGCGGCCTCTCCGGTGGCTCGCTCGCCGTGGAGGGCGGGCTGACCATCAGCCTCGACCGGATGCGCGCCATCACGGTCGACCCGGCCACGCGTACCGCGACGGTCGAGCCCGGCGCCTTCAACGCCGAGGTGAAGGCGGCCGCCGCGGAGCACGGGCTGTGGTACCCACCGGACCCGTCGTCGTTCGAGATCTGCTCGATCGGCGGCAACATCGCGACCAACGCCGGCGGCCTCTGCTGCGTGAAGTACGGCGTGACGACCGACTACGTCCTCGGCCTCGACGTGGTCCTCGCCGACGGCAGCCTGCTGACCCTCGGCGGGCCACGCATCAAGGACGTCGCGGGCCTGTCGCTCACCAAGCTCTTCGTCGGCAGCGAGGGCACCCTGGGCATCGTCACGCGCGCGATCCTGCGGCTCGTGCCGGCGCAGGCCGTGGCCTCGACCCTCGTGGCCACGTTCGCCAGCGTCGACACGGCGGCCGAGGCCGTGGCGAGGATCGGCGCGACGATGCGCGCGTCCATGATGGAGCTCATGGACCAGACGTCCATCAACGCGGTCGAGGACTACCAGCCGATGGGCCTGGACCGGTCGGCGGGCGCGCTGCTCATCGCGCAGTCCGACGCGCCGGGCGCGGCGCGCGGCGAGGAGGTCGCCCTCATGGAGGCCGCGTGCCGGGAGCTGGGCGCCGTGGAGTGCTTCACCACGGACGACCCGGCCGAGGGCGAGATGTTCGCCGCGGCCCGGCGAGCCGCGTTCCCGGCCATCGAGCGGCGCGGCTCGCTCATGCTCGAGGACGTCGGCGTGCCGGTGCCGCGGCTGCCCGAGCTGCTGCGGGGGATCGCCGCGATCGCCAGGGAGCGCGACGTCGAGATCCCGGTCGTCGCGCACGCCGGCGACGGCAACACCCATCCCATCATCGTCCACGACGCCACCGACCCCGGCTCGGAGGCACGGGCCGAGCAGGCGTTCCACGAGGTCATGGCGCTGGCCATCTCGCTCGGCGGCACGATCACGGGCGAGCACGGGGTCGGGCGCCTCAAGAAGGCGGCCCTCCCCGACCAGCTCGGCCCCGACGTCATGGCACTCACCCGGCGGGTGAAGGAGGCCCTCGACCCGCAGGGCATCCTCAACCCCGGTGCCATCTTCTGAGCCGACCGAGCCCTCCTCGCCGGCTCAGCGGTGGCCGAAGCTCACCACCGCGCGCACGCCGGGCTCGGCGTCCTCGAGCACAATGCGAGCGCCGTTGTGGCGCAGCAGCTCCCGCGTGATCGCCAGGCCGAGGCCACTGCCGCCCGAGTCGCGGTCGCGGGCCTCGTCGAGCCGCGCGAACCGGTCGAAGACCCGCTCCCGGTCCTCGGCGCGGATGCCGTGGCCGTCGTCGGTCACGGTCAGCTCGGCCCCCGCCGACGTCGCCCGAGCGGCGAGGACGACGCGCGAGCCGGCGTGCCGCACGGCGTTGTCGACGAGGTTCGCCACGGCGCGCACGAGGTCCGGGCGGCTGGCGCGGACTACCGGCCCGTGGGATCCCGGGCCCCGCGGCCCGGGGGAGACCTCGACCGGGACGCGCGCGCCGGCACACCGGCTGGCCACCTCCGTGAGCAGGCCGGTGAGGGGGACGTCCTCGGTGCGGCGCCCGGTGGAGTCGCCACCGGCGCGCGCGAGCACGAGGAGGTCCTCGACGAGCCCGCTGAGCCGGTCCACCTCGGGCAGCAGGTCGGCGGGCAGCCGGCTGCCCTCACGGAGGCGGTCGGCGACCTCGAGCTGGGTGTGCATGCTGGCGAGCGGGCTGCGCAGCTCGTGGGCGGCGTCGGCGACGAACGCGCGCTGCTTCTCCTGGGCGGAGCCGAGGCGGTCGAGCATCCGGTTGAGCGTCGTGGCGAGCGCGCTGATCTCGTCGCGTGCCGGCGGCACGGGGAGGCGCTCGTCGACGGACGGCCCGGCGCCGATTCGGTCGGCGCCCTCGCGGAGCTCGTCCACGGGACGCAGGGCGGCTCCGATCACGCGCCAGGCGACCAGCGCCATCGCGGCGAGCGCCAGGGGAAAGAGGACGAGGAGGAGCACGCGCACCACGCGGCGCGTGGTCTCCAGGTCCGCGGTCGGCACGGCGGCGACGACCGTGACGCGGTGCTCCGCGGGGCCGGCGCCGAGGCCGACGACCTGCAGCTCACCACTGAGCGCCGCGCGGGAGCCCGCCACGACGATGGACCGGCCGGTGAGCAGGGTGGCGCGCTCGTCGGCGTCGACGAGCGGGGTGAGGCGGTCGGCGGTGACCGAGCTGGTGATGACCCGGTTCTGGGCGTCGAGGACCTGCACGACCTGGGCGCCCGACAGCGGCAGGGGGTCGGGGAGCCGGCCGGCGTTGACGAGCGCCGCCACGGCGTTGGCGCTGGAGCGCGCGTCGTCCACGACGGACCGGGTCAGGGTGGCCGTCATGGCGGCGTAGAGGAGGAGGCCGCTGACGAGGAGCGCCGCCGCGACGCCCGCGAGGCCGACGGCCATGAGCCGCCAGCGCAGGCTGCGGCGCGAGAGCCAGCCGGTCACGGCGCGAGTCGGTAGCCGGCGCCCCGCACGGTCTCGATGCGCTCGCGCCCGAGCTTCCGCCGGAGGTAGCCGACGTAGACCTCGACGAGGTTCCCGTCGACCGCTCCCTCGCCACCCCAGACGCTGTCGAGGATGCGCTCCTTGGACACCACCGTGGGGTGCGCGCGGAACAGCGTCTCGAGGAGCGCGAACTCGCGCGGCGACAGCGCCACCTCCGAGCCGTCACGCATGACCCGGTGCGCCGCTGGGTCGAGGCGCAGCTGACCGGCCTCCAGCACGGCCGGGCGGGGCGCGGGGTCGCGGCGCAGGAGGGCCCGCAACCGGGCCAGGAGGACGACGAACGAGAAGGGCTTGGTGAGGTAGTCGTCGGCGCCGTAGTCGAGGCCGTCGGCCTGGTCGTACTCGCCGTCCTTGGCGGAGAGCATGAGGACCGGCACCCAGTTCTCCTCCTCGCGCAGCGTGCGCACGAGGGTGTAGCCCGACAGGCCGGGCAGCATGATGTCGAGGACCACCGCGTCGTAGCCTCCGAAGCGCGCCGCGTCGAGCCCGCCCGGCCCGGTGCCCTCCAGGTCGACGACGAACCCCTCGGCCTCCAGCCCGCGCTGGAGCGCCTCGGCCATCCGCCGCTCGTCCTCGACCACCAGCAACCGCACGACGCCACTGTGCCACGGCACCCGGCGGCGCCGGCGGCGCCTCGAGCGGTCCTCTCTCAGGAGGCTCTCAGCGGTGCCACGGCACGATGGCGGCATGAGGATCTTTGACGAGCACCCCCGGGCGCGCTGGGCCGCGCCGGTGGCCGCCGCCGCCGTCGTCGGCGCCGCGACGTTCACCTCCAGCCACCTCGCGAGCGCCGACCCGAGCCTGCCGCACCGCTCCGCGGCGCAGCTCCTCGTGGACGTGCAGAAGGCGGGGCTGACGCCGTTGTCCGGCACGATCGTCCAGACCGCGAACCTGGGCCTGCCCGAGCTGCCCGGTATCGGCGCGGCGGGCGGTGACTCCGGCCACGGGACGACCTCGCTGACCTCCATGCTGTCCGGCACCCACACCTGGCGGGTCTGGTACGCCAGCCCGCAGCAGGCGCGCCTGGCCCTCGTCGGAGGCACCGGCGAGACCGACGTCATCCGCAACGGCAAGGACCTGTGGGTCTGGTCGAGCTCCGACAAGAGCGCGGCGCACCACGTGCTGTCCCAGGCCGACCAGAAGATGGCCGATCAGCACGCGCCCGGCCCGTCCTCGACGCTGCCGAGGACCCCGCAGGAGGCCGCGCAGCAGGCCCTCGCCGCGATGGGCCCCACGACCGACGTGACCACGTCGGGCACGGCCTCGGTGGCCGGCCGCTCGGCATACGAGCTCGTCCTCAAGCCCCGCGACAACCGGACCCTCGTCGCCTCCGTCCGCATCGCCATCGACGCCGCGCGCCACGTCCCGCTGCGGGTCCAGGTCTTCTCCACCAAGATCGCGAACCCGGCCTTCGAGGTCGGCTTCACGCACGTCGACTTCGGGAAGCCGGCCGCACGGCAGTTCGCGTTCAACCCGCCGCCCGGCACCAAGGTGACGACCTCCGACACCGGGCCCGGCGCCGCGGCGCCCAAGGTCGACGCGCAGAGCAAGGGCCCGGAGCAGGTCGCGCCCAAGGCCGTCGGCACGGGGTGGACCACCGTCGTCGTCGCCCACCTGCCGTCCGCCGCGGAGCCGGGCACGAGCAGCCCGGGCGGCGCCGACCAGCAGCTCGGCCAGCTGCAGGCGGTCCTCAAGGCCCTCCCGAAGGTCTCCGGCGCATGGGGCAGCGGTCGGCTCCTGACCGGCACGCTCTTCTCCGCGGTGCTCACCGACGACGGGCGGGTCGCCGTGGGCGCGGTCGCCCCGTCGCAGCTGTATGCCGCACTGGCGGCCAGGTGAGCACGGTCGCCGACCCGGGGCTGGCCGTCGAGAGCGCTGGGCTGACCAAGCGCTTCGGCAGCCAGCTCGCGGTCGGGGGGATCGACCTCGCGGTGCCCCGGGGAGCGGTCTACGGCTTCCTGGGGCCGAACGGGTCGGGCAAGACGACGACGATCCGGATGCTGCTCGGCCTCGTCCGCCCCACTGCCGGCACGAGCGCCCTGCTCGGCCTGCCGGTGCCGGCACGCGCGGGGGAGGCGTTGCACCGCGTCGGCTCGCTGGTCGAGGGCCCCGCGTTCCACCCCTACCTGTCCGGGCGGGCCAACCTCGTCCGGCTCGACGCGGCCGACCTGCTCGCCGACCCGCGGACCACGTCGCAGCGCGTCGACGCCGCCCTGGACCGCGTGGGGCTCCTGGCGGCGGCACGCAAGCGCTACCGCGCCTACTCCCTCGGCATGCGGCAGCGGCTCGCCATCGCGGCGGCCCTGCTCCAGCCGCGTGACCTCCTCGTCCTCGACGAGCCGACCAACGGCCTGGACCCGCAGGGGACGCGGGAGGTCCGCTCGCTCATCGGCTCGCTCGCAGCCGACGGGACGACGGTCCTCGTCTCGAGCCACCTGCTGGCCGAGGTCGAGCAGGTCTGCTCCCACCTCGGCATCATGCGTGAGGGCCACCTCGTCGCCCAGGGCACGGCGGGCGAGGTCCGCGGGACGGGTGGGTCCACGGCCCGCGTCCGCACCGAGCAGCCGGAGGAGGCGGCACGGGTCCTCGTCGAGCTGGGCGTCGAGAAGGTGACTCTCGGCAGCAGCTCGGTGCACGGCGTACCCGGGGACCTCGCGCCGGAGAAGATCGTCGCCGCCCTGGTGTACGCGGGCGTCGGCGTGCAGGAGTTCACCGTCTCCACGCCGCGGCTCGAGGACCTGTTCGTCCAGCTCACCGGGGAGGGATTCGATGTCAGCGGCTGACGTGCTGCCGTCGCGGAGCGCGACGGCGAGCCGGCAGGGCGAGGGGCGGCGGCTCGTCTCCACGCGACTGCTGGCCTCCGAGCTGCGGCTCATCGGGGGCCGCCGGCGCAACCAGGCGGGGCTGGTCGTCCTCGCGGCGGTCCCCATCATGATGGCGATCGCCGTGAAGGTGTCGACGCCCGGCCCCGGCGATGGTCCCGACTTCCTCTCCTCGATCACCTCCAACGGGCTGTTCGTGCCGTTCGCCGCGCTCTCGGTCGAGATCGCGATGTTCCTGCCGCTGGCGATGTCGATGCTGGCGGGTGACTCCGTGGCCGGCGAGGCCAACATCGGCACTCTGCGCTACCTGCTGACGGTGCCGGTGGACCGGGCGCGGCTGCTGGCCGTGAAGTACGCGTCGCTGTGCCTCGGCGCCCTGTGGGGCGTCGCGGCCGTCGTCATCCCGGGGGCGGTCGCCGGCATCGCGCTCTTCGGCACTGGCGACATGACCACCCTGTCGGGCTCCCAGCTCGGCTTCGGGGCAGCGGTGTGGCGGCTGGTGCTCGCGAGCCTCTACCTCAGCGCGGGCCTGGCGGCCTTCGCGGCCATCGGGCTGTTCATCTCCACCCTGACGGAGCAGCCCATCGGCGCTGCGATCGCGATCATGGTCGTCAACATCCTCGCCTGGATCCTCGACGCCGTACCGCAGCTCGGGTGGCTCCACCCGTGGCTGTTCATGCACGACTGGCTGGCGTTCCCGGACCTGCTGCGTGACCCGATCCAGTGGTCGAACCTGCTCCACGGTCTCGGGATCGACCTCGCGTATGCGGTGGTGTTCTGGCTCGCGGCCTGGGCCCGGTTCGCGGGCAAGGACATCACCAGCTGACAGGAGGCTTTCGCCGCGGCGCCGACACCGGGCCCACGGGGGTGGCCTTGTGGGATCCGCGCAGGCGCGGTGGGATGTGGCGGTAGCCCCGATCGCAGGAGGTCCGCCCATGCCCGACCTGGCCCAGCTCTCCCACACCGTCGGCGCCGACGAGCCGCCGCTGCTCGAGCAGACCATTGCGGACAACCTCGACGCGACGGTGGCCCGGTTCCCGGATCGAGAAGCCCTCGTCGACGTGCAGCGTGGGATCCGTTGGACCTACGAGGAGTTCGCCGACAAGGTGACCGAGCTCGCGCGGGCGCTTGCAGCCAGTGGGGTCGTCAAGGGCGAGCGCGTGGGGATCTGGGCGCCGAACTGTGCCGAGTGGACGCTGACGCAGTACGCCACCGCCCGGCTGGGAGCGATCCTCGTCAACATCAACCCGTCCTACCGGACCCACGAGCTCCGCTACGTCCTGGGGCAGGCCGGCATCTCGACCCTCGTCGCCGCCGAGTCCTTCAAGACGAGCGACTACGCCGCCATGGTCGAGGAGGTGCGCGCGGACTGTGAGGCCCTGCGCGAGGTGTTCCTCATCGGGACCCCGTCGTGGCAGGGGCTGCTCGACCTCGCCGAGCGGGTGCCGGCCCACGAGGTGGCCGCGATCCAGGCGGGTCTCGACCGCAACGAGCCCATCAACATCCAGTACACGTCGGGCACGACGGGCTTCCCCAAGGGCGCCACCCTCAGCCACCGGAACATCCTCAACAACGGCTTCCTCGTCGGAGAGCTGTGCGACTACACCGAGCAGGACCGCGTGTGCATCCCCGTGCCCTTCTACCACTGCTTCGGCATGGTGATGGGCAACCTCGGCGCGGTCACCCACGGGTCCTGCATGGTGATCCCGGCGGCGTCGTTCGATCCGGCCGCGACCCTCGCGGCGGTGCAGGACGAGCGGTGCACGTCGCTCTACGGCGTGCCGACGATGTTCGTCGCCGAGCTGGACCACCCCGACCGGCCGTCGTTCGACCTGTCGAGCCTGCGGACCGGGATCATGTCCGGGAGCCCGTGCCCGCTCCCGCTGATGGAGGCCGTCACGACGGTCTTCGGGGCCGAGCAGATCACCTGCGGCTACGGCCAGACGGAGGCCTCGCCGATCATCACGCTGACCTCGGTCGACGACCCGATCGTCGTCCGCGTCGGCACCGTCGGCCGGCCGATCCCGGGCGTCGAGGTCAGGATCGTCGACACGGTCACGCGAGAGGACGTCGCCGAGGGCGAGGCGGGCGAGCTCTGGGCCCGCGGGCACGTCGT
>JAICIN010000056.1 GCA_025924375.1 Dermatophilaceae bacterium | reverse complement strand
CCCACCGCCGGGTGATCGCGAGGAACTCCTCGAGCCGGGCCGGCTCGACGACGGCCATCATGCGCTCCTGGCTCTCCGACATGAGGATCTCCTCGGGCCGGAGCGAGGCGTCGCGCAGCGGCACGCGGTCGAGCTCGACCTGCATGCCGCCGTCGCCGTTGGACGCGAGCTCGCTGGTGGCGCAGGACAGCCCGGCGCCACCGAGGTCCTGGATCCCGTCGACCACACCTGCTGCGTAGAGGTCGAGGCAGCACTCGATGAGGACCTTCTCGGCGAACGGGTCGCCGACCTGCACCGCCGGCCGCTTCGTGGGGCCGCCGGCGTCGAAGGTCTCGGACGCCAGCACCGAGACGCCGCCGATGCCGTCGCCACCGGTCCTGGCGCCGAAGAGGACCACCTTGTTGCCGACGCCCGACGCCTTGGCCAGGTGGATGTCCTCCACGCGCATCGCGCCGACGCAGAGGGCGTTGACGAGCGGGTTCCCCTGGTAGCAGTCGTCGAAGACGACCTCGCCGCCGATGTTGGGCAGCCCGAGGCAGTTGCCGTAGCCGCCGACGCCGGCCACGACGCCGGGGAGGACCCGCTGGGTGTCGGGGTGGTGGAGGTTGCCGAACCGCAGGGAGTCCATGACGGCCACCGGCCGCGCGCCCATCGACATGATGTCGCGGACGATCCCGCCCACCCCGGTCGCGGCGCCCTGGTAGGGCTCGACGTAGCTGGGGTGGTTGTGCGACTCGACCTTGAACGTCACCGCCCAGCCGTCGCCGATGTCGACGACACCGGCGTTCTCCCCGATGCCGACCAGGAGCTTCTCCCGCATCTCGTCGGTGGTGTTCTCGCCCCAGAGCGAGAAGTGGACCTTGCTCGACTTGTAGGAGCAGTGCTCGCTCCACATCACGGAGTACATCGCCAGCTCGGCGCTCGTCGGCCTGCGGCCCAGGATCTCGCGGATCCGGTCGTACTCGTCCCGCTTGAGCCCGAGCTCCGCCCAGGGCTGCTCCTCGCCGGGTGTCTGGGTGGCGCGCTCGACGGTGTCGGCCCGCACGGTGGGTTCCGCCTCCCGCGTCGTCCCGGCGGCCGTCGCCCCCGCTGCGGTCGCCCGCGCCTGCTGCGTCACGCGGACACCACCTGCCGCAGGACCGAGGTGAAGAAGCCGAGGCCGTCCGTCGACGGGCCGTAGCCCACCTCGACCGCGTGCTCCGGGTGGGGCATGAGGCCGACGACGTTGCCCCGCTCGTTGGTGACGCCCGCGATCCCGCGGTACGAGCCGTTGGGGTTCTCGCCGGCATACCGGAAGACCACCCGGCCCTCGCCCTCGAGGGCGTCGAGGGTCGCCTCGTCGGCCACGAACCCGCCCTCGCCGTTCTTGAGCGGCACCACGACCTCCTGCCCCACCTCGTAGTCGGAGGTCCACGCCGTCTGCGCGTTCTCGACGACGAGCCGCTGGTCGACGCAGTTGAACTTGCGGTGGTCGTTGCGCACCAGCGCGCCCGGGAGCAGGTGCGACTCGCACAGCACCTGGAAGCCGTTGCAGATCCCGAGCACCGGCAGCCCTCCTCGAGCGGCAGGCACGAGCGCGTCCATGACCGGAGCGAACCGGGCGATGGCACCGCAGCGCAGGTAGTCGCCGTAGGAGAACCCGCCGGGCAGGATGACCGCGTCGACGCCCGCCAGGTCGGCGTCGCCGTGCCACAGGGCGACCGCCTCCGCGCCCACGGCACGGACGGCGCGGGCCGCGTCGCGGTCGTCGAGCGAGCCGGGGAAGGTGACGACCCCGATCCTCACCGGGCCTCGCCCTCCGCCCGGACGGACTGGACGTCCTGCTCCGCCCGGACGGACACGACGTCCTCGATGACCGGGTTGGACAGCAGCGTGTCGGCGGCCTCCCGCGCGGCGGCGAGCACGTCGTCGGTGACCTCACCGGCGACCGTGAGGACGAAGCGCTTCCCCTGCCGCACGTCCGTGAACTGGTCGAACCCCAGCCGCGGGAGGGCGCCGTTCACGGCCTGCCCCTGCGGGTCGAGGATCTCTGGCTTCAGCATGACGTCAATGACGACGTTGCCCATTCGGGGGTCTCCTGGGGCTGTGGCGGCGGGAAGCGGTCGCAGTCTATCGGCCGCGAGAGGACCGTATGCCGCGTGGTCCCGGCGGTTGCCGCCTCGCCCTGCGGGGTAGTCGGTAGCCGCCCACAGACACCGAGCGAGAGGCGAGCGCATGCCACGCGGAGTCCTGGTCGTGAGCGGCCGATACCCGAGCGAGCTGGTGCTGGTGCGCCACGGCGAGAGCATCGGCAACCTCGCGGACGAGAAAGCGCGTGAGGCGCACGCCGAGCGGCTCGAGCTCGAGCTCCGCGACGCCGACGTGCCGCTCTCGGAAACGGGGCAGGCTCAGGCCGACGCCGTGGGCCACCTGCTCTCCGGCCTCGACCCCGACCGGCAGCCCGACGTCGTGGTGACCTCGCCCTACCGGCGGGCCCAGGAGACGTGCGAGCGCGCCCTGGCCGGGTGGCGCGGCAGCCCCGACGTCGTCGTGGACGAGCGCGTCCGCGAGCGCGACCTGGGTCGGTTCGACGGGCTGACCGCCTTCGGCATCCGCGAGCAGTTCGCGCAGGAGGCCCAGCGGCGCTCACGCGTCGGGAAGTTCTACTACGTCCCGCCGTCCGGCGAGAGCTGGTGCGACGTCACGTTGCGGGTGCGCTCCCTCCTGGCCGACCTGCGGGAGGGCTACCAGGACAAGACGGTCTGGGTGTTCACGCACCAGGCCGTGATCATGAGCTTCCGCTACGTCCTCGAGAACCTCACCGAACAGGAGCTCATGGAGATCGACGCCTCGGTGCCGCTGCCCAACTGCTCGGTGACGACCTACCGCACGGCGCCGCAGGGGGTGGAGCTCGTCTCCTTCGCCGACACCGAGCACGTCGAGGCGTCGGCCGCTCCCACCACGACCGAGCCGTCGAAGACCGACCGGGCCGCCGGTGTCGGCTGAGCGCCCGACGCCGGTCACCGACGACCTGCTGCGCGGCTGGCCGCTGCCGGCACCCGGCGAGGACAAGGAGGCCCGGGGCCGCACGCTCGTCGTCGGCGGCACCGCCCACACCCCGGGCGCGGTGCTCCTCGCCGGCGAGGCGGTGCTGCGGGCCGGAGCGGGCAAGCTGCAGATCGTCACGGCGGAGCCTGTCGCGGCCGCCCTGGCCGTGGCGGTCCCCGAGGCTCTCGTCGTCCCGCTGCCCACCGACGACCACGGCAACGTGACGGCCGACGCCGCCGAGCGGGTCCTCGAGCTCGCCGAGCACGCCGACACGGTGCTGCTGGGACCCGGCTTCTCCGATGTCCGCGCGACGGTCGCCCTCCTCGAGCGGGTCGTGCCCGAGCTGCGGTGCCCGGTCGTGCTCGACGCCGTCGGCTCGGCCTACATCGGCGAGCACCGCGAGGCGGTCGCCCACCTCGACGGCCAGGCGGTCCTGACGCTCAACCCGGGGGAGCTGGCCAAGACGCTCGGCGTGGACGACGACGCCGTCGAGGAGGACCCGGTCGGCACGACCCGTCGCCTGGCCCGGCAGACCTCGGCCGTCGTGGTCCTCGGCGGGCGCGGCAAGACCGTGGCGACCCCGGGGGGCCGGAGCTGGACGAGCGCCACCGGCGGCCCGGGCCTCGGGGTCTCCGGCTCGGGCGACGTGCAGGCGGGGGTCGTCGCCGGCCTGCTCGGCCGGGGCGCCGCCCCCGACCAGGCCGCCGTATGGGGCGCCCACCTCCACGGCAGCGCCGGCGACCTGCTGGCGCGCGACGTCGGCACGGTCGGCTTCCTCGCCCGGGAGATCCCGCCCCGGGTCCCGACCCTGCTGGACCGGCTCTGCTCGACCGGCTCTGTGGGGACGGCGGGCCAGGCGAGCGTGAGCGCCGGGGAGGCGACTAGCTCGGGAGCGGGCGGCCGGTGAGGCGCTCGTAGGCGTCGACGTACTTGGCCCGCGTGCGCTCCACGACCTCCGCAGGGAGAGGCGGCGGCGCCTCGCCCGACGCGCGGTCCCAGCCGCTCGCCGGCGACGTGAGCCACTCGCGCACGAACTCCTTGTCGAACGACGGCTGCGGGTGGCCGGGCTCCCACTGCTCCGCCGGCCAGAAGCGTGACGAGTCCGGAGTGAGCACCTCGTCGGCGAGGACCAGCTCGCCGTCCGCAAGGCCGAACTCCACCTTCGTGTCGGCGATCAGGATGCCCCGCTCCCGGGCGATCTCGTTGCCACGCTGGAGGATCGCGACGGTGAGGTCCCGTGCGCGCGCCGCGAGGTCCGTCCCCAGCTCACGCTCCACGTCGGCATACGGCATCGGCTCGTCGTGCTGGCCCTCGGGAGCCTTCGTCGACGGCGTGAACACCGGCTCGGGGAGGCGCGACCCGTCGACGAGGCCCTCGGGCAGTGCCACCCCGCTGACCCGCCCGTCCTCGCGGTACTCGCGGAGCCCGCCCCCGGTGAGGTAGGCCCGAGCGACGCACTCGACCGGCAGCATCTCCAGCCGCCGCACCAGCACCGCGCGCCCGGTCACCTCGGCCGGCACGTCCGTCGAGACGACGTGGTTGGGCACGACGTCGGCGAGCTGCTCGAACCACCACAGCGACAGCTGCGTCAGCACCACGCCCTTGTCGGGGACGGGGCTCTCGAGGACGAAGTCGAACGCCGACAGCCGGTCGCTCGCCACGAGCAGCAGCTGGTCGTCACGGGGCGAGCCGGTCGCCGGGTCGAGCGGTGCGTAGAGGTCGCGAACCTTCCCCGAGTAGACGTGGGCGTAGCCGGGAAGCTGGAGCGGCTGGGGGTCCGTCATGGCCGCCATCCTCCCAGCGCGGCACCGGCCGCTGACGCGCGGACCGGCGCCCGGCTTGACCTCAAGTCCACTTCACCTCCGACGATGTGCTGCGTGACCGTCTCGACCGCAGCGCCCGCCGTGCGCCTCCTCAGCCGAGCGCACCTGCCGTTCGTCGTCGGCGCCGTGGCGCTGGTCACCCTCGGCGCCTTCGAGAACCGCGCGACGACGACGGTGCTGCCCGCGGTCGCGGAGGGCCTCGACGGCCTCTGGCTCTTCGGTGCCGCCGCTGCCGCACCCCTGGTCTCCTACGTGGTCGCCACGTCATTCGCGGGCACGTGGTCGGACCGTCGCGGCCCCGTCCCCGCCCTGTATGCCGGGATGCTCCTCTTCGTCGCGTCCCAGCTCCTGCTCGGCGCAGCACCGGCCATGCCGGTGTTCGTGGTCGGTCGGCTCGGGTCCGGACTCGCCGAGGGGCTCCTCGACGTGGGACTCACCGTGCTGGTGGCCCGAGCGCTGCCGGAGGCGTTGCGGCCCAAGGTCTTTGCGGCCTTCGCAGCCGCCTGGGTGCTGCCCTCGCTCGTCGGGCCCTCGGTGGCCGGCGCGGTCGCCGAGGCGGTGGGCTGGCGCGCCGTGTTCCTCCTGGGCGCGGCCCTCCTCGTGCCGGTGTGGCTGCTGCTGCGCCCCTCGATCCGACGCGCGGCACCGGGCACGATGCCCGCCGGGCGGTGGAGCGCCGCGCAGCGACGGTCCGCGACCTCGGCGCTCGGCCTCGCCGGCGCCCTCGCCGCCCTCAGCGGCGCAGGAGCCCTGGGAACCCGCCACGGTGGCGTCGCGGTGGCCGGCGCAGCGCTCGGCCTGCTGGCCGTCGCGGTCCTGCCGGCACTCCTTCGCACCCAGGTGCCGGTGGGCACGGCCCGGCTGGCACCCGGCATACCCGCTGTCGTCGCGCTCCGCGGGCTGGTGGCGGCCGCGTTCGGGACCGTCGGCGCACTCATCCCGCTCATGCTCACGGTGGTCCACGGCTTCGGGCCGGCTGCGGCCGGCGTCAGCCTCAGCGTCACCGGCGTGTGCTGGGCGGCGGGCTCCCAGCTCCACGGGCTGGCGGTCGTGCAGCGCCGGGTCGCCCCGGCGGCACGGCTCCGCGTCGGCTTCGCCCTCATCACGGTCGGTGTCCTCGGGCCGGCGCTCACGGCCGTGGGCGTCGTGCCGGTGTGGCTCGCGCTGGTGCTGTGGGGCGTCGCCGGCCTCGGCATGGGCGGGGTCTCGCCGACGCTCTCGACGCAGCTGCTGGCGCTCTCCCCGGTCGCCGAGCAGGGGCGCAACACCGCCGCCTCCGCCCTGACGGGGTCGGTGAGCCAGGCGGTCGCGCTGGCCGTCGTCGGTGCCGGGATCGCGTGGCAGGCGCCCGCCCTACCGGGCTGGCTCTTCGCGGTCGGCATGGGCGCCGGCGCGGCGGTCGGCGCCGTCGGCCTGCTGGCCGCAGGACGGGCACGGTAGGGAAACGGACGTCACCCCCGCCTGCGCCGAGTCTTCGGACTCCTCGACCGGTCCTGCCCGGCCAAGACGCCCGAAGACTGCGCACGAGGGGGGTTCAACCGGCCAAGGCGTCCGAACACTGGGCCCGGACGCGCCACGCGGGGCGAGAGGGGAGCCGAACAGCACCTGCTCGGGTCGATCCCGCCGACCGATCGGCGCCCCAGCGCGGTCAGCCGGTGTGCAGCTCCTCGCGCTCGGCGGCGAGCGCGATGTCGGAGCGGTGGTGCGACCCCTCGAGCCGGACGCGTCCCACGGCGTCGTAGACCCGTTCCCGTGCCTGGGCCAGGCTCTCCCCGAGCGCGACGACGGACAGGACCCGGCCACCGGCCGAGAGCAGGCTGCCGTCGGCGGCCCGGTCCGTGCCGGCGTGCAGCACGTAGGCGGTGGGCACCTCCTCGACCTCCTCGAGGCCCTCCACGCGATCCCCGCCGCGCGGGGTCGCGGGGTAGCCGTGGGCGGCGACGACGACCGTGACGGCGTGCTGCTCGGACCAGCGCAGCGGCTCGACGCCCTCGAGCCGGCCTTCGGCGGCCGCGAGCAGCAGCCCGGCGAGCGGCGTACGGAGGCGAGCGAGGACGACCTGGGTCTCCGGGTCCCCGAACCGGGCGTTGAACTCGATCACCTTGGGACCGCGGCGCGTGAGGGCGAGGCCGACGTAGAGGACGCCGACGAACGGCGTGCCCCGACGGGCCATCTCGTCGACGGTCGGCTGGGCGACGCGTGTGACGACCTCGTCGGCGAGGGTCGCAGGTGCCCAGTCCAGGGGCGAGTAGGCGCCCATGCCACCGGTGTTCGGCCCCTCGTCGTCGTCGCCCACACGCTTGAAGTCCTGCGCGGGAGCGAGCGGCAGGACGGTGCGTCCGTCACTGAGGCAGAAGAGGGAGACCTCAGGGCCGTCGAGGTACTCCTCGACCACGACCCGGCCCCCCTCCTTGGCCAGGCACGCCCGTCCATGCGCGAGCGCCTCGTCGCGGTCGGACGTGACGACGACGCCCTTGCCGGCGGCCAGGCCGTCGTCCTTGACGACGTGGGGAGCGCCGAGCGCGTCAAGGGCGGCGGCAACCTCCTCGGCGGTCGTGCAGACGTAGGCGATCGCCGTCGGCACCTCGGCCGCCGCCATGACCTCCTTGGCGAACGCCTTGCTGCCCTCGAGACGGGCCGCCTCCGCCGACGGGCCGAAGCAGGCGGTGCCGGCCGCTCGGACGGCGTCCGCGACACCGGCCACGAGCGGCGCCTCCGGGCCGATCACCACGAGGTCGGCGCCCTGGTCGAGGGCGAGCTGCGCGACCCCGGCCCCGTCGAGCACACCTCCGGGAAGGGCCTCGCACAGGGCGGTGGTGTCCATGCCGGGGTTGCCCGGCGCCGCGACCACCGCGTCGACCTCCGGATCCGCGACGAGGGCTCGGACGAGGGCGTGCTCGCGGGCACCGGAGCCGATGACGAGGACCTTCACGGAGCCAGCCTAGAGAGGCGCCGCGGAGAAGAGTGCCCGGCGTCCGGCGAGGGCCCCGGACAAGGTCCGCGGGGTCCGGCGAGGGCCGCGGACAAGAGTGCGCGGCGTCCCGGGGAGGCAGGGGGGACATCTCCCGGGGACGCCGCGCAGCCAACGTGCGGTCGCCTGGCGGGGGAACCTGCAACTCTGCACGTGGGTCGACGGTGTCGACTCCGACCACTGTGGCAAATGTCCCGGACCGGGTAAAGCCCCCAGGTGTCGGAACCCTGCCATTGACGGATACTCGCCAGGGTCGAGACGATGGTGAGCACAGGCGGTGTCGCGCACCGCACGCGACGAGGGGGCTCGATGGGGGCACGCGCCGACGACGGCGGCTGGGAGGACAGGCTCGCCTTCGGTGACGAGGACGAGGTCGAGGCCCTGGTCACCCGCGTCTACCTCGCGGCGCTGCAGACCCCGCACCCCACGCGCTCCCTCCTCGTGGCACAGGGCATGCCCGCCGAGCTCGTCGACCGGAGCCTGGAGATCCTCGCCGGCCGCGGCCTGGCCCGGCTCCACGAGGGCGGGCAGCTCGAGGTCATGCCGCCCGACATCGCGCTGCCGGCCCGGGCGGCCGGCCTGGAGCGCCTCGCCCGCAGCACCCGGGCCGCGGCGCACGAGCTGGCACAGGTCTACTACCAGGCCCGCAGCGAGACCGGCCCGCCCGACGGCAGCACGGTCCGCGTCCTGCAGTCGATGGACGAGCTCGCCGCGGCGACCGCCGAGATCGTCAGCGCCGGGACCGTCCAGGTGCGCTGTTTTCGTGCCCTGACGCCACGCACCCGTGCCCTGTTCGGGGCGCCGATGCACAGCCACGAGGACCCCACCGTCGGGGCCGGCGGCGTCGTGCTGCCGCACCTGGCGGTCTACGACACGGCGGTGCTCGGCCTCGACAACGCCCTGGAGATCCTCACGGCCCGCGAGCGCGCCGGGGAGCGCAGCCGGTTCACGAGCAACGTGCCGTTCGCCGCTGTGGTGGTCGACGACACCGCGGCAGTGGTCGACCTGACCGGGTTCGACGCCACCGGGCACGGTTCCCTCCTCGTGCGCTCCCGACCGTTCGTCCGGGCGCTCGCGGCCCTCGCCGACCGCCTGTGGGAGCTCAGCTCGCCCCTGAGCCACTACACCGGCGCCCGCGCCTCCGACCGCCGTGACCGGGCCATCCTCATGCTGCTCGCCGCGGGCGCCTCCGACGCGACGATCGCCCGCCAGAGCGGCGTCTCGCAGCGCACCGTCGAGCGCCGGGTCCGCGCGCTCATGGACCAGCTCGGCGCGAGCACGCGGGTCCAGGCCGGCGTGCTCGCGGCGCGGCGTGGGCTGCTGTGAGCGGCGCGGCGCGCCGTCGCTGCCCGATTTCCGGTATGCCGGTCAGCCGGCCCGGGTGCCGTCGCTAGACTCGTGCGTTCGCACCACGAGCGTTAGCGAGAAGAGAACGTGACCGGTCCCGTCCGACCCGCCGCCCCCCGGGCCACCCCCGCCGAGGTGGCCCGCGAGATCGACATCGAGCAGGCGCACGTCGACCGCGTCTACACCGAGCTCGCCAAGGCCGCGGCGCGTGCCAGCCTCGTCGAGGCCGACGGCCTTGCCCGCGGCCGCACCGACCGCACCGGCGACGTCCGCGACGAGGAGATGACCGGCCTCTTCGAGCGCGACGCCCTGGTCTTCACCGCGGCCCGGCGCCGCACGAGCCTGGAGACGCAGTACGAGGGCTTGGTGTTCGGCCGGCTCGACCTCGACCACGGGGCGCACGAACACGACCGCGAGCTCCGCTACGTCGGGAGGCTCGGCGTCCGTGACGACGACTACGAGCCGCTCGTGATCGACTGGCGCGCCCCGGCTGCCGCACCGTTCTACCGTGCGACGCCGGTGGAGCCGATGGACGTCATCCGGC
This sequence comes from Dermatophilaceae bacterium, assembly GCA_025924375.1. GTDB lineage: Bacteria > Actinomycetota > Actinomycetes > Actinomycetales > Dermatophilaceae > JAICIN01. The sequence continues at coordinate 4,768 of JAICIN010000056.1, read as the reverse complement.
GCCGGGTGCTGCGCTGCAAGGGTTCCGACGTCGTGGGGGTCGAGGACGACCTCATGGTCCCCGAGCCGCCGGAGGACCTCGTCGTCGTCGGCGACGGCGCCCTCATGGCGGCGCTGACCCGCAGCCGTGGCACGCAGATGCGTGACATCGTCGCGACGATCCAGCGGCACCAGGACGAGGCGATCCGCGCCTCTGCCCGCGGCGTCACCGAGATCACCGGCGGCCCGGGCACCGGCAAGACGGTCGTCGCCCTGCACCGCGCCGCCTACCTGCTCTACTCGGACCGCCGCCGCTTCGAGTCCGGGGGCATCCTCGTGATCGGCCCCTCGGCCGCCTACACGGCATACATCGAGCGCGTCCTGCCCTCCCTCGGCGAGGAGTCGGTGACGCTGCGGTCCATCGGCGACGTCGTCGACGGCGTCACCGCGGTGCGTCTCGACCCGCCCGACGTCGCCGCGGTGAAGGGGTCCCTGCGCGTGCGACAGCTGCTCTCCCGCGCCGGGCGCGACGCGGTGCCCGGCGCCCCGACGCAGTTCCGTGCCTTCGTCGCCGGGCACGCCGTCCGCATCGACCGCCCGGTGCTCGACCGGATCCGCGCCCAGGTGCTGCGCGGCCACCAGCGCAACCTCGCGGGTGGGGCCGTCCGGTCCGCGCTGGCGGAGGCGGCCTGGGCGAGCGTCCGCGAGGGCGACCGCGCTGAGTTCCTCGACCAGTTCCACGACCACCTGGAGGTCGAGGCGTTCCTGGCGGCGTGGTGGCCCCAGGTCGACCCACGTGAGGTCCTGCTGTGGCTGGCCGACGCCGAGCGCACCCGCCGCTACGCCAGTGGGGTGCTGTCCCGCGCGGAGGCCGACCTGCTCGCGGCGTCGGTCGGCACGGCACTCGAGACGGGTGAGTGGTCCGTCGCCGACGCCGCGCTCGTCGACGACCTCGCGGCGCGGGTGGGCCCGGTGCAGGAGCAGCAGCAGGAGGAGCGCGGCTTCTACGAGATCGAGGAGCTCGACGACCTCACCTCCTACGGCGTCCAGGAGGTGCGGGCGACGGGCGACGGCTCGGGCCGCGGACTCGGCGTGCGCCACGAGGTCGCGCCGGCCGACCCGCGTGAGCGGCTGCTGCGCGGGCGGATCGGCCAGGCCGAGGACTACGCGCACGTCCTCGTCGACGAGGCGCAGGACCTCTCGCCCATGCAGTGGCGGATGCTCGGCCGGCGCGGGCGCCACAGCTCGTGGACGGTCGTCGGCGACGCCGCGCAGGCCTCCTGGAACGGTCGCGAGGAGGCGGACCGGGCCCGGGCCGAGGCGTTCGGCCGGCAGGAGCGCCGCTCGTTCCACATGGACACCAACTACCGCAACGCACGGGAGGTCTTCGACTACGCCGCGGACGTCATCCGGGCTGCCGAGCCGGACGCGGACATCCCCCGGGCGGTCCGGGAGACCGGTGTGGACCCCGTTGAGCGCACGGTGCCGGCCGACCGCCTCGCGGAGGCGGCTCGTGACGCGGTCGAGGCGCTGCTCGAGGAGGTCGAGGGGTCCATCGCGGTCGTCACACCGGCCCGACACGCGGTGGCCCTGGCCGGCCTCGACGGGCTCGGCGGCCGCGTGCAGCTCGTCGACCCGATGTCCACCAAGGGGCTCGAGTACGACGCCACGGTGGTCGTCGACCCTGCCGGGATCACGCAGGAGTCACCGGGCGGCACCCGGGTCCTCTACGTCGTGCTCACCCGTGCGGCGCACCGGATGACGGTCCTGCACGTCTCCTGAGGAGGTTGCCCCGAGGGGTCAGTCGCCGCCGAGCAGGGAGTGGCGCGTGACGATCTCGTCGCGCCCGGGGCCGACGCCGATGGCCGAGACCCGCGCACCCACGAGCTCCTCGACCCGCACGACATAGGCCTGCGCGTTCGCCGGCAGCTCCTCGAACGTGCGGCACGCCGAGATGTCCTCCCACCAGCCGTCGAGCTCCTCGTAGACCGGCGTGGCGTGGTGGAAGTCGCTCTGGTTGACCGGCATCTCGTCGTGGCGCACGCCGTCGACGTCGTAGGCGACGCACACCGGCACCTTCTCGAGGCCGGTCAGGACGTCGAGCTTGGTGATGACGAAGTCGGTGACGCCGTTGACCCGGGTGGCGTAGCGCCCGACCACGGTGTCGAGCCACCCGCACCGCCGTGGGCGCCCGGTGGTCGTGCCGTACTCCGCCCCCGTCTTGCGCAGGAACTCGCCCATCGCGTCGTGCAGCTCGGTGGGGAACGGCCCCTCCCCGACCCTGGTGGAGTAGGCCTTCAGGATCGCGATGACGCGGTCGATCCGGGTGGGCGGGATGCCGGAGCCCGTGCAGGCACCGCCCGCGGTGGCGTTGGACGACGTCACGAAGGGGTAGGTTCCGTGGTCGACGTCGAGCAGCGTGGCCTGCCCGGCCTCGAGGAGCACCGTCTCGCCCGCGTCGAGCGCGCGCTCGAGGACCAGCGAGGTGTCGGCGACCATGGGCCGCAGCCGGTCGGCGTGCGTCAGCAGCTCCTCGACGACCTCGTCGACGCCGACGGCACGGCGGTTGTAGATCTTGGCGAGCACCTGGTTCTTGAAGTCGAGTGCCGCCTCGACCTTCTGCCGCAGGATCCCCTCGTCGAAGAGGTCCTGGACCCGTATGCCGGTGCGGGCCATCTTGTCGGCGTAGGTGGGCCCGATGCCGCGGCCGGTCGTGCCGATCCGCCGGGAGCCGAGGAAGCGCTCGGTGACCTTGTCCAGGACCCGGTTGTAGGGCGGGATGACGTGGGCGCTGGCGCTGACGAGGAGGCGCGAGGTGTCGACGCCTCGGGCCTCCAGTCCGTCGATCTCCTCGAACAGGACGGCGAGGTCGATGACGACGCCGTTGCCGATCACGGGGACACAGGTGGGGGTGAGGATGCCGGAGGGGAGGAGGTGAAGGGCGTACTTCTCGCGCGTGCCGTCCGGCTGCTCGATGACGATGGTGTGCCCGGCGTTGTTGCCGCCGTTGAACTTCACGACGTAGTCGACGGCGCTGCCCAGGAGGTCGGTGGCCTTCCCCTTGCCCTCGTCGCCCCACTGGGCTCCCACCAGCACGATCGCCGGCATGCGCCACCCTCTCCATCTGCTCCGGTCATGCGAGAGGCCCCAGCGCGCTGCGCACGGGGGCCGGTGCCCCTGAAGGCTACCCGGCGGGCCCGGTCAGAGAAACCGGGCCGGCGGCTGGCCGAGCTCCACCCGGGCGATGGCGCTGCCGAGCTGGAAGCGGGTCTGCGCACCGTGGACGTCCATGAGCCGGGCCACGCGTCGTCGCACGGTCCGCAGGCTGCAGCCGAGGTAGCGGGCGATGGACTCGTCCTTGAGGCCGAGCGCGAGCAGCCGCAGCAGCCGCTCCTCGCCGGCCTCGTCACGGTCGCGCTCCGGGACGGGCAGGCCGCGCTCGTAGGCTCGGTCGAAGAGGGCGATGAAGGCCCGGACGAGCATCGGGTCGCGGATCAGCACGTAGTCGGACGTGGGGTCGCCCCACGTGGCCACGGCCATGACGGCGCTCTCCCCGAACACCGCGAAGTCGCTGACGGGCTCGAGGGTGAGCCGCTGCTGCTCGCCCACCGCTCCCCAGGACCGCACCCAGCGGACTCCGTCTGGGTCGTCCATGACCTCCATCGGGTAGAGGGTGCGCTGCACCAGGCCCTCGGCGATCCGGCGCTGCCCCTCCCTGATGGTGGCCTCGTCGAGGCCCGGGCCCGTGTCGAGGCTGACCACACTGCTGCGCAGGACCCCGCGGGTGCTCGCCAGCACCTCCGTGACGAGGACCGCCGCGAGGTCGGCGGTGACCGGCTCCCACACGGGCCCCTGCGCGCCGGTGGGCGGCGGGCTGGCCAGCTGCAGCAGCGCGCGCCGGGCGTGGGCCAGGTCGCGCTGCTGGGCCTCGGCCCGCTCCTGCTCGCGCCGCAGCAGCCGGTGCAGCGTCTCCAGGGGCGATCCCGAGGGCAGCGTCGAGTCGTCGGTCACGTCCGGCCACCTCCTCGGACACGGCGTTGGCCACACAGCATTCGCCGGCATCTTAGGGCCATTGACACTTTGGTGACGTCGTTCACGCCGCGGCCGCGGCATCATGGGGTGCCACCGCGGCACAGGACGCAGGGGACACTCGCCGCGGGTGTCGGGTAGTGGGTGTGGCACGCGCTCGCTCTCCACAGGGGGCGGTGGCGGGGGGGGCGCCCCACGTGGTGGAGCCCCCCGGCCCCCCCCGCGCCCCCCCACCTCCCCATCCAGGGGTCCTGGCGGATGGGCCACCTGGAGTCTGTTCCGGAAACCTTGACGAGTGGCAATCGCCGACGACGGGGTGGCCGGGGTGATATCGCGACACCCCCTTGCCGATGATCTCCTGTTGTGGACTCCAAAGGTCTTTCCCTCCCGCTCCGCTCTTTGACAATCCGCCGTTCGATCCCCACGCCTCTCGACCGGGCACCGTGACGGCCCGCCGCGCGTCGGCTCCATGACCCGTCCCCGCACGATCGAGTTCGGCTCCCGAGGTCGGGAGCGTTCACCGAGCGTTCAACGAGCGTTCACCGAGCGTTCATCGGAGCGTTCACCGAGCGTTCAACGGAGTGTTCATCGGAGCGTTCACCGCACGGGTTCAGCGCACGCGATCCGCGCCCCGACTTCCTCCCCCAGCCGAGGCAAACCTCCGCGATACGCCCTCGTGTCGATCGAGACATCATGGAAAAGAACGTGTCAAGACCCGGGGTGTCGGTCCTTGCCCGGTCGAATCCCTGGCGGATACGATG
>JAICIN010000055.1 GCA_025924375.1 Dermatophilaceae bacterium | reverse complement strand
TAGGTGAAGTCGACGTGTCCCGGCGTGTCGATCATGTTGAGCGCGTAGGTGCTGCCGTCGAGCTCCCACGGCATGCGCACCGCCTGGCTCTTGATGGTGATGCCGCGCTCGCGCTCGATGTCCATGCGGTCGAGGTACTGGGCGCGCATCGCCCGCTCGTCCACGACACCGGTGATCTGGAGCATCCGGTCGGCGAGCGTCGACTTGCCGTGGTCGATGTGCGCGATGATGCAGAAGTTCCGGATCTTCTCCGGCGGCGTCGCGGCAGGTGGCAGCGCGGTGCGGGCCAGGGGGGACACGGGCGGTTCAGACCTCACGGACGGGGACTCGAGGGGATCGGCCCATCCTCCCATGCACCCCGGTATGCCGGTGACGCACCGCCGCGTCCGCGTCGCCCGCGCGCCTGAGCCGCCGTCCGTCAGGGGAGGCGGGCCGCCCGCGCGGGTGTGCGCCGCTCGAGGAGGGCCGAGCAGAGCGCGACGCCCAGACCGAGGACGGCGAGCACGGCCCCGACGCGGGAGGGCCACGCGTAGCCGCAGCCTGCCGCCAGCACCACGCTGCCGAGCCACGCGCCGAGCGCGTTGGCGATGTTGAGCGTCGAGTGGTTGAGCGCGGCCGCCAGGGCCTGCCCCTCGTGCGCCACGTCCATGAGGCGCGTCTGGAGCATCGGCACGAGCAGGCTCGGCAGCACGCCGAGGAGCAGCACGGCGAGCAGGGCCGTGACGAGCGTCCACGAGACGGCGAGCGCGAACACCGCGAGCAGGGCCGCGATCGCCGCGAGGGTCACCGTCATGCCGCGCAGCAGGCCGATACGGGCCAGGCGTCCGGACGTCATGGTGCCCACGGTCATGCCCACGCCGTAGAGCGCCAGGACGAGCGGGATGGACGCCAGCGGGAACCCGCCGAGACGGGTCATGGTCGGGGAGATGAACGAGAACGTCGCGAACATCCCGCCGAAGCCCACCGTGCCGACGCCCAGGGCCAGCCAGACCTGGGGCCGGCGCAGGGCGCGGAGCTCGGAGCGCACGGACGCGTCGGCGTCGCCGGCGCAGTCGGGCACCCAGCGCCACACGGCGGCCACGGTGAGTGCCGCGACGAGGCCGACGACGGCATACGGCCACTGCCAGCCGGCCACCTGACCGAGGCGCGTGGTCAGCGGGACCCCGACGATGTTGGCGACGGTGAGCCCGGTCAGGACCATGGCCACGGCCCACGTGCGGCGCCCCGCGGGCACCAGCGAGGCCGCCACGAGGGAGGCGATGCCGAAGTAGGCCCCGTGCGGCAGGCCCGACAGGAAGCGGGCCGTCATGAGCCAGCCGTAGCTGCCGACGAGCGCGGAGGCGGCGTTGGCGACGGCGAAGAACGCCATGAGGAGGAGCAGCAGGAAGCGGCGCGGCAGCCGCGAGCCGAGCCCGGCGATGACGGGCGCCCCGACGACGACCCCGGCGGCGTAGGCGGACACGACGTGGCCTGCGGTCGGGATGTCGATGCGGACGCCGCGGGCGATCTCCGGGAGCAGGCCCATCGTGACGAACTCGGTGGTGCCGATGGCGAAGCCGCCGAGCGCGAGGGCGAGGAGGGCCAGGCCGACGTGGGTCCGCGCGCTCCCGGGGCCGGCGACCGGGTCACCCCCTCCCACCGCGCCGTCCGTCGCGTCGGCGGAGGCGGACGCGGGCAGGAGGGCTTCGGGCACGAAGGGCTCAACAGTGCCCGCCGCCCGGTCATTCCGGCGGCCGGGGCCCGTAGGCTCGGGGGCGCAGGCCCGTAGGCTCCGGGGCGCACGAGGAGGGGACCCGATCCGTCGATGACGCACTACCCGCCGGCACCGCCGGCCACGCCACAGCCCGAGGCCGGCTGGCCGCAGTACCCGCAGTACCCGACCGCCCCGCCGGGCCGACGCGAGGTGCGGGCGAGGCTGCGCCACCCGCTGGAGAACCTCTGCCTCGTCGTGGCGGTCCTCGGCACCCTGCTGCTGTGGGGCTATGCCACGGCCGAGCTCTACTCCGCCGCGGTCGAGGGCCGGGAGCCGAACACGCTCGCGGCGATCCTCGTGGCCGCCCCGGTGCTGCTCTACCTGCTGCGTGGCCAGCTCTACGCCCAGCAGCGGCTGCGAGGGGTCAAGATCGGGCCGAACCAGTACCCGGAGGCCCACCAGATGGTCCTCGACGCCTGTGCGGAGTACCGCCTCGTGACGGTCCCCGACGCCTACGTCGTCCTCGGCAACGGGGTCATCAACGCGGCCGCCTCGGGGCACGGCTTCCGCAAGTTCATCTTCCTCAACAGCGACCTCTTCGAGATCGGGGGCCAGAGCCGGCAGCCGGAGGCGTTGCGCTTCATCATCGGTCACGAGATCGGGCACATCGCCGCGGGGCACACGAGCTACTGGCGGCTGCTGGCGATCAGCGGGGCGAACTGGGTCCCGTTCCTCGGCTCGGTGCTCAGCCGCAGCCAGGAGTACACGGCCGACAACTTCGGCTACGCGCTCACCCCGCGGGGGAGCAGCGGGGCGATCGCCACGCTCGCCGCGGGGAAGTACCTCAACAGCAGCGTCGACGTCAACGCCCTCGCCGACCGGGCCGAGACCGAGAAGGGCTTCTTCGTCTGGCTCGTCAACGGCCTCGCCAGCCACCCGGTCCTCGCCTGGCGCGCCCACGCGCTGCGCGACCGCCGGCGGGCCGGGCGGCTGGTGTGGAGGCCCAGGGGCGGCTGACCGCCCGGCACCGAGAACGCCGCCACCGATGCTGGGTGAAGCGACGCCACGGATGCTTCGTGAAGCGCCGCCACCGACGCTTCGTGAAGCGCCGCCACCGGGCGCTTCCTGCGTGGGAGCGTGGACCCAGTGAACCAACCGGGCTCACGCGCCGTACCTCCGGATGAGGAGGAGCGTGACGACGAACCGCAACCAGCTCCTGCGGGAGCTGCACGACCAGCAGGCGGGGCCGCTGTCGGGCTTCGTGCTGCGCCTCACGGCGGGCGACCGGGCCCGCGCCGAGGACGTGGTGCAGGAGACGATGCTGCGGGCCTGGCAGCACCCGACGGTGCTCGAGGCACCGGAGGGCGCCCGCCGGGCGTGGCTGTTCACCGTGGCGCGGCACCTGGTCATCGACGAGTGGCGCTCGAGCCGGAACCGGCACGAGTCGCCGGAGGCGGACCCTCCGGAGGTGGCGAGCGCCGACGAGACCGACGCCGCCCTCGACTCCTGGCTCGTGGCGGAGGCGCTGCGGAGGCTCTCGATCGAGCACCGGGGCGCCATCGTCGAGTGCTACTACCGGGGACGGACCGTGGCCGATGCCGCCGCCCACCTGGGGGTGCCGCCGGGCACGGTGAAGTCCCGGCTGCACTACGGACTGCGCGCGCTGCGGCTCGTGCTCGACGAGATGGGAGTGACACCATGACCGGGGCCACGTCGCAGTGCCGCCTCGCGCACGACGACGCGGCCTACGTCCTCGGGGCGCTGGAGCCCGAGGAGCAGGAGGCGTATGCCGCGCACCTGCCGCAGTGCGCCGCGTGCCGCGAGGCGGTGGGCCAGCTCCTGGCGCTGCCTCCGCTGCTCAACCGGGTGGTGGCCGGTCCGGAGGGCGTCGAGCGCGTCACCGCCGTGACGTCCGGGACGGGCGGCCGTCCGTCCGCGAGGGTGCCGCGCCGGACGCGGGTTGCGCTCGCCGCGGGGCTTGCGGGCCTCGCCGCGGCCGCCGCAGCTGTCGGCTTCGCCGTCTGGCCCACCGGCTCGTCGGCGCCCCCGCGGCCGCCGACCGTCTCGGCCGCCCCCTCGCCCTCCCGCGGGACGACGGTGGAGCTCACGGCGCTCCGGCCGAGCGGGATGAGCGTGGAGGCGGACCTCGCGCCGGTCGCGTGGGGGACCCGCATGACGCTGACCTGCCGCTACTCGGGCGCCGGGCACGGCGGGCGGTACGAGCCCGGGGGGACGTACTCGCTGGTGGTGCGCGACCGCGACGGGGCGACCGAGCAGGTCGCGACCTGGGGGGCTGTGCCCGGTCGCACGGTGACCGTGCAGGCCGCGACCGCCATGCCCCTGGACGACATCGCCGCCCTCGAGGTGCGTGACGCCTCCGGGGTCGCCCTGCTGAACGCCGACCGCTGAAGGCAGTAGCGTCGGCTCCCGTGCACCAGGGACTGGGCCGCCTCCGGCGAGCCGTGGGACGCGTCGTGGGCCGTCGCAGCGCGGGTTCGCGGCGGAGTGGACGTCCTGCCCCGATGACCGCCGCTGCGTATGCCGGCGACTACCTCGGGGTGCCCGACCTCGCCTACGCCCCGCGAGACGACGGCCTGCCCGACCCCGGGGAGGTCGTCTGGACCTGGGTGCCCTACGAGGAGGACCACACACTCGGGAAGGACCGGCCGGTCCTGGTCATCGGCCACGACGGCCCGTGGCTGCTGGCCCTCATGCTCACGAGCAAGGACCACGACCGCGACGCGGAGCAGGAGGCCCGACAGGGCCGGCACTGGCTCGACATCGGCTCCGGTGCCTGGGACCGGCGCGGCCGGCCGAGCGAGGTGCGCGTCGACCGCATCATCCGGGTGGCGCCCGCGGGGGTACGCCGGGAGGGCGCGACCCTGACGGCCGAGCGGTTCGCCGACGTGGCCGCCGCGGTGCGCGCAGCCCGGACCGCCTCCTGACGCCTCCGCGCCCGGCCGCCTCCTGAGCCCTCCCTGTCCGGGCAGCTCGCCGATCCTGCCCGGCAGTCCCCTCCGTGTCGCGGGGGCAGTCCCCGGACACGACGAAGGGCCCGCCACCCCAGGGCGGCAGGCCCCTCGACGAGGTCAGGTCCGGCTCAGAGCTGAGCGGCCTTCTTCGCCATCGCGGACTTCTTGTTGGCCGCCTGGTTGGCGTGGATGACGCCCTTGCTGACCGCCTTGTCGAGCTTCCTCGACGCGGTGGCGAGGGCGTCCTTCGCGCTGCCGGCGTCGCCGGACTCCGCGGCGTCGCGGAACTTGCGCATCCAGGTCTTGAGCTCGCTCTTGACGGCCTTGTTGCGCTCGGTCGCTGCGCGGTTCGTCTTGATCCGCTTCAGCTGGGACTTGATGTTTGCCACAGGGGGTTTCTTCCTCGGTTGGTCGGATGTGCCGTTGGAGGGCGGCAGAGGCCACTCGGGACCGGGCGTGGGGTACCCGTGGTTGAGTGGCTCTGGGTGGAGCTGCATGCGCGCACGACCTTGCGCGCACGCGAGGGCCAAATCTACCAGCGGTGGGCGGCCCGGGACAAAACACGGTATGCCGGCCGCTGCTCGCCCCGCCCCGTCCCCCGCCCCGCCCGAGGATTGGGTGCCCAGACGACGCGCATAGCCGACTCCTGGACACCCAATCGCCCGTCCGTCCCGGGGCAGCCCCCCGGCCCGAGGATTGGGTGCCCAGACGACGCGAATAGCCGACTTCTGGACACCCAATCGCGGTCAGTGGCGGGCGTGGGCGTCAGGCGTCAGGGGTCGGGCGTCAGGCGTCAGGCGTCAGGCGTGGGGCGAGTCAGCCGGCGTGCCGCTCGCGGGTGATGGTGAGCAGGACGCGCTCCACGGCGTAGACCGGGTCGCGGCCGCCGCCCTTGACCTCGAAGTCCGCGGCGGCCACGGCCTGGATGCACCGGCCGAGGGCGTCGGAGGTCCAGCCGCCGAGGGCCCGCCGCGCGCGGTCGACCTGCCAGGGCGCCATGCCGAGCTCACGGGCGATGTCGGCGGAGCGGCCCCGCCCGGCGCCGCCGACCCGCACCAGCTGGCGCAGCTGCTGGGCCAGGACCGCCACGATGGGCACGGGGTCGAGGCCGGTGGCGATGGCGTGACGGACCAGCCGCAGGGCCTCCCCGGTGTCGCCGGCGAGCGCGGCATCGGCGACCCGGAAGCCGGTCGCCTCCACCTTGCCGCCGTGGTAGCGCTCGACCGTCTTGTCGTCGATCACGCCGGTGGTGTCCGCGACGAGCTGCTGGCAGGCGGCTGCGAGCTCGCGAAGGTCCTTGCCGACGGCGTCGACGAGGGCGGCGACCGCCTCGGGCGTCACGCGGCGCCGGGCGGCCCGGAACTCGTGGGTGGCGAAGTCGCTCTTGTCGCGGTCGCTCTTGACCAGGGGGGCCTCGAGGATCCGCGCCCGGGACTTCTTCAGCGTGTCGAGCACCTTCTTGCCCCGCTGGCCGGACTTGTGGCCGACCACCAGGGTCACGCCGGGCTCGAGGGGGGCCGCGAGGTAGCTGAGGAGGTCCTGCTGCAGCTCCTCGGGTGCTTCGTCGAGGTCGTGGACGACGATCGCCTTGTCACCGCCGAAGAGGGACGGTGCGGTGTGGGCGGCGAGCGCCCCCGGCTCGTAGGTCGCCGGGTGCAGTCGGACGACCTCGAGGTCCGGCGTGGTCACCCGGAGCTCGTCGAGGATGCTGGCGAGCGCACGCTCCGCGAGCAGGCTCTCCGGCCCCGTGATGAGGACGAGCGGCGGCACCCGGCTCGGCACGTCGACGGTCTCGGTCACGGCGACAGCCTGCCACGGCGCGGTGACGGCCCAGTCGGCTGGTGGCCGCCTCAGGAGCCGAGGCAGCCCAGGACGCTGAGCAGGCCCAGGACGCGGAGCAGGCTCATGACGGGCCCGTCACTCGAAGGCGAGGGTCGGCCGTCCGGCCGCCTCGAGCCCGAGACCCCGCAGCCGGGCGGCGACGACGTCCGGGGGCAGCTCGAGGCTCTCCGCGAGCTCGGCCAGGTTGAGCCCCAGGTCGACGCCGTCGCGCAGCTCCTCGTCGGCGTCCGTCGTCCAGGCGTGCCCTTGCGTGACGGCGGTCCTCGACGACGGCGCCGGTGGCGGCGCTGGTGGCGGGGGTTCCACTGCCGCGGGGCGGGGGTGCTCGGACCCGTCGGTCCCGGTGGCCGCGCCCACTCCCCCGTCGGCGCGGACGGCCTGGGCGGCGGCGACGGCGCGGCTGCCCGGGTCGGCGACGGGCAGCACGGCCGGCGCCGTGTCGTCGAGGCGGGCGAGCGCCGCGAGCACCCGGTCACGGTCGGAGGTCGGCCAGAAGGGGGGCAGCGAGCGCTGGAGGAACCCGGCATACCGCGCCGTCATCATCCGGGAGTCGAGGAAGGCGACGACGCCCCGGTCGTCCCCGCGGCGGATGAGGCGCCCGGCGCCCTGGGCCAGCCGCAGCGCGGCGTGCGTCGCGGACACGGCCATGAAGCCGTTGCCGCCCATGCGGGCGATGGCCTGGGAGCGAGCGGAGGCGAGCGGGTCGTCGGGGCGCGGGAAGGGAATCCGGTCGATGACGACGAGCTGGCACGCCGAGCCGGGGACGTCGACGCCCTGCCAGAGCGTCAGCGTGCCGAAGAGGCACGTCTTCGGGTCGCGGGCGAACTGCCGCACGAGGGTCCCGATCTGGTCCTCGCCCTGGCAGAGGAAGGCGAGGTCCCCGTCGAAGCGCTCCCGCATGGCGTCGGTCGCCGTGCGGGCGGCGCGCATCGAGGAGAAGAGGCCGAGGGCGCGTCCGCCGGCGGCCCGCACGAGCGCCTCGATCTCGTCGAGGGCCTGGTCGCTGATCCCGTCGCGACCGGGCGGCGGCAGGTGCTGGGCGACGTAGGCGATGGCCTGCCTGGGGTAGTCGAAGGGGCTCCCGACGTCGAGACCACGCCACGCCGGGGCACCCTCGCCGCGCAGCCCCATGGTGCCGGCGACCGCGTCGAAGGTGCCGCCGAGCTCCAGGGTCGCCGAGGTGAGGACCACGGTGCGGTCGCCGAAGATCTTGTCCCGCAGCAGCCCCGCGACGCTCATGGGCGCCACGCGCAGGACCGGTCCACGGCGGGGGTCCTGGGAGACCCACACGACGTCGAGGTCCCGGGCCTCGAGAACGCGTGCGCTCACGTCGAACACCTCGTCCACGGCCGCGCGGGCCACTTGGCGGCCACCGTCGGCGTCCTGGCCCGGCGGCGGCTTGAGCTCCGTCTGCACCTGCCGCGCGGTGTCGCGGACCCGCGAGAGCGCCAGCTCGAGCGCGTCCGGCAGACCCGTCAGGCGCCCCTCCTGCAGACCGGCGAGGACCTCCTGGAGGAGCGCGGAGGCGTCCTCGAGCGCCTCGCTGCCGTCGGCGAGCCGCCCCGCCCGCTTCGCCGCCGCGGCCACCATCGCCGAGCTGAGCTCGTCGGTGATGGTCGAGGTGACGCGGTCGACGAGCTCGTGCGCCTCGTCCACGACGAGGAGGTCGTGCTCCGGCAGCATCTGCCGGCCCTCGAAGGAGTCGATGGCCATGAAGGAGTGGTTCGTCACGACGACGTCGACGTCGCGCGCCGACTCTCGCGCGCGCTCGACGAAGCACTCGGAGAGCATGGGGCACTTGCTGCCGAGGCACTCGTGCGCACTGACCGACACCTGCCGCCATGCCCGCTCCGACACGCCCGGCACGAGCTCGTCGCGGTCCCCCGTCGCGGTCTCGTCGGCCCACTCCCGGAGCCGGACCACCTCGGCACCGAGTCGGCTCGCCTGCTGGTCGACCTGCCCGACGGAGAGGAGCGAGCCCTCGTCGTCGTCGGGGAAGCCGCCCTCGAGCTTGTGGGCGCAGAGGTAGTTGCGGCGGCCCTTGACGAGCGCGTAGGTGGGGCGGCGGCCGAGCAGCGGCGCGACGGCCTCGGCGAGCCGGGGCATGTCGCGGTCGACGACCTGGCCCTGGAGGGCCAGCGTCGCGGTCGCCACGACCGCCGGCTTGCCGGCATCGAACGCGTGCACGACCGCGGGCACGAGGTAGGCGAGCGACTTGCCGGTGCCCGTCCCAGCCTGCACGAGGAGGTGCTCGTCGGCCGCGATGGCCTCCTGGACCGCGTGCGCCATCTCGATCTGCCCCGGCCGCTCCACGCCGCCGACGCCCTCCACGGCCGCGTGGAGCAGGTCGTCGAGGGAGGGCACCGGCCCAATGTATGCCGTGGGGCCGGCTGCAGTGGCAAGCGTCCCCAACGGGCGGGTCAGGCCGGACAGGTCAGGCCGGGTCAGGTCAGAGGCCGACGGAGCCCATCATGATCCCGCCGTCGATGAACACCGTGGTCGAGGTGAGGTACGCGCCCTTGTCGGACGCGAGGAACACCACGGCGCCGGCGATCTCGTCGGGCTCGGCCATCCGCCCGAGCGGGATGGCGGCGTTGAGGGCGGCGAGCTTCTCGGGGTCCGCGCTCGTGGAGGAGTTGATGGGGGTGTCCACGGCGCCCGGGCCGATGCCGATGACGCGGATCCCCTTGGGCCCCAGCTCGACACCGGCGTTGCGGGTGAGCATCCGCATCCCGCCCTTGGACACGCAGTAGGGCGCGTTGCCGGGCATGGGCCAGTCCTCGTGGACCGAGGAGATGTTGACCACGACGCCCCCGCCGCCCTGCGCGATGAACTGCTTCGCCGCGAGCTGCGTGCCGAAGAAGGCGCTCTTGAGGTTGACTGCCATGACCTTGTCGTAGTCCGCCTCGGTGCTGTCGAGGACCGAGGTGCGCGTCTCGATGCCGGCGTTGTTGACCATGACGTCGACGCGCCCGTACTCCTTGACCGCCGCGTCGATGAGCTTCTGGAGGTCCGCCACCTTGCTGACGTCGGCCTCGACCCCGATCGCCTCGCTTCCCGCCTTGGTGATCCGCTCGTCGAGCTCCTCGGTGGCGTCGGGCCGGGCGACGTAGTCGATGACGACGTTGGCGCCCTCCTGGCCCGCGGCGAGCGCGATGGCGGCGCCGATCCCGCTGTTGCCCCCGGTCACGATGACGGTCTTGTCCTGCAGCAGCATGCGTCTCTCCTTGTCCTCGGGCGTCCTCGGGAGTCTCGGGCGGTTCCCGCCCTCGACCCATGCCCGGACCGCCTGCCGCCTACTCGTCCCGGGCGGCGGCGTTCTGGACGCGCCTCGAAGAGCGCTGGGGCGGCCGCCGAGGGCGTGCCGGCCGGCACGCCGACGGCGTGCCGGCGCTCAGACCGCGTATGCCGTGAGCTCGGCCGCCAGGGCCGGGTAGACCTTGGCGCGCAGCCGCGTCCCGTCGGAGGTGTGCTCGCTGTCGAGGACCTCGGCCTCGTCGTGGACCCGGCTGACGAGGTCGCCGCGGTCGTAGGGCACGAGGACGTCGAGCTCGATCCCGGGCGTGGGGAGCTCGTCCGCGATGAGCCGGCGCAGCTCGTCGATGCCCTCGCCGGTGCGGGCGGAGACGACGATGGAGTGCTTCTCGTGGCGCCGGATCCGGTCGAGGACCTCGGGGTCGGCCGCATCGGCCTTGTTGACGACCACGACCTCCTTGACGTCTGCCGCGTCGACGTCGGCGAGCACGCCGCGCACCGCGCTGATCTGGCCCTCGGGGTCGGGGTGGGAGCCGTCGACGACGTGCAGCAGCAGGTCGGCGTCGGCGACCTCCTCCAGGGTCGAGCGGAACGCCTCGACGAGCTGCGTCGGGAGCTGGCGGACGAACCCGACGGTGTCGGCGAGCGTGTAGAGCCGCCCGTCCTCCGTCTCGGCGCGCCGGACCGTCGGGTCGAGGGTGGCGAAGAGCTGGTTCTCGACGAGGACGCCCGCGCCGGTGAGCCGGTTGAGCAGGGACGACTTGCCGGCGTTCGTGTAGCCCGCGATCGCGACGCCGGGCACCTCGTGCGCCCTGCGTCCCGACCGCTTGGTGTCGCGTGCGGTCTTCATCTCCCTGATCTCCCGGCGCAGCTTGGCCATGCGCTGGTTGATCCGCCGGCGGTCGAGCTCGATCTTCGTCTCGCCCGGGCCGCGGGAGCCCATGCCCTGGCCGCCCGCCGCCTGGCCACCGGCCTGGCGGGACATCGACTCGCCCCAGCCACGCAGGCGCGGGAGGAGGTACTGCAGCTGTGCGAGCTCGACCTGCGCCTTGCCCTCCTTGGACTTCGCGTGCTGGGCGAAGATGTCGAGGATGAGCGCGGTCCGGTCGATGACCTTGACCTTGACGACGTCCTCGAGCGCACGACGCTGGCTCGGGGTCAGCTCGCCGTCGCAGACGACGGTGTCGGCGCCCTCCGCGATGACGATGTCGCGCAGCTCCCGGGCCTTGCCGGAGCCGAGGTAGGTGCCGGCGTCCGGCCGGGTCCGGCGCTGGATGACGCCCGCGAGGACCGTCGAGCCGGCGGTCTCGGCGAGGGCTGCCAGCTCGCGCATCGAGTTCTCGGCGTCCTCGGCGCTGCCCTCGGTCCAGACGCCCGCGAGGACGACGCGCTCCAGGCGCAGCTGCCGGTACTCGACCTCGGTGACGTCCTCGAGCTCCGTCGAGAGCCCGACGACCCGGCGGAGCGCCGCGCGCTCCTCGCGGTCGAGCTGGTCCCCGTCGTAGGAGAGGTCCTGCTCGAGGGTCACGTCCTCGTCGGCCAGGGCCTCGGCGCGGGTGGTGAACAGTTCAGGGCGTGAAGTCATATCTCCTCAAGGGTCTCATCCCCTCAACGTGACCGGCGACCCGTTTACTCCGGCCCGCGCACGCGGTCGGGCACGGCCACGGGCGCCGGAGCGCCGAGCGGGCTCTCCCCTACTGTGTGGGCGGTGAGCGCGCACGACCACTACTTCACCGCCCGGCCGGCCAGCGCGAGCGAGCAGCGGCCGCTCCGGGTGCGGCTGGCCGGCCGTGACGTGACCGTGCATGTCGCCTCCGGCGTGTTCAGCCCCGAGCGGCTCGACAAGGGCACCGCGGTGCTCCTCGCGGAGGTGCCGGAGCCGCCGGCGCGCGGCGACCTCCTCGACCTCGGCTGCGGCTGGGGCCCGGTGGCCCTGACGCTGGGGATGCTGTCGCCGGCCGCGACGGTGTGGGCCGTCGACGTCAACGAGCGGGCGCTCGGCCTCGTCGCGGCCAACGCCGGCGCGCTGGGCCTGGACAACGTGCGCGCGACCCAGCCGGACGGCATACCGCAGGAGGTCCGCTTCGCGGCCATCTGGTCGAACCCGCCGATCCGCGTCGGCAAGGCGGCGCTCCACGAGCTGCTCCTCACCTGGCTCCCGAGGCTGGCGCCGGGAGGCGCCGCGCACCTCGTGGTGCAGAAGAACCTCGGCGCGGACTCGCTGCAGCGCTGGCTGGGCGAGCAGCTGCCGGAGGACACGTATGCCGTGGGGCGGCTCACGAGCGAACGCGGCTTCCGGGTCCTCTCGGTGGCTCGGCGGGCTACCGGGGCCTGACCACCATCGCCGAGCCTCCGCCGCGGCGCACCGTCTCCGCGGCGGCCTCGAACCGGTCCGGTCCGAGGACGCGGATGGCGGTGGCAGCACCGATCTCCGGCGTCTCCACGAGCACGTGGCCCATCGACCTCAGCACCGCCGCGTCGGGCGAGGCGAGGAGGGCCGGCTCGGCCTGCTCCGGGCCGTTGCGGGAGGACAGCCGGGGCGCGGCGATGGCGTCGACGAGGGGAAGGCCGCGGTCGAGGTACTCGGTGAGGACCTGGCTGACCGTGGTGATGATCGTGGCGCCGCCCGGGCTGCCGACGACGAGCCGCAGGTGCCCGTGGTCGAGGACGACCGTCGGGCTCATCGACGACCGGGGCCGCTTGCCGGAGGCGGGCAGGTTGGGGTCTGGCACGCCCGGCTGCAGCGGCGCGAAGTCGAAGTCGGTGAGCTCGTTGTTGAGGAGGAACCCCCAGCCCGGGACGGTGATGCCCGAGCCGCCGGTCTGCTCGATCGTCAGCGTGTAGGACACGGCGTTGCCCCACTTGTCCGTGACGACGAGGTGGCTCGTGGACTGCCCGTCGTTGGGCAGCCGCGAGGTGGTGGCCGTGGGGCCGCACGTCTCGTAGCTGCCGTCCGGGCTGCCGAAGGGCACCGGTCGCGGCAGTGCGGTCGTGGGGCTGAAGAGGCACGCCCTCTCGTTGGCGAACGCCTGGGACGTGAGCTCGCCGACGGGCACACCCGGCACGTCGCCGACGTAGCGGTTGCGGTCGGCGAAGGCGAGGGCGGAGGCCTCGCTGAAGCGGTGCAGGTACTGCGCGTTGCTGACGTCCTTGAGCGGGGCGCCGGTCCGGTGGTCGAAGGCCTCGAGCAGGTTGAGGATCTCCGCGACGGCGATGCCACCGGAGCTCGGGACCGGCATGCCGTAGACGTCGAGGCCCCGGTAGACGGAGTGGATGGGCGCCTTGGGCAGGGCGCGGTAGTCGCGCAGGTCGGCCATCGTGATCTGGCCCAGCGGCACGCTGATGCCGGCGGCGGTGTGGGGGTCGCGTGCCTCCGCCACCACCGCGCGCCCGAGGCGGCCGTCGTAGAGGGACTGCACGCCGTGGGTGCGCAGCTCCCGGTAGGCCCTCGCCATGTCGGGGTTGCGGAAGACCGATCCCACCGCGGGCGCGCTGCCGCCGGGGAGGAACACTCGGGCGGTCTCGGGGAACGCCGAGAAGCGTGCGGCGTTGGCCACCGTCTGGTCGTGGAAGGTCTGGTCGACGACGAAGCCCCTGCGCGCGATCGTCTCGGCCGGCTTCATGAGGTCGCCGAACGGCATGGTGCCGAACTTCCGTGCGGCCAGCGCCCAGGTGGCCGGGGTACCGGGAACGCCCACCGACAGCCCGGAGTTGACGGCCTTGGTGAAGCTCATCGGCGTGCCATCCGGCTCGCGGAACACGTTCTGGTCGAACGACTTCGGCGCCGTCTCGCGTCCGTCGATCGTCTGCACACGCCCGGTGGAGGCGTCGTAGAAGACGAAGAAGCCGCCCCCGCCGATGCCTGTGGAGTAGGGCTCGGTGACGCCGAGCGCCGCCGCGGTCGCGACCGCTGCGTCAGCGGCGTTCCCGCCGGCCTTGAGGACGTCGATGCCGACCTGGCTGGCGACCGCGTCGACCGTCGAGACGGCGCCACCACCCCCCACCATGACCGGCACCTTGGGGAGCTTGTTCGTGACCGGCTTCGGCCCGTGGACCTGGGCGGTCGGTGCTGCGGCGGCCTGGCCGCCGAGAGTCAGTGCGAGGCAGCCTGCGGCCCCGCCAGCGAGAACGAGGGAGGTACGTCGACGGGTCATCCTCCGACGCTAGAACTGCGGCCGTCTCCGCGCACGCGGGAGGCCGCGGCCCCGCCGCCTCAGAGGTGGGCGGGCGCTCAGTGCTGCAGGAGCGGGGTGGTCCCGTCCGCCACCAGGGCAGCCGGGCCGGCGAGCTCGACCTCCTGCCCGGGGAGGGCGCGCACGCGCAGCCGGCCTCCGGGCACGTCCACGAGCCATTCGGTGCTGGCGGTGTCCTCCCCCGCCCAGAACCGGGTCGCCAGGGCGGCGGCGCAGGCGCCGGTGCCGCAGGAGCGGGTCTCCCCGACGCCCCGCTCGTGCACGCGCATGCTCACGAGGCCGGGGCCGTCGGGCCGCACGAGCTCGACGTTGGTGCCGTGCGGCGGGACCGGGTTGACCGTCGGAGGCCGGGTGAGGTCGAGGCGGTTGAGGTCGATGCTCTCGGGCAGGGCCACGACGGTGTGGGGGTTGCCGAGGTCGAGGCTGAGGGCAGAGAACGGCTCGTGGCCGGGGAGGTGCACGAGCGAGTCGAAGCCCTCCGCCTGGGCGCGCTCCGGGTCGCTGAGGCGCCAGGAGCCGAGGTTGACCGCGTAGGTGCCGTCCGGCTCGACCCGGACGCGGCGCACCCCGGCACGCGTGGCGAGGGAGAACTCCTCGGACGTCTCGAGCCCCGCCCGCCTGAGGTAGGCGGCGAAGACCCGGGTGCCGT
>JAICIN010000054.1 GCA_025924375.1 Dermatophilaceae bacterium | reverse complement strand
CACCAGAGGTGTGGCTCGCCAGCACCACCGGGGTGGGTTCTTCGCACCCAAGGTGGGACCCGGCACCTGGGCACCCGCCACCTAGGTGGGGGAAGTCGCCACCACGGGGCGGCGCCCGCCATCCCTTGGGCGGCTGTGGTGCCGTCCCCCGGGGCGGGAGATTCGAGTCAGGCCGGTTGCCGGCCGACCACCACGACCACCGGAGGACGGGATGTCAGGTACAGCAGGACGGTTGACGTCGAGCAGCCGGCCCACGGCGCTCATGCGCACGGTGCCGGGACCCTCCCACTCCGACCCCGCGCGGCTGTGCTTCATCGTCGAGGAGCGCTACGAGGGTGACGTCATGCCGGCGTCGGTCGCCCACACCCTCGTCGGGTGGGGCCACGAGGTGGACGTGCTCCGACCTCACTCCGTCCTCACCGACGTGTCCTCGCTGGTGCTCGACGAGAACGCCTACGACGCCTACGTCCTCAAGACGGTCTCCTCGGGCCCGGGCCTCACCCTCCTCGAGGCGGCCGCTGCCGTCGGCCTGCGCACCGTGAACGACCACCGGGCGATCCGCCTGGCACGCGACAAGGCCGTCGCGGCCTGCCTGGCGAGGGCGGCGGGGATCCCCTTCCCCACCACGTACTTCGCGCCGAGGTCCGTTCTCCTCAGCCAGGTTCCGCGCGACCACTACCCGCTCGTCGTCAAGCCCAACAACGGCAGCTCGTGCGAGCAGATCCACCGGGTGGAGACGCCGCGCGACCTGGAGCGGCTCGAGGTCGACGACGCCGGCCACCTCATCGCCCAGCCGTACCTGCCCAACCCCGGCTACGACGTCAAGCTCTACAACACCGGCTGCGAGGTCTTCGCCGCGATCCGGCAGTCGCCGCTCCACCCCGGGTCCCCGGTGCACGAGCGGGTCGTCCCGGTTCCCGCGGAGCTGCGCGACCTGGCGACCACGGTCGGCCGGGCCTTCGGCCTGGACATCTACGGAGTCGACGTCGTGCAGACCCGGCACGGGTGGATGGTCTTGGACATCAACGACTTCCCGAGCTTCGGTGGCGTTCCCGACGCGGCCGAGCAGCTGGCCCGCACCATCGTCCGGCTCGCCCGGCGCGGCGTGGCCGCCCCCCTTCGTCGTCCCCCGTTCACCGCCCACACCGACACCTTGGAGGCCTCAGCATGAGGATCTGCCTGCTCGCCGAGCACCACGACAACCCCGTCCTCGGCGCAGCCGTCGACTCCCTGGCCGGCCGCCACGACGTCAGCGTCGCCGACCCCCGTACGCTCGTGCGGGCCCGGGGCGCGAAGGGCGACAACGTCGGCGGTTCCCGTGCCGACCTGTACCTGCTGAAGTCCCGTTCACCCGAGGCGCGCGTCGTCGCCCACCGGGCAGAGCTGGCGGGGGCCCGCGTCGTCAACCGGCCGTCGGCCACCGCTGCCGCACTCGACCGCTGGGCGATGGCCACCCGGTTGCAGCTCGCCGGCGTCTGCGCGCCCGCCGCCTGGGCCTTCCCGACGCTGTCCCTCATGTGGCGGGACACGGTCACCCGGCACCACCTCCCCTGGCCACTCGTCGTGAAGAGCCGGACCAGCGCCCGGGGCGACCTCGTCACCCTGGTCCGGGGGCCCGCCGAGCTCCGCGCCCTCCTCCCTGCCTGGTCCGACGAGCCCGTCGTCGCCCAGCAGTACGTCGAGAACGACGGCTTCGACGTCAAGGTCTGGGTGATCGGCGGGACCCTCTGGGCGGCTCGCCGCGCCGGCGCCCTCGAGTCGTGCGACAAGTCCTCCGACGTCGCGCTCGGCCCCGACGAGATGCCGGCCCAGTGGCGCGAGACCGCACTGCGCGCCGGTGCCGCCCTGGGCCTCGACCTCTTCGGCGTCGACCTCCTGGTCCGGGATGGACGTGCCCACGTCGTCGACGTCAACGCCTTCCCGGGCTTCCGCGGCGCCCACGATGCCGCACACACGCTCGTGCACTACCTCGAAACCGTCCTGTCGACCCCAAGGCTGGTGACCCCGTGAACACACCCGACGCCCGCACCCCTGTCCACCTCGCGCAGGTCGCCGCCGCGGCGCTCCAGGCGACCCTGCAGGCCGAACCGCACGCAGCACCCCAGGCCCTCCGATACCTCCGCCGCAAGCCGGGTCGCGGTCTGGTCGCCGTCTACGCGTCCGTCCCGGACGGCCGACCGAGCTACACCGTCACGGCCCCCGAGGACGACCTCACCGGGCCCACGATCGAGCGCTTCCCGGTCGACCGCGGCCTGCCGGAGCTCACCAGGGCGATGGCGCTCACGGGACAGACCGTGGCTGTGCTCGCGGCGGCGGCCGGGCTGGGGCAGGTCGCGCGGGTCGAGGCGGTGGCGCTGCGCTACAAGCCCGGTGACCGCTGCGTCATCCGGTACCACTTGGCCTCTTCCGACGGCAGGGCCGCCACGGTCGTCGCCAAGCTCTACCGCAGCGTCGAGCAGGCCGAGGCGGCCGCCAGGCTGGGGTCCCGGCTCTGGTCGGCGACCGGGGGCCGCTGGGCGCCCAGGACCGTGGGCGTGGCACTCCCCCTTCCGCTGGTCCTGACCGAGGACGTCGGCAGCGCCTCCTCCGCCGTGCCGGTGCACCAGGGGACGGACGTCATCCGCTTCGGCGCGGTCACGCCGGTCGAGGCGTTGTCGTCGGCAGCGCGAGCGCTTGCCGAGCTCCACACCAGCCCGCACCTCCCCCTCCCCGGCACACCGGTGCGCGCCGCCGGGGACGAGGGCGTCAAGGCGCGCAGGCGCGGCGGGGTGGTGGCCGGCCACGTGCCCGAGCTCGCGACGTCCGCACTGGAGGTCTCGTCCGAGGTCTCCTCCGCCCTCGCCGGGCTCGGCCAGGTGGCGTGCCGGCCGTCCCACGGTTCCTACAAGCCCAGCCAGCTCCTCTACCGGGAGGGCCGCGTCTTCATCGTCGACTTCGACCAGTTCGCCCTCGCGGACCCGGCCCTCGACGTCGGCTACTTCCTCGCGTACCTCCGCCCACCGGGCCTGTGGTACCGGCGGCCGGGGACCCGGGACTGGTTCTCCTTCGCGGCGGCGACCTTCCTCGACGCGTATGCCGCGTGCGCGGCGGACCGGGGCATGTCACCCGACGAGGTGGAGGCCGTCCTGCGGCGGTGCCACGTCTACGAAGCCGCGCTGCTGCTCAAGATCGCAGCGCGCCGGGCCAACCGGCTGCACAGCCCTCGTCCAGCCGAGGTCCGGGCGATCCTCGCAGAGGCTCGGGCGTGCCTCGAGGCAGCGGGGCGCCGGTGAGCCGGCGTCACAGCAGGCGCAGGCTGTCCCGTACGGTCCGGAAGGTGATGCGGCTCTGCTCGAAGGACTGCGGCGGCGCGAAGAAGACCAGGAGCAGCGTGCCTTGTGGCGGCTGGACGACGTCGATGACGGCACGCAGCTGCGCGGGGGAGCCGGCTGGGTCCGCCAGCGTCGCCGTGAGCTCGTAGGCCGGCGCCCCTGCCAGGGTCGGCCGGTTCAGCCCGGTGTCGAAGCGGACGGCGGCGTGCGGCAGCTCGGTCATGACGCCGCTCTGGAGGGCGGCCGTCGTGCTCGTGTCCAGCTGGGTGCTCGTCGAGAACGCCCACAACCCGACGGCGTCGCCGGGGGCCGTCCGGGCCAGGTCTCCCGCGCGGCTCCACCCACCCGCGGCGCCCTGGAGGAAGAAGACGTCACCCACCACGTCGGTCCTCGGCCCGAGCACCACGTCGCTTGCCGCTCCCTGCAGCGGCTCCCAGGCATCGGGCCGGTTCAGGGCGAAGCTGACCGTGGTGCCACTGTCCGAGAACTGCGAGTAGGTCGGTGCGTGGCCGGATGACCACAGCAGCGTCCCGGCGGCCACGGCCGCGACGAGGAGGACGCAGGCGGCTGCGACGAGGAGCGAGCGGCGGCCGAACCGGCGCCGCGGCTCGTCCCACTGCCCCTCGTCGTCCTGGGCGGCCCACCGCTCGGCGGCGTCGTACTCCTCGTCCACGGACAGGCCGTCGCCGGCATCGAGGTCGTCACCCTCGTCATCGGCGGCGTGGTCGTCGACGGCGTCGTCGTCGACGAGCTCATCGGCCGGTGCGGAGACGGGCTCCCAGCCAGCGCTGCCCCGCCGGCCCGGGGTCGCGGCGAGAGAGCCGGGCGGGAGCGAGGGGTGCCCACCTCCGGAGCTCCCCGCCCCGGCGCCCGCCGGTGGCCGCGTCGGGCCACGGAGGGCGGCACCATGCTCACGGACGGCGGCGCCCGCGGACGGTGACGGCACGCGGGGCGACTCCGAGAGGTCCAGGGCCTGCTCGAGGTCCCGGACGAGGTCGTGGCAGGAGTCGTAGCGGTCCTGCGGGGACTTGGCCATCGCCCGCTCCACCACGTCGTTGACTGCAGTGGGCAGGTCGGGTCTGGCAAGGGTGACGGGAGCGGGCATCTCGGCCAGGTGTGCCCACAGCATGGCCGCGTCGTCGTCACGGTGGAACGGCAGCTGGCCGGTGAGGGTCTCGTAGAGGACGCAGCCCAGTGCGTAGATGTCGGTCTCCGGTCCGACGGGCGCACCCTGGATCTGCTCGGGCGACACGTAGTCGACCGTGCCGAGGAAGTGGCCGGTACCCGTGAGGGACCCCGAGAGGGAGGTGGTCCGTTTCGTCAGCCCGAAGTCGGTGAGGTAGACGTGGTCCGGGTGGGCGTGCCCAGCCTGCTCCGCGAGCGTCGTGACGAGGATGTTGCCCGGCTTGACGTCCCGGTGGACCAGGCCCATGACGTGTGCCGCGTCGAGCGCGTCGCCCACCTGCTCGAAGAGCCGGACCATGCGGACCGGCTCGAGAGGACCGTCGCGGGAGAGGAGCCCCTTGAGGTCGCTGCCGGCGACGTACCTCATCGCGATGAACAGGTGGCCGTCGGCCTCCCCCGCCTCGTAGATGGGCACGATGTTGGGGTGGTCGAGCGAGGCCGCGAGTCGTGACTCGCGGATGAAGCGCTGCTGGAACTGGGCGCTGTCCGCGAGGACCGGCGCCAGCACCTTGAGTGCCACGCGTCGGCCGAGACGGGTGTCCTCGGCGCGGTAGACGACGGCCATCCCGCCGCGGCCGATGACCGACTCGATCCGGTAGGCGGCGATCTCGGTACCGGCGGTGATCTCGGGCATGCTCCCCTCCCTGCTCGGGCTACCCCAGCGGTTCCCCGCAGCGAGCGCAGAACCGGTGGTGCGCCTCGACGGTTGCGCCGCACGAGGTGCAGAACCGCGTGGCGCTCGCGGTGGAGGGCCGGTCCACCCGCGACGGCGTCGCGACGGCACTCCCACCGGGCCTGCGGGTGTGGGACGCCTGCGGCCCGGCCACCCCACGGCTCCGCTCACCAGCGGGTGTCGGGCGGCTCCCGAGCGGCACGTCACCGCTGCCTGGTCCCGGCCCCTCGCGCGAGCCGGGAAGGGGTGGCACGTTGGGCCGCTTCCCGGTCGCCTGCGAGCCGCGTGCGGGGGCAGGGCTACCGGCGGCGGACGACGGTCGACCCGGGGATCCCCGCCGGCGCCACAGGGCCACCGCGACCAGTGCGGCCAGCAGGACCGCCGCCACGAGCACCCCGACGAGCGGCCAGCGCACGCCCCCACCCTGGGCGGCTCCGGAGGTGGCCTGGACGGCGGGACGTGCCGTGGCCGACGCCGGGCTCCCGGTCCTCCCGGAGGCGACCTGCTTCTCGGCGTTGGCGAGGTTCACCGCCGCCCAGTAGTGGCCGGGGAAGACCTTGAGCGCCTGCTGGAAGAAGGGGATCGAGGCCTGGTAGCTGCCGTTCTTGTAGAGGTGCATGGCGGTCTCATAGCTGGCGTCGACCACCCCGCGGGCCGGGGTGACGCCGGCAGCCTTGAGCGCCTGCTGGATCTCCGTGAGGGAGGCCAGCGGCGGGGGCGCCGATCCTGCGGCCACGGGCCTCGGCAGCAGCCCCATCGCGAGCCCGTCCTCGGCCAGGATCGGACCGCCTGCGAGGCCGCGGGGGAGGTCGGCCCTGAGCTGGCGGGCGAACGTGACGTCCTGGGCGTCGAGGCCGGTCGACCTCAGGGCACCGCCGCCGGCGACCTGGAGGTGCTGGTCGACCTTCACCAGCGAGTCGAAGGTCGTGGGGACGGCGAGGAAGCCGAGAACCGACAGCGCCTTGTCCTTGGCGGTCGACGTGGCCAGGGGAACGGTCGGTATGCCGTTCGCCCCGCGCACCCGGAGCACGGCGACGTCCGGGTTCGTGCCTGGAAGCACCTCCGCGGTGAGGTTCCCGTACCGCTGTTGCGAGGTGACGTACGGGTAGACACGCAGGTCGAGGGTCGCGCTGACGACACACCCGCCGGCGTCGTTCGTGCGGTAGGGCGGGTAGCACGCCTGGAGCCTCTCGTCGTCGTGGCTCCCGGCGGTGGGGATGTGGTGGCGGGTGAAGGGGTCGGCCGGCAGCGGTGCGGCGTTTCCGTAGCGCGCGTGGAAGGCCTCGTTGACGGCGTAGATCTTCGCGCGCTCGAGGTCGGGCGTGCGGATCGCGCCGGTGGTGACGATGGCGCCGTTCGGGTCGACGAAGAAGCCGCTCGCGCTCGCGAGGACCGGGTTCCAGGCGCTCTGGATGATGGCGATGTGCACCCCGGACGGGTCGCCCACGGCATGGTGCTCGACCAGGGCGACCTCGACGTTGGCCCGCGCCTCGATGTAGACCACCCCGGGAGCGGCCTTCTCGAGTGGCGTCGGGTGGACGTGCGCCTGGGCCACCCCGGCGCCCAGCGCGGCCAGGACGATGGCTCCGGTCGCGGCGAGGGCCGCCCGTCGAGTGCGCTGGTGTCGAGACATGGCGTGCTCCGCGCTGCCGGGTGTGAGGGCTGTCCCCCCTGCGCGGCACCCCTGGTGGTCATCAATGGAAGACCTGTGAGGGCCGTGCGTCAATCGGTTTGGGTGCATTGGCTGCTCTTTCCACGACTTGGCTGACGGGCATTCATCGGTGCACCGTCCCGAGGGCCGCCAGGGATGCCTCGACCCGGTCGGGCTTCAGCTGGCACCAGGCCCGGCTGGCCTGCTCGACGAGGAACAGCTCCCGGTAGGCACGCGTGCGCTCCCCGAGGACACGGCGCTCGCCATGTGGGCGGTGGGCCGCGTACTCGTCGAGGAACGCTCGGCGGAGGTGCTGGCCGTCGGTCGCACCGGCACCGCTCCGCTGGGCGACCACCTCGAGGTGGGCGGTGAACCGGCCCAGGTCGAGGGCCGGCTCGGCCACGCAGGCGCTGCCGAGGTCGAAGACGCTGTTGACGGGTCCGTCGAGGAGGACCTCCGACATCGTCAGGTCACCGTGTCCCACGGCCGGGGCCATCACGTCACCGGTGCCGTCTGCCACCGCGCGCAGGTTGCGGCCGAGCCTGGCGGCGAGGGCGGGCGCGGCAGTGGCCAGGCAGGTCAGCTGCGCCTCCACGCGTCGTACCTCGCCCTCCAGCGAGCGGGCACGGGGACCCCGGCCGTCGCCGCGCGCCGCCGCGAGCGGCACGGGGACGTGCAGGGCGGCCGCCACCGCCGCACACCGGATGAGCGCGTCGCGCGCCCCGGCCAGGGCGACGCGGGACTGCGGCGGCGCGACCGCCGCGCGAACCCGGGGGGCGACGTCCGCGGTGCCCGGCAGGGCCTCGGACAGCGACAGGTCCGGCACGGGAAGATGCGCCAGCGGGCGAGGCAGCAGGAAGGGCACCGGCCCGCTCGCGGAGGCGGCCAGGAAGCGACACAGGTCCATCACGGCCGACGGCCGCAGCTCGGGGGCGTCCGCGCGCAGCACCTTTCCGTAGACGACCTGGCGCACCGACCGCCCACTGCGCGGGACCCGCCACAGGACCTCGAGACGCACGACGGCGTGGTCGCCCACGGCATACTTCACGACCTCGCTGGTGCAGGTCTCGACGACGAGCTCCGGCAGCGGACGTGGCAGGACCCGCTCGAGCAGCGCCGGGAGGGCCTCCGAGTCGGTCGCGGCGACGAGGCCCGGAAGCCCCGGGTCCACCGGTGCGGCGTGGAGCACGAGGCCGAGCTCCGGCACGGCGGCGACGAGGGCACCGTCGTCGAGCCCGTCGCGCCGCTCCACGGCCCGGGCCGCCTCCCGGGCCGCCACGGCGTAGGACTGGAGCTGCGCCGACGAGGCGAAGAGACGGCCGCCCACGAGCAGCTCCGACTCCGCGCCGCCGTCCCGGCCGCGCACGCGGAGCCGGTAGCGCAGCGTCGCACCGTCCGGCGGCTCGACGACCACCTTGTCCACGACACACGAGTGCACCTGCCAGCGGCCGCCGCCGATCGCGGCGAGGTGCCGCGCGACCCGGTCCGGGTCGACGGCCGCCACGAGCCCCGGGAGGGACCGCCGCAGGAGTGTGGCGCCGAGCGCGTCGAGCTCACCCGCACCGGCCCTGGAGGGCTGCGCGCGGGGAGCCCAGCCGGTCAGGTGCTGGTACTCCCGGCTCGAGGCCACGCGCGGCACCGCGTCGAGGAGCACCGCCCGGAAGCTCTCGTCCTCCTCCGCGCCCGCACCGGGCGAGGGCACCACCGCGCCCGACTCGGCGATCGCCTCACCGAACTGGCTCGCGTAGAGCTGGGCGTAGAGGCCGCCGCTGGCCAGCAGGTCGCTGGGCGTGCCCTCCTCGAGGATCCGTCCTCCCGAGAGAACCAGGATCCGGTCGACGGAGCGGATGAGGTTGAGGTCGTGGGAGACGATGACGGCCGAACGGCCGTGGAGCAGGGTCTGCAGGGCCTCCGCCACCGCCGCGGAGGCTTGCGCGTCGAGCCCGGTCGTCGGCTCGTCGAGGACGACGATCGGCGTGTCACGGATGAAGGCGCGGGCGATGGACAGCCGCTGCCGCTGCCCGCCCGAGAGGGTTGCGGCTCGTTCTCCGAGGGCGGTGTCGTAGCCGTCGGGCAGCGCGCTGATGAACTCGTGGGCCTGTGCGCTCTTGGCCGCCGCGACGACGTCCGCGCGCGAGGCGCCCTCGCGACCGTAGGCGATGTTGTCGGCCACGCTCCCGCGCAGCAGGACCGTCTCCTGCAGCACCATGCTGATCTGCGCCCGCAGGGACTCCAGGGTGAAGGCGCGGATGTCGTGCCCGTCGAGGAGGACCGCGCCTTCCTGCGGGTCGTAGAGCCGGGGCAGCAGCTGCGCGATCGTGCTCTTGCCCGCCCCGCTGTGCCCGACCAGCGCGACGACCTCGCCGGCGGCAAGGGTGAAGCTGAGCGACCGGAGGGTGAGCCGCACCGGCTCACCACCGTCGCCGGCGTCCTCGAGCTGCGGCTGGTAGGCGAAGGTGACGTCGCGGAACTCGACGGCCCCGCGGAGCCTGGGCGCGGGAGAGGCGCCGGGCAGGTCGCGCACGGCCGGCTCCCGCTCGAGGAGCTCGCCGATCCGGTCCACGCTGGCGTAGAGCTTGGCGACGGTGTTCCACTGCTTGATGATCCGCCGCGTCGGCTTGAACATGCCCTGGATGAGGAGGATGAACGCCACGAGCTGCCCAGCGTCGATCGAGTGGCCGATGACGAGTCGCGAGCCGACGACGACGACCGTCGCGATGACGAGCGCCTCGAGCACGCTGACGGTGAACCCGAACATCGCGTCGAGCCGAGCCGTCTGGAGCACCGCTGCGCGGGCGGACCGGCTCTCCTCGTCGAACCGGCGCTGCTCTCGCGCTGCCCGGCCGTAGGTCTGCACCAGGCTGATCGTCGTGAGCATCTCCTGGGCGGTGGAGGCGAGGTCGCCCTCGCGTGCCCGCAGCTGCCTGGACGCCACCTTGATCCGACGCGCGAAGTAGCCCGACACCGCGGCGAGCAGCGGCACGATGACCACCGCGAGGAGGGCGATCCGCCAGGAGCGCAGGAAGAGGTAGGTGAGCGTGCCCGCGAGCAGCATCGCGCTGCCGACGAGGTCCTTCACGGAGTCGACGACGAACTCCTCGAGCGCCTGCACGTCCCCCGTGATCCGGGTGAGGACGTCACCGGTGCTGCGGCGGACGTGGAAGGCCAGCGAGAGCCGCTGCAGGTGCGCGAAGAGGGCCGTTCGGGTGTGGTAGCCGAGGGCGCGGCCGACCTTGGCCAGCGAGACGTCGGAGAGCGAGTCCGCGAGGCTGTCGACCGCCGTTGCCACCACGATGGCGGCGGCGAGCAGCGGGATCGTGGCGGACGCGGGCGGGGAGAAGCTCCCCACGTGCAGCCGGGTGCCGTCCTTGAGGACGGTGATGAGACCACCAATCAGCGCTGGGACCGCGATCGCGGTGACCGCCTCGAGCGCCATCAGCAGGAGCGCCGAGAGCATACGGGGCCGCTCACCGACCGCGAACCGGCGGAACATCGCCGCGGTTCGGCGCAGGTCGCCCCGGCCGCTCACGAGCCGGACCCGATCTCGGCGGCGAGCCGCTCGATGTCCGCGGCGAGCGCCTCGGCCGTGAGGTAGCGGGAGCCCGGGTCCGGGTCGACGGCAGCCGTCACGACCTGGCGCTGGGCCGGTCCGAGCTGCGCGTCGGCCTCGGGCCGGCTGCGCAGGTACATGCGGGCCGCGACCATGGGGTCGGCGGAGGTGAGCGCCGGGTAGAGGCCGAAGCCGGTCAGCGCGATGTGGAGTGTCACCCCGAGCGCCCAGATGTCCGTGCTCCTCCCGGGCTCGCCGCCCCGCACCAGGGCGGGGTCGACGAACTCGAGGTCCCTCGCGCTGCCGCGTGTCCCGAGCCCCGTGAGCGGCTGGCCGGGGGCGAGCGTGTGGGCGGTGGTCGGCTCCGCGAGGACGGCGCCGCCGGCCGCCATGAGGATGTTGCTCGGCTTGATGCCCCGGTGCACCACGCCGGCCTCGTGGAGCGCATGGGCGGCTCGTGCGGCCCGAGCCACCGCCGCGACGCGCTCCTGCCGCGGGAGCTGACGGCTCGGCGACGCGAGCGAGCCAAGGGGGTGGTGGCGCATGGCGTAGAAGACCGTGGCGCCCTCGAGGCCGACCTCGTGGATCGTGACGAGCGGCGCCGACACCAGGCTGGCGCACCGGCGGAGCTCCTCGACGACACGCTGGAAGCCCTGTTCGGTCGCGGGCGCGTCGAGGAGCTTGAGCGCAACCGGCGCGTCGCCGTCCTCGCCCGGGGACTCGGCCCGCGCGAGGTACACCCGGCCATGGACGCCGTGGCCGATCTCGCGGAGGAGGAGATAGCCGCCGACCGCCTCGGTGCCGAGCGGCGTCACGGCGTCACCGCCCGGGCCATCTGGTAGCGGTCGTAGAGGACGTGGCGACGGGTGCCGAGGCGCAGCCGGTCCCCCGCTCGCAGCGGCGTGTCCCTCTCCCCCAGCGGTGTCCACGGGCCGCCAGGGCCGTCGTGGCTGAGGAACGTCCCGTTCGCGGACCCACAGTCCCTGGCCACGACGCGCCACCCCGACAGGCCGATGTGGGCGTGCACCCGGGAGGTGCTGTGCTCGGCGTCCGTGAGCACGACAGGCCGCGCGCGACCCGACCGGACGTCCGAGGCCTGCTGTGGGTCACGGCCGATGACGACGTCGGCGGCCAGCGGGAAGACGCGGCCGTCGTCCGTGATGAGCAGCCCGAGCGGCGGTCGTGGCCGGGTCGTGAGTCGCCGGGGCTCCTCGAGGGGTCGCCCGCACACCACGCACGCGTCCGCGCCGGGGTCGTTGAACTGACCGCAGCGGCACACGACGCCCTCGACGGTCACGACGTCCGCCGTCGGCGCGTCGCCGCCGGCCGCTCCTCCGGACAGGATCGGCAGCGGGTCCCGGTGGGGCGCCGGCACACGGTCCTCGCCGTGGGCCAGCACCACCCGGCGGACGGCGCCGGGAGGCCGGACCACCGTGGCGGAGTGGGCCTCGCCCTGCGGGGAGGCCACGGGACGCACGAGCTCTCGTGCGGGCGACTCGTGCACCTGCTCGGGGGCCCGCTCCGCGGGCACCGGTATGCCGGCTGCGCGCCTCCCGGAGCCGTCGTGCGGCGAGCCCTCCTCGGCGGCTCCCTGTCCGTGGAGGGTGACGCCGGCGCCCGGCACGGTCCCGGCCCTGAGGTCGTACCGCGGCAGGGCGACGTCACCGCGGACATCCTCCTCGGGTGCGTGGACCGTGATGGTCCTGAACGCCTCGGGCAGCAGGCGCTCGACCCAGGCGAGGGACTCCCTGCCGCTGAGCGACAGGGTCTGCGGTCCGGTCACCTCGACCGTCACCTCGCCCCTGACCATGAGCCTCAGGGACGTCCCGCCCTCCACGAGGAGGGCGAAGTCGGGGACGTCGGCGGGTTCGCTGTCGGTCACCATCCAGGCGAGCCGGCGCACACGCCGCGACCCTCCGGGGTCGGGGCCCTCCCCCGCGAGCCGCACCATCTCCGCCGCGTGCTCGCGGTGCGCAACAGCAAGGTGAGGGATCACCAGCAGCGCGTCCGCGCTGCGGTGGACCACACCGGCGCCGGCGTGGACCTCGACACGGGGCCAGCGGAAGGCCCCACGTCCCTCCGCCGGGACTGCGGGCATCTGCGGCATCACCGCCCCCTCACTCCTCACGCCACCGGTCCTCGTCCGGTCGCGTCACTCCTTGTCGGGCGACGACCCGCCCAGGGCGCGGTCGAGGTTGACCGCCGCGCTGATCAGGGCCAGGTGGGTGAACGCCTGCGGGAAGTTGCCCAGGGCCTCACCGGAGGGACCGATCTCCTCGGCGTACAGCCCGACGTGGTTGGCGTACGTGAGCATCTTCTCGAAGGTGTGCCGCGCCTGGCCCAACCTGCCCGCCCGCGTGAGCGCCTCGACGTACCAGAACGAGCAGAGGTTGAACGTGCCCTCGGGATCGGTGAAGCCGTCCGCGCCGTCGATGCGGTACCGGTGGACGAGGCTGTCGCTGACGAGCTCGGACTCCACCTGTTCGAGGGTGGCGAGGAAGCGGGGGTCGGCCGGACCGGTGAACTTCACCAGCGGCATGACGAGGGACGAGGCGTCCAGCGTCGTGCTGCCGGGGTACTGGACGTACGCGCGCCGCTCGCGGTCCCACGAGTCCTCCTGCACGTGCAGGTACGCCCGGTCCGCGGTCCGCCGCCACCGCTCGACCGGCGCCGGGAGGCCACGGTGCCTGGCGATGCGGGCCGCCCGCTCGAACGCGACCCACGTCATGACGCTCGAGTAGGTGAACCGCTGCATGGGTCCACGAACCTCCCACAGGCCGTGGTCCGCCTCCTCCCAGTGGCGCTCGAGCCACTCCAGCTGTCGGCACAGCGCCACCCAGAGCTCGTAGGAGATCGGCATCGCGTGCCTGTCGAACAGGTAGACCGAGTCCATCAGCTCGCCGTAGATGTCGAGCTGCAGCTGGGTCGCGGCACCGTTGCCGATGCGCACCGGCCTGGAGTCCGCGTAGCCCTTGAGGTGGTCGAGCGTCTCCTCCTCCGAGGCCTGTGCCCCGTCGATGGCGTAGAGGATCTGCAGCCCGGCGCCGGCCGGGACCTCGGTGCACCGAGCCTCCAGCCACGACAGGAACGCCGACGCCTCCTCGGTGAAGCCCAGCCGCATCAGGGCGTAGACGCTGAACGCGGCGTCGCGGACCCAGGTGAACCGGTAGTCCCAGTTGCGGCTTCCCCCAAGGGCTTCCGGCAGCGAGGTCGTCGCCGCGGCGACCAGTGCGCCGGTCGGCTGGTAGACGAGGAGCTTGAGCGCCAGGGCCGAGCGCTCCACCATCTCGCGGTACCGCCCGTGGTAGCGGGACCGGTGCACCCAGGACTGCCAGTACTCCAGGGTCGCGTCGAGGAGCTCGTCCACCTCCGCCATCAGCAACGGGCGGGTCGAACCCTGGCGGGACAGCTCGAAGGCCACCGAGCCGCCCTCCTCGACGACCGGCGTTGCGACGGCGGCCCGGCCCTCGACGTGCAGGGGCACCGTCGCCCGCAGGACCAGCTGGCCGGCGGCCGAGGAGAAGAACGCCCCGGCCCCCTCGACGATGTCCACATCGGTCCTCGCGCGCCCGTAGTCGAACGCCGGCGCACACCGCACCTCGGCGCTCACCTGGCCACGCACCGCCCGCACCACCCGCACGAGGTGCAGCGAGCCGCCCTGCCCGGCCGACCGCTCCCGCGGGACCATGAAGTCGAGGACCTCCCCGACCGCGTCCTCACCCAGGAACCGGGTGAGGAGCACGTTGGAGTCGGGCAGGTACATCTGCTTGGTGCGCGTCGGTCCGGTGCAGCGGATGGAGAAGCAGCCACCCCGGTCGGCGTCGAGGATCGAGGCGAAGACCGACGGTGAGTCGAACCTCGGGAGGCAGAGCCAGTCGACGTCGCCCGCAGTGGAGACGAGCGCCGCCGTCTGGAGGTCACCGATGACACCGTGGTCCTCGATGGCGGCAGCCGGGAGCGAGTCGTGGAGCAGCATCCCAGTGGCCATACCGTGCCGCCTTCGACCTGCAGCAGTGATCCGGGCCCGTGTGTCGGGCCTCGATGGTAGTCCCGGGCACGGCACGCCCGGATCGTCCAGATTGCGCAGGAAGGTCCGCCGTCGCGAGGACGCAGAGCCACGCGGAGCCGGCGCTCACCGGTCGACCTCGCCGCGGATGAAGGCCTCGAGCCTGGCGCGGCCCTCGGTGTCCTCGCGCTGCACCGGCGGGGACTTCATCAGGTAGGAGGAGGCCGAGATCAGGGCGCCGCCGATGCCGCGGTCCTTGGCGATCTTCGCGGCGCGGATGGCGTCGAT
>JAICIN010000053.1 GCA_025924375.1 Dermatophilaceae bacterium | reverse complement strand
TGCCCACTCCGGGCCACGGGCAGAGCGCGCCGCGGTGGGCAGAGCGGGCCCGAGTGCCGCCCCTCCGGCCGCCCACTCGAACCGGCACGCCGGGGCCACCGCCCGCCACGGCCACGGCCCCACCGCCCAGGCACCGGCCGGCCCGTCCGGGTGGCGGACCTCACGTCCCACCTCTCGGGACACGGTGACAGACTGGGCCGCGACAACGGCGTCACGTCCTGCTCACCGCCGCTGACGCGGCCCCCTCGCAAAGGTGAACCCGTGAACGACAGCGCCCCCCTCACCCTGCCCGCCGACCTGCTGCCCCGCGACGGCCGCTTCGGCTCCGGCCCCTCGAAGGTCCGCCCCGAGCAGGTCGACTACCTCGCCTCGCTGGGGACCACCGTGCTCGGCACGTCCCACCGCCAGGCGCCCGTGAAGAACCTCGTCGGCGCCGTCCGGGAGGGCCTCTCCGAGCTGTTCCGCCTGCCGGAGGGCTACGAGGTGGTCCTCGGCAACGGCGGCTCGACCGCCTTCTGGGACATCGCCGCCTTCGGTCTCGTGCGCGAGCGCGCCCAGCACCTCAGCTTCGGGGAGTTCTCGAGCAAGTTCGCCAAGGTCACCGACGGCGCGCCCTTCCTCGGCCCCTCCAGCGTCGTCAAGGCCGAGCCCGGCACCCTCCCGGCGCCGAAGGCCGAGGCGGGGGTCGACGTCTACGCCTGGCCGCACAACGAGACCTCGACCGGCGTCATGGCCCCCGTCCAGCGGGTCGAGGGCGCCGACGACGGGGCGCTGGTCCTCGTGGACGCCACGTCGGGCGCCGGCGGGCTGCCCGTCGACGTCGCGGAGACCGACGTCTACTACTTCGGCCCGCAGAAGTGCTTCGCGGCGGACGGCGGCCTCTGGCTGGCCCTCTTCTCCCCGGCCGCCCTGGCCCGCGTCGAGGAGATCTCGGCCACCGGCCGCTGGGTCCCCGACTTCTTCTCGCTCCCCACGGCGATCGACAACTCCCGCAAGAACCAGACCTACAACACCCCGGCCGTCGGCACGCTGGCCCTGCTGCGGGCCCAGGTCGACTGGCTCAACGGGCAGGGCGGTCTGGACTGGGCGGTCAAGCGGACCGCCGACTCCTCCGGGCGCCTCTACGACTGGGCCGAGCACACGGCATACGCCACGCCGTATGTCGGCGACCCGGCCGCTCGCTCGCAGGTGGTCGCCACCATCGACTTCTCCGACGAGGTGGACGCCGCCGCGGTGGCGAGCACGCTGCGCGCCAACGGCGTCGTGGACGTCGAGCCCTACCGCAAGCTCGGCCGCAACCAGCTGAGGGTCGCGACCTTCCCCGCCGTGGACCCCGAGGACGTCAGCGCGCTCATCGGCTGCGTCGAGTACGTCGTCGAGCACCTCTGAGGAGCGCGCCGCCGGGCGGGGCCTTGGGCGCCGCGTAACCTCCTCCCGCCCTCCTCGTTGGGCCGGGTGCCGCACCACGGGGTGGGGCACCCGAGAGGAGGGCGCTGCCGATGGCGCGCACGGTCCGACTGTCCTGGGCCCGGGCTGCGGGTGCGCTGCCGGCGCTCGCGCTCATCGGCACCGGCACGGTGCTCGCGGCGACGGGAGGCGCCGAGGCGACCGGTGTGGTCGCCGACGGCGCGCCGCGCGTCGTGGTGCCGCAGCAGCCGGTGACCCGGCAGGCCGCGCCGTTGCTGCCGCCGCTGCCCGCGCTGCCCACCGACCTCGAGCCGGCTCCCGAGACCCCGACCCCGGCACAGGCGCCGGCGACACTGGCCGGGGCCCTGACCTCGACCGGCATCCCGGCCCCGGCTCTCGCCGCGTACCGGCGGGCGGCGCAGCTCGTCGGCGTGGCGGACCCGGGCTGCCGCCTCGACTGGCCGCTCGTCGCCGCCATCGGGAAGGTCGAGAGCGACCACGGCCGCTGGGCCGGCAACGGGCTCGACGGGTCCGGCACCGTGCGCCCCGGGATCTTCGGGATCCCGCTCGACGGGTCCGACGCGACGGCGGTCATCCGCGACACCGACCACGGCGTGTACGACCGGGACCAGGTCTGGGACCGCGCGGTCGGCCCGATGCAGTTCATCCCCAGCACGTGGCGGGTCGTGGGTGTCGACGCCGACGGCGACGGCGTGCGCAACCCCCAGAACCTCACGGACGCGGCCACCGCCACGGCCGTCTACCTGTGTTCAGGCCCCGGCGACCTCACCGACCCGGCCGACCTCACGGCCGCCGTCCGCCGCTACAACGACAGCGACGCCTACGTCCGCGAGGTCGTCGCCATCGCCGACGGCTACCGCCGCGGCGTCACCGTGCTGCCTGCGCAGCCCCTCACCGGCGCGCAGCTCACCGGCGCCCCCTACCTGCCGTCCGGTGAGCCGGGGGTCATGCAGACGTATGCCGGCCGGCCGGCTGCGGGGGCGAGTGGCGGTGCCCCCGCCTCGACGAGGACGAAGCCCGGCCACGGACCGTCGACCGGCGTGCCACGTGGCCCCCAGGCACCCACGGGCGAGGAGTCCCGGGGGGACCGGACACCCGCACCGGCCTCGCCGACGCCGAGCCCGACGAGCACCGGTGGCGCGCTGGACGGCGCCGTGAAGCCCGTCGAGACGCTGACCGAGCTCACGAAACCGCTGACGGGCGGTGGCTCCACGCCGACACCCACGACGAGCACCGTCGGCGCGCCGACGGGGACCGGCACGGCGGCCCCGACGACGCGCTGTGTCGTCGACCTGCTGGGTGTGAGGGTGTGCACGACGTCCTGAGGCCGGCCTCGTCGGGGTGCCGGCTCAGTGCAACAGGCTGGCCACGACCGCAGCCGCGACGAGGATGACGAGAACGGCGACGGTCATACGGCGCCGGAAGCGTGGGGTCACCGCACCGCCTCGGGCATCGTCTCCGAGGGCTGCGCCGTCGTGACGCGGAACCGCGGCCGGCGGTGGCTCTCGAAGGTCACGCGGACATTCTCGTGCGCGCGCATCCAGATGGCCACGGCGACCAGCGTCAGGCCCACCGCGATGGTGCCGATGGCGATCGTCCAGCGGGCGCCGAAGACGTCGCCGATCCACCCGATGATGGGCGAGCCGATGGGGGTGCCGCCCATGAAGATCGCCATGTAGAGCGCCATGACCCGACCGCGCATGAACGGCTCGACCCGCAGCTGCACCATGGCGTTGGCGGTGGTGAGGGCGGTCAGCGCGGCCAGCCCGGTGGGGATGAGGGCGAGGGCGAAGGTGAGGTAGGACGGCGCCAGTGAGAGCGCGGCCGTGGCGACGACGAACCCGGTGAGCGCGACGAGCAGCGTGCGCAGGCGCGGGTTCGGCCGGCGCGCCGAGAGCAGGGCAGCGGACAGGGAGCCGATGGCCATGATCGACCCGAGCAGGCCGTACTCCCCCGCACCCTTGTGGAACACCTGGGTGGCCATGAGCGCCATGGTGATCTGGAAGTTCATGCCGAAGGTGCCGAGGACGAACACCAGCACCATGACGAGGACGATGTCGGGCCGGTGCCGCACGTAGCGCAGCCCCTCGCGGATCGCCCCCCGCCCGCGGGTCACCGGCGCCGGCCGCAGGTCGCGGGGGTTCATCATCGCCAGGGCGATGAGCACCGCGACGAAGGTCAAGGTGTTGAGGACGAACGCGATCCCGGTGCCGGACACCGCGATCACCAGACCGGCGACGCCCGGACCGATGAGGCGGCCGGCGTTGAAGGACGCGCTGTTCAGCGAGACGGCGTTGGCTATCCGCTCCCGGGGGACCATCTCCGAGACGAAGGCCTGGCGGGCCGGGTTGTCGACCGCCGTGGCCACGCCGGTGAAGAGGGCGAGCAGGTAGATCATCCAGAGCTCGGCCGTGCCGGTCAGGACGAGGACACCGGTCATGAGCGAGGAGAGGGCCAGGGCGGTCTGGGTGACGGCGAGGATCTGCCGCTTGGGGAACCGGTCGGCGAGCATGCCCGTCCACGGGGCCAGGAGGATGAAGGGCAGGAACTGCAGGCCGGTCACGATCCCGAGCGCCTCCGAGGACCGGTTGGTCAGGACGGTGAGCACCAGCCAGTCCTGCGCGACCCGGCCGATCCACGTGCCGATGTTGGAGACCAGCGCTCCGGTGAAGTAGATGCGGTAGTTGCGGATCGTCA
Source organism: Dermatophilaceae bacterium (assembly GCA_025924375.1). Lineage (GTDB taxonomy): Bacteria > Actinomycetota > Actinomycetes > Actinomycetales > Dermatophilaceae > JAICIN01. Next base: position 10,636 of record JAICIN010000053.1, on the reverse strand, counting down.
GCGAGGAGAACGTCGGGCTCATTCGCCCGCCACCCGGGCCAGGATCTGCGTCGCCTGACGCAGGACCTCCTGCTCCTCGGGGCTGAGGCTCTGGACGCGCACCGTCATCCACGCGTCGCGCTTGCGACGGATCTCCTTGAGGATCTTGTGGGCCGCCGGGGTGAGCGACACGATGACCTGCCGCCCGTCCGATGGGTCGGCGGTGCGCTCCGCCAGGCCGCGCTCGACGAGGCTGTTGACGGTGCGCGTCATGCTCGGAGCGCTGACCTTCTCGATCTCGGCCAGCTCGCCCGGCGTGCGCGGCACCTCCTCGAGCCGGCAGAGCGCGCTGTACTGGTGTGGCGGCACGGCCGCTTCGCTCTCGTAGCGCACCCGGCGCGAGATCCGCATGCACGCGAGGCGCAGCTCGACGGCCATCTTGGTCAGGGCGGCAGGGGAGAGCCGAGCGACGGCTGGGGCTTCCGGCGCTTGTGACATGCTTCCTCCTCGACAGGTAGTTAGCATAACTCATTAGCCGTGCTAACGATTCCCGAATCGACGAGGAAGACGCCGGGGTTCCGGTCCGCGTCGCGGAACCGGGGCCCTGGGAACGGCGCTCGAGGTCAGACGCCGAGGGTGGACCGGATGGGCTCGATCGCGAAGTAGACGACGAACAGCGCAGCCACGACCCAGAGCAGCGGGTGGATCACCGAGCTCTTGCCACGCACCACCTTGAGGATGACGTAGAGCACGAAGCCCGCGCCGATACCCGCGGTGATGGAGTAGGTGAACGGCATGAGCACGATGGTGAGGAAGGCCGGGATGGCGATCTCGAGGTCGTCCCAGCTGATCGCCTTGACCTGCTGCATCATGAGGAAGCCGACGACCACGAGGGCGGGGGTCGCCGCCTCGTAGGGCACGATCTCGACGAGCGGCGACAGGAACGTCGCGACGAGGAAGAGCACGCCCGTGACGACCGAGGCGAACCCCGTGCGTGCGCCCTCACCGACACCGGACGCCGACTCGATGTATGCCGTGTTGCTGCTCACGCTGGCAGCGCCCCCGGCCGCGGCGGCAAGTGAGTCGACGACGAGGATCTTCTGGCTGTCGGGCGGGATGCCGTTCTCGTCGAGCAGTCCGGCCTCGGCGCCGATCGCCACCATCGTGCCCATGGTGTCGAAGAAGTCGGCGAGCATGAGGGTGAAGACGAGCAGGACCGCCGAGACGACGCCGATCTTGGCGAACGACCCGAAGAGGCTGAAGTGGCCGAGGAGGCCGAAGTCGGGGACCTCGACCCACCTGCTCGGGAGCTTGGGCACGTTGAGCCCCCAGCCGGTCGGGTTGACCACCTTGCCGTTCTGGGTCTGGCCGCCGATGTGGCCGATCGCCTCGACGATGACGGCGAGGACCGTCGTCCCGATGATGCCGTAGAGGATGGCGCCCTTCACCCGCAGGGTGAGCATGACGATGATCGCGATGAGCCCGATGACGAAGACGAGCATGGGCCACCCGGCGAGGAAGCCGCCGATGCCCAGCTCGCCCATCGGGCCACCCGGGGACTTGCGGATCACGCCCGCGTCGACGAGGCCCACGATCGTGATGAACAGGCCGATGCCGACGCTGATCGCGGTCTTGAGCTCGGCGGGAATGGCGTGGAAGACCGCCTTCCGGAACCCGGTGAGCACCAGGACCGTGATGATGAGGCCCTCGAGGACGATCAGCCCCATGGCGTCCGCCCACGTCATCTTGGGCAGCTGCGCGATCCCGAACGTCACGAACGCGTTGAGCCCCAGGCCGGTCGCGAGGGCGAGGGGGTAGTTGGCCACGACGCCCATGAGGATCGTCATCACCCCCGCCACGAGAGCCGTCGCGGCCGCGACCATGGCGAGGTTGGGGGCGGAGGTGCTGCCGCCGAGGAAGACCCCCGTGCCGTCCTTCTGCGTACCGATGATCAGCGGGTTGAGCACGACGATGTAGGCCATCGTGAAGAAGGTCGCGAACCCGCCCCGCACCTCCCGGCCGATCGTCGACCCGCGCTCGGTGATCTTGAAGAACCCGTCGAAGCCGCCGGTCCTCACGGGCTCACGGGTCGCTGTGCTCGTCTTCGGCATGGCAGCAGGGTAGGGCTTGGCCACCACCTCGCATCGTTAGGCTGGCCGGGTGCCCGTCCCCGACCCGCTGCGGTCCACCAGCCCCGCCGGCCGCACCACGCCGCGCCTGCCGGAGCCACAGCCGCTGCACGTCCCGACGCGGTCGATCGTGCTTGCGGGGACGGCCGTGTGGGTGGTGGCCCTCGCCCTCACCCTGCTCGTGCCCTCGCTGCACGAGGGGGGCCGGCACTGGTGGCCGTGGACGTGCGTCACCGGGGTGGCTCTGGGGGTCGTCGCGCTGGTCTACGTCGGCCGCGGCCGGGGCAACGCCGCGGACGCCTGAGCCGCTCGAGCGGGCCCCCGGTCTCCGTCAGACCAGGTCGTAGGCGACCTCGTCCAGGATCGGCTCCGGCTGGCCGTGCTCCTCGTGCTCGACATCGACCTCGGAGTGTGCGCCGCAGCCGTGGTCAAGACTCACGACGCGACCGTCGCTTGGTGACCAGGCGTTGGCGCACACGCCGAAAAAAGACCTCAGCGCACCTGCCATCGGGATGAAGAAGCCACAGGTGGCGCAGGGGGCCGGCGCCTTCTCGGCGACCTCCGTGTGCGGGCCGCTCTCCCCCTCGTACCACCGCTGTGCCGCGGCCTCGCGCCCCTCCGCGGAGAGCACGCGCTTGCGGCCGAGGCCGAGCTCCCAGGTGGCGAGCTCGTCGACCTCCTCCTCGCCCGTCGCCTCGAACCCGGGCTCGAGCAGCGGGTCGTCCTCCTTGTAGGGGAGCACGTCCCCCGCCCCGAGGTCCCCGGGAGCCAGCCGGTCGGCATACGGAAGCCACTCCGGCGCCAGCAGCGCCCCCTCACCGGGCACGAGGTTGGTCTCGCAGACCGTCGCCACCTTGCCGCGCGGGACGCGGGCCACCGTGATCGCCCAGCGCCAGCCGGGGTAGGCCCTGGCGGTGCAGGCGAAGTAGTGCGTCGCGAGCCGCTCGCCGTCCATCTGCATGCCGAGGTGCTCCCCGACCGTGCCCGGCTCGGCGATGGACTGCGCCGCGTCGCGGGCGAGCTCGACCGCCGCCCTGAGCGTGGCGTCCTCCTTGGGTGCCGGCATCTCAGGCCTCGAGGTCGTCGGCGACGCCCCGCAGGACCTGGGCGACCTTGTGGGCCATCTGCCGCTCGGGGTACTTGCCCCGCCGCAGCGACGTCGAGACGTTGTCGAGCAGCTTGATGACGTCCTCGACGATGACGACCATGTCCTCGGCCGGCTTCCGGTCGCGCTCGCGCCGGTTCGCCGCCACGGAGGGAGTCGGGTCGAGGACCTTGACGGAGAGGGCCTGCGCCCCCCGGCGGCCCTCGACGATGCCGAAGTCGACGCGCGCGCCGCTCTTGAGGGCCGTCACGCCGGGGGGCAGCGCGTTCGCGTGGACGAAGACGTCCTCGCCGTCGTCGCCGGAGATGAAGCCGAAGCCCTTCTCCGCGTCGTAGAACTTGACCTTGCCTGTAGGCACTGCCCACCTCTTGCTCGCATGACGGAGTGGCGCACCGCCTGTGCGCCGCACGCAAGCCTAACCTCTGGCCGCAACTGCCTTTCCCGTATGCCGGGTCCTCACCGGGCGGGAGGGGGACCGCCGGGAAATCCGGTTGCGGGGCTGTCGGTGGTCTCGGGGACGATGGTGCCGTGAGCTCGAGAACTGCTGGCCTGGCCTCGTTCTGGGCCGACCTGCCACCGGCCGGGCGCTGGCTGCTCTCGACCGTCGCGGTGCAGACGCTCGGCCGGGGACTGACGCTGCCCTTCACCGTCATCTACCTCAACGAGGTGCGCGGCATCTCCCTCGACCTCGCGGGCACCCTCATGGCCGTCATCGCGGTCGTGGCCCTCGCGGTGACCGGTCCGGGCGGCACCCTCACCGACCGGCTCGGCGCGCGCGTCATGCTGCTGCTCGCCACCGCGGCCCAGCTCCTCGGGTGCGTGGTCCTGGCGTTCGCCACCACGCCCGCGTCGGTCGTCGTGTCCTTCGTGCTGCTCGGGGTCAACTTCGGCATCTCGTGGCCGGCGTTCAACGCACTCATCGCGGCAGTGGTCACCGGGCCGGCGCGCCAGGTCTACTTCGGTGTCAACTTCGCCCTGGTCAACCTCGGCATCGGCCTCGGCGGTGTCATCGGCGGCGTCTTCGTCGACGTGCACCGCCCTGCGACGTTCACCGCGATCTACCTCGCCGACGCGGCCTGCATGCTCGTGCCGCTCGGGCTCCTGCTGGGCCCGCTGCGCCACGTCCACGGCCGGGCGGAGGCGCCCGCCGAGACCGCAGCGCAGCCGGGCTCCTACCTCGCCATCCTGCGACGGCCCGAGGTGGCGTGGATGACGGTGCTGACCTTCCTCGGCACCTTCGTGGGCTACGGCCAGATGGAGGCCGGGTTCCCCGCCTTCGCCCGCCGGGTGTCGGAGGTCTCGACCGGGGTCATCGGGTTCGCGTTCGCCGTCAACACGTTCGTCATCGTGGCCTGCCAGTTCCTCGTCCTGCGCCGGATCAGCGGGCACCGCCGCACCCGGGTGCTGATCCTCATGGCGGCGATGTGGGCGCTCTCGTGGTGCGTGCTGGGCCTGACCGGCCTGGTGCCGGGGGGCGCCGCGGCGGTCGCCGGCGTGCTGCTCTTCCACGCGGTGTTCGGCTTCGGGGAGACCATGCTCCAGCCGACGGTCCCCGCCATCACCAACGACATGGCGCCCGACCACCTGCGGGGCCGCTACAACGCGGTCAACGCCGGCGCGTTCCAGGGCGGCACGATCGCCGGTCCCGTCGTCGCCGGCCTGCTGCTCGGGCACCACCTGGCCACCCAGTTCGTCGTCATGCTCGTGCTCGGCTGTGTGGCGATCGTGTGGCTGGCGCTGCGCGTCGAGCGCCTGGTCACCCCCGGGGTCAACGGGCTGGTCGAGGACCACCAGCGGGTCGCGGCGTCGTGACGGAGCCGCTGGTGCACGGTGGCACCCGGTCCGACCGGCTCAGCCCTCGGAAACGCCCCAGGTGCCGCGCCAGCTGTCGCCCGGCTCGAGGACCACGAGCCCGGCGCCGGAGTTGAAGGCGTCGGCGGGGCAGCTCATCGGCTCCACGGCGATGCCGCGCAGCCCGTTGACACCAGCCTCCGCCGCGAGCTGGGTGAAGACCTGCGTGTAGCCGAACGCCTTATCGGCCCACAGCGACACCGGCGGGGCGGCGTCGAGGCCGCTCAGCACGACGCGCCACCTGCCGTCGTCGTCGCGCTCGAGGTCGGTGAAACCGGCGTCGATGTCCGCGCTGGCCACCGCCCGCGGGCGCCGGAAGTCGTGCTCGCCCTCCTCGACGGGCCGCTGCCCGCTGGGGATGAGCCGGTCGTCGACGAGCAGCTCCGTGCGGGCCGGCACCTGGAGCTGGACGCTGTCGAGGGGGGTGTCGCCGAGCGCGAGGTAGGGGTGGGCGCCGTAGCCGAACGGCGCGCTCGAGGTGCCGGTGTTCGTCACCGTGGTGTCGACGGTGAGCCCGTCGTCGGCGAGCGTGTAGGTCACGCGGATCTCGAGCTGCCCCGCCCAGCCCTGCTGCGGGTGCAGCCAGTGGCCCACCGTCAGTCGGCTCTCCTCCTGCTCGACGAGCCGCCAGAGGGCCCACCGGACGAGCCCGTGGATCGCGTTGTGGTGCTCCGGCTCGGACAGCGCGAGCTGGTGCTCGGTCCCCTCGAAGGAGTACCGCCCGTCACGGAGCCGGTTCGGCCACGGCATCAGGAGCTGGCCGCGCCCCTTGCGGGCCTGCTCCCCGTCGCCATAGCCGGCGAGGACGTCCCGCTGCCCGCGACGGTAGGAGCGCAGGCCACCGCCGACCTCGACGACGACGGCCTCCTGCTCGCCGTGGCGGATGGTCCACTGCTGGCCGCTGGGGAAGGTCTCCATGGCGGCGAACCTACAGCCGGACCGTCTCCGTCAGCCCTGCGCGCGCACGAGGAGGGCGGCCTTGCTGTCCTTCCTGGCCAGCACGAGGACCCGGGCGCCCGAGGCCGGGGTGCTGCCGGCCGCGCCCTGCACGCGCGTGTCCGCGTTCACGGCATACGTGGCGGTGAATCCGTCGGCGCTCCTGACCGCCAGCGAGGTGGCGCTGGCGCTCGTCACCGACCCGCGCTGCAGGGTCACGACGACGTCCTTGCCGTCGGCCCCCCGGACGGTGAACTCGCCGTGCTGGACGGTCCCGAGCGCCGTGGCCCCGCGCATGAGGTCGCCCAGGCCGTTGCGCTGCGCCTTGCCCTGTCCGTTGCCCTGTGAGCCGCCGCGGCCCTGGCCCTGCCCGGGCGCCTGCTGCCTCTTCTGCTGCCCCGGCGGCAGGACGCCGCCCGGCATGCCGGGGCCGCCGCCGCGGACCTGTGACATCCCCGCCGGCCCGTGGTGGCCGAGCACCGTGCCCCACACCCGCGCCGCGACGAAGAGGCCGGCCAGGAGCAGGCCGATGAGGAGCAGCGCGGTGACGGCCAGGGCGATGCCCGTGGCCACGCGCCCGCCCCGGGTGGAGGTCGCCTCCGCCCACAGGCTCCGGCGCGGCGGCGGGGCGCCGGTCCATCCGGGGGGAGGCTGCGGTGACATGGGCTGGGTGGGGGGCCCTGTGGCAGCGCTGGTCTGCGTGGGGGCGGCGCTGGTCTGCGTGGAGGCCGCGGGGGTCGCCCCCACGCGGACGGGCTCCGGCTCGGTGGGCTGGGGCTGGGTGGGCTCCGGCTGGGTGGGCTCGGTCATCGGCGCTCCTCTCCGGGGTCAGCATGCCGGGAAAACCTGTGACGGGCATCGGGAATCGGTGCAGGTCAGCCGTTCGGCGGCCGACTACGGTGGGACGGTGCCCAGCCGCTCGCTCGCCGACGACATCCGCGGCCGCAGCGACGAGGAGCTCGCCCGACTGCTGGTCCGCAGGCCCGACCTCGCCCGCCCCGCGCCGGCCGACCTCACCGCCCTCGCGGCCCGTGCCTCCACCCGCGCCAGCGTGCAGCGTGCGCTGGACGCGCTCGACCTCGCGCACCTCCAGGCCGTCGAGGCCGTGGTCGTGCTCGACCAGCCCGTCAGCGCGGCCTCCCTCACGCCGGCCCTCGCGGGCGAGGTCGCCGGGCTGCTCGACGAGCTGTGGACACGGGCACTCGTCTGGCGCGGCGCCGGCGGACTGCACGTCGTGCGGACCGTTGCCGACGTTCTGGGACCGCACCCCGCGGGCCTGGGCCCGCCGGCGGCGGAGCTGCGGGGCTCCACGCCGCCGGCCCTCCGCGACGCCGGCCAGCTGCGCTCACTGCTCGACCGGGTCCCGCCCGAGGCGGCTGCGATCCTCGACCGGCTCGCCTGGGGCCCTCCCCTGGCCGTGCTTCCCGATGCCGCGCCGGACGGCGCCGGCCGGGTGGCCCGAGGCGTCGCCTGGCTGCTCGAGCACCACCTGCTCGAGCGCGTCGGTGACGGCCAGGCGTGCCTGCCCCGCGAGGTCGGGCTGGCGCTGCGGCACGGACGCGTCGTCCGGGACCCGCGGCTGCACCCCCCGGAGCTCGGTGGGCGCACCGTGGACGCGGCCGCCGTCGACGCGGCGGCCGGTCAGCAGGTCAGCGACCTCCTCGTCCTCGTCGACGAGCTCGGGGCCGCCTGGGGCCCGAAGCCACCGCGGGTGCTGCGCTCCGGCGGCCTGGCCGTGCGCGACCTCCGCGGCCTCGCCCGCACCCTCGACGTCGACGAGGTCCGGGCCGCGTTCGTCATCGAGCTGGCCCTCGCTGCGGGTCTCGTCGCCGACGACGGTGGCCTCGAGCCGGTCTGGGCGCCCACCCCCGCCTACGACGAGTGGCAGCAGCTGCCCGGCGCCGCCCGGTGGGCCGCCCTCGGCACCGCCTGGCTCGCCTCCACCCGCGCGGCGCACCTCGTCGGCACGACCGTGCCGGGCGGCTCCGGCCCGGTAAACGCCATGGGTCCGGAGGCGCAGTGGCCCCCGGTGCGCGGGCTCCGCCGTGACGTGCTCGCCGTGCTGGAGACGGCGGGAGCCGGCCACGCGCCCGAGCCGCAGCGGGTCGTGGAGGCGCTCCGGTGGAGGCGACCACGACGTATGCCGGGTGAGCCCGACACCGTCGTCGTGGCCGTGCTCCGCGAGGCGGAGTGGCTCGGCGTGACGGGCCGTGGCGCGCTCTCCACGGCCGGTCGTGCCCTGCTCGCTGGTGCGGCGGGCGAGTCGCTCGCCGGGGTCATGCACCCGCACCTGCCGGCACCCGTGCGACACATCCTGTTGCAGGCGGACCTGACGGCCATCGCCCCCGGGCCCCTCGAGGGCAGCCTCGCCCAGTTCATGCGCCTCGCCGCCGACGTCGAGTCCCGTGGCGGCGCCACCGTCTACCGCCTGACGCCGGAGTCGGTGCGGCGCTGCCTGGACAGCGGGTGGACGGCCGACGAAATCCTCGCCGCCCTGACCGACGCGAGCCAGACCCCGGTCCCGCAGCCGCTCGACTACCTCGTCCGGGACGTCGCCCGGCGGCACGGGCAGACCCGCGTCGGCGGGGCGACGGCATACATCCGCTCCGACGACGAGGCGACCCTCACCGCGATGCTGGCCGACCGCTCCCTCTCCGCGCTCCAGCTGCGCGCCATCGCCCCCACCGTCCTCGTGTCGCCGGTGGACCCCGGGATGGTGCTCGACTTCCTCAGGGACAGCTCGTTCGGGGCCGTCGGGGAGGCCGCCGACGGGGTGGTCCGGCTCGCCGGGACCGCCCCACGGCGCACCGCGCACCGGCGGCGGCCGGCGGCCCCGCTCGTCCAGGCACTCGACGACCAGGCGGCCGTCGGCCTCGTCGCGGCGCTTCGGGCGGGAGAGGAGACGGCGGCCTACCAACGCGAGCAGCGCGACACCCGCACCGGGCCGCCACTGCCGGCGACGGACCCCACCACGACGCTTGCCGTGCTGCGCGACGCGGCCGCGGACCGCCGCGGCGTGTGGCTCGGCTACTCCGACGCCGCCGGTGCGGTCCAGCGGATGCTCTTCTACCCCGACCGCGTCGAGGGCGGGCGCGTGCACGGCACGGCCGAGGGCTCCGCGCGCACGCTCTCCATCCACCGGGTCACCGGCGCGTCCGCCACGTAGGGACCGCCGCCGCTGCGCCTCAGTCGCCGGAGCCGGTCAGGGCCCGGACCACCCGCGACGGCGAGGGCCGGCCGAGGTGCCCCGCCATCCACACGCTGGTCGCCGCGAGCGCCTCGAGGTCCACGCCCGTCTCGACGCCCGCGCCCTCGAGCGCCCACACGAGGTCCTCGGTGGCGAGGTTGCCCGTGGCGCTCTTGGCGTAGGGGCAGCCCCCCAGGCCGCCGGTCGAGGCGTCGACGACCGTGACCCCGTGACGCAGGGCGGTCATGGTGTTGGCGAGCGCCTGCCCATAGGTGTCGTGGAAGTGGACGCCGGTGCGCTCGGGCCCGACGCCGGCGCCGTCGAGGGCGTCGAGCAGCCGGGCGACGTGGCCGGTGGTGCCGACGCCGATGGTGTCGCCGAGCGAGAGCTGGTCGCAGCCGAGGTCCATGAGCCGACCGCACACGTCGACGACCTGCTCGACCGGCACCGGCCCCTCCCACGGGTCGCCGAAGCACATCGAGACGTAGGCGCGCACCCACAGGCCGGCCTCGCGGGCGCGCCGCACCACCGGGGCGAACATGGCCACGGACTCGGCCACGGTCCGGTTCAGGTTCTTGCGCGCGAAGGTCTCGGTGGCGCTGCCGAAGATCGCCACGGCGCCCACGCCCGCCTCCAGCGCCCGGTCGAGCCCGCGGTCGTTGGGCACGAGCACCGGCCGCTGCGGCCCTCGGCCCTCGTCACCGAGGTCGGCGAGGAGCTCGGCCGCGTCCGCGAGCTGCGGCACCCACGTCGGCGGCACGAACGACGTCGTCTCGATCGTCGACAGCCCCGCCGCCGCGAGCCGGCGGACGAACTCCGCCTTCACCTCGACCGGGACGACGGTCTTCTCGTTCTGGAGGCCGTCACGGGGGCCGACCTCGTAGACCGTGACCCCCGACGGCAGCCCCTCGGCGGGCTCGACCTGCGGCGTTCGCATGCTCACGCGCCGATCCTCCCACCGGCGCGCCCGCCGGACCGGCGGGGCCCACCGACCCCCGGGATAGATTGGCGGCTGCACCTCCACGCCGGACGACGCGAAGGGACCACCGCGATGAGCGAGACGCCGAAGGAGCCGGGCGACCGGGACGAGCTCCGCGACCCCACCGCCCCCGGCTGGACGGCACCCGAGCCGCCGAGCACCGCGGGGAGCCACGCCCCCGGCGCCGACCACGCCCATGAGGACGACGGCCCGGCCGGTGCGGGCGCGTCCGAGCAGACCGAGCGGATCGAGCCCGGCCACACCCAGCACCTGCCCCCGCCCCCGCCCGGCCAGCAGCACGGCGCCCCGGCGCCCGGGCAGGGCCGCGAGCAGCCGGCATACGGACCGGGTCGGCCGGGCGGGCAGCCGCCGCGGCCCGGCCAGCCGTATGCCGGGCAGCCGGGACCGGGGCAGCCGTACCCACCCCAGGCAGGCCAGCCGCCCTACGGGCGCCCGTCCTACGGACAGGC
>JAICIN010000052.1 GCA_025924375.1 Dermatophilaceae bacterium | reverse complement strand
GGTGTTCGCGATGTTCGCCGGGTTCTACTTCTGGTGGCCCAAGTTCACCGGCCGGATGCTCGACGAGACCTTGGGCAAGATCCACTTCTGGATGCTGTTCATCGGCTTCCACACGACCTGCCTCATCTAGCACGTGCTCGGCGTCGAGGGGATGCCGCGGCGCTACGCCGACTACCTGCCCGAGGACGGCTTCCAGTTCCTCAACCAGGTCTCCTCGGCCGGCGCGTTCCTCCTCGCCGCCTCCACGCTGCCCTTCCTCTACAACGTGTGGAAGACCTGGCGCACCGCGCCGCTGGTCACCAGCAACGACCCGTGGGGCTTCGGCGGCTCGCTGGAGTGGGCCACCTCCTCGCCGCCGCCGCGGCACAACTTCGTCACCATCCCGCGGATCCGCTCCGAGCGACCCGCCTTCGACCTCCACCACCCGGAGGCGGCCGCCCACGAGGGGCCGCAGGCCGACCCCGAGACGCTCGTGTCGATCCTCGGCCCCGCCGAGATGGGCGGCGAGAAGACCGGACCGACGACCGACGACCCCCGCCAGGAGCGCTGAACCATGAGGGCCGAGTACAAGCTCTTCGGCGTCGTCGCGGCGTTCTTCCTGCCGGTCGCGCTGATCTACGGCTTCGCCACCCACTGGCGTGAGCCGGTCGGGTTCGTCGGCCTGCTGCTCTGCTTCGGGCTGGGCATGATGATCTCCTTCTACCTCTGGGCCACCGCACGCCGGCTGCCCGGCGAGCGCCCCGAGGACAACCCGGCGGGTGAGATCGACGAGCAGGAGGGGGAGTACGGCTTCTTCAGCCCCCACAGCTGGTGGCCGCTTGCCCTCGCCGGAGCGTCGGCGCTGTGCTTCCTCGGCGTCGCCGTGGGCTGGTGGCTCTTCATCATCGGCGCCTTCCTCGGCGTGGTGGCCCTCGTCGGGTGGACCTTCGAGTACTTCCACGGCGAGCACGCGGCGTAGCCGCGGCCGGTGGGTGAGCCGGGCACGCCGGCGCAACCGGTAGACTGGCCCGCGACGGGGCGCACGAGCCACGTCGACAGGGGCCGGACGTCGGCCGAGACCACGGCACGACCGCCCGCACACGACTCCTCCACCACACCGCCAACCCCCACGGCGCCTCGGGCGTCTGGGGAGGTGGTGGGCGGCCTGGCAGCAGGGGCGCCTCGGGGAACGGCGAAGATCAGGAGCGCACCGTGGTCAGACTCGGCAGGTCCCGGCAGGTCCTCGGGGCCGCGGCACTCGTGACAGCGGTCCTCAGTGCCGCCGGCTGCCAAGGCGTCTCCGTGGGCCACGCCGCCGCCCACCGGCCGGGCGCCGGCGTCACGCCGGGCGCGCAGACCTCCACCGCCTCCCCGCAGCCGTCGGCCACGCCGGCCGTGGTCTCGGTCACCCCCGCCGACAAGGCGGCCGGCGTGCTGCCGACGGCCGGGGTGGAGGTCAGGGCGACGACCGGCTCGCTCGGCGAGGTGACCGTCAAGGACAGCGCCGGCAAGCCCGTCGACGGCCACGTCCAGGGTGGCGCGTGGCACTACACCGGCCGGTTGCGTCCCGGCACCGCCTACACGGTCACGGTCACGGCGACGGGCCCCGACGGCCGTGCCTCCCTGACGACGTCGACCTTCACCACGCTCACGCCCAAGGTCACGGCGACCTACGGCATCCTGAGTGCCGGGCAGACGGTGGGTGTCGGCATGCCGGTCCGGATCCAGTTCGACTCGCCGGTCGCCACCAAGGCCATGCGCGCCCAGGTCGAGAAGCTCGTCTCGGTGACGACCACTCCGAAGCAGCAGGGTGCCTGGGGCTGGCTCGACGACCGGCAGCTCATGTGGCGCCCGGCCACCTACTGGCGTCCCGGCACCACGGTCACGGTTCGTGCCCCGCTGACCGGCGTGCAGACCGGCCCCGACAAGTGGGTCGCCAACGACGACCAGGCCTCGTTCACCGTCGGCGCGGCGATGATCAGCACCGTGAACATCAAGACCCACATGATGACGGTGACCCGCGGCGGCCAGGTCCTGCGAACCATCCCGGTGAGCACCGGCAAGCCCGGACCGCTGACGGAGACCCGCAGCGGCACCAAGGTGGTCATCGGCAAGGACGGCCAGATCACCATGGACTCCGCCACGGTCGGCATCCCGAAGGGCGACCCGAACTACTACAAGATCGACACCAAGTGGAACCTGCGCCTGACCTGGACCGGTGAGTTCATCCACTCGGCGCCGTGGTCGGTCAACGCCCAGGGATCCGAGAACGTCTCCCACGGGTGCACCAACCTCTCGCCGGCCAACGCCGAGTGGATGTTCGCCAACTCCAGGCCCGGCGACATCGTGAAGTTTGTCGGGTCCAACCGCCCCTTCCTGCCCACCGAGGGCATCGGCGTCTGGCAGTACTCCTTCGCCGGCTGGAAGGCCCAGAGCGCCCTCCACTAGGAGCGGCCGACTCCGGTGACGACGAGGCCGCGACTCCCGCTGGCTGCTGTGCTCGGCGCGGCGGCCGTGCTGCTCGCCGCCTGCACCGGCGGCACCGGTTCGGCAGGCACCCCCCGCCCGACCCCGGCGACGAGCACGAGCACGAGCACGAGCACCGTGGCTCCCTCCAGCACCGCCTCGACCGCGACCGCCACAGCGAGCGCGTCGACCCCGTCCCGGACCCGCCGCGTCGACAAGCTGCTCGTGGTCGTCGTGGAGAACCACTCGCTCGCCCAGATGCGGGCCCAGATGCCGCTCACCGACGCACTGGCGAAGCGCTATGGCCAGGCCACGGCCTACCGCGCGACCACGCACCCGTCGCTGCCCAACTACCTCGCGATCGCCAGTGGCAGCACCCAGGGCGTGACCGACGACCGCCCGCCGGCCGCGCACCCGGTCCAGGGCAGCAGCGTCTTCGGCGCCGCGCTCGCCTCGGGCGGCACTGCCGCGGTCTACGCCGACGGCATGCCGCAGGCCTGCTGGCAGCGGAACGCCGGCACCTACGCGGTGCGGCACAACCCCTGGACGTACTTCACCGGCGAGCGCAGCTCGTGCGCGGCCCACGACCTCCCGATCACGGCGCTCGAGCCCGCCGTTGCCGCCGGGAGCCTTCCCACCGCCGGGATGCTCGTGCCGGACACCTGCCACGACGCCCACGACTGCCCCCTCGCCGTGGCGGACCAGTGGTTCGCCGGCTGGGCCACCAGGATCATGGCGGGCCCGGACTGGCGCTCCGGGAGGGTGGCGGTCGTGCTGACCGCCGACGAGGACGACGACCACTCCGGCAACGTGGTGCTGACCGTGGTCCTCCACCCGAGCCTGCACGGACGCGTGGTCACGACGGCGCTGACGCACTACTCGCTCGCCCGCCTCTACGCCGAGGTCGCGGGGACGACGCCGCTGGGCGGGGCGCGGACCGCACCGTCCATGGCCGCGGCGTTCGGCCTCCCCGTCGCCGGGGGCTAGCCCCAGCCGAGCCGGTGGAGCCGCGCGTCGTCGATCCCGAAGTGGTGGGCGATCTCGTGGACGACCGTGACCGCGATCTCGTCGAGGAGCTCCTCGTGCGTCGCGCACATGCGCGTCAGCGGGCCACGGAAGATCGTGATGCGGTCGGGGAGGGCGCCCATCGCCCAGGCGTCGCCACGGTCCGTGAGCGGTACCCCGTCGTAGACACCCAGCAGGTCCGGCTCGTCCGGCGGCGGCTCGTCCTCGACGAAGAACACGACGTTGTCGAGCAGGCGCAGCAGCTCGGCCGGCACGGCGTCGAGGGCGTCGCCGACGGCGTCCTCGAACTCCTCCCGCGTCAGCTCACGCATGGTGCCCGCCTGCCACGGGGTGCGCGGTCAGCGGACGCGCCCACCTGCGCCGAGGGCCGGTATGCCGGGTGGTGACCACCCGGCATACCGGCCCTCGGGGGAGGGGACCGCCCTGCTCGTTCAGTGCCGCTCCGACGCCTCGAGCTCGCCGTGGGCCTCGCCCTCGGGCGCCTCGATGGCCTCGGCGCGGTGGCCGTCGTGGTGCGCGGCCTCGAGCTCCGCCGGGGTGACCGGCTCGACCCGGTCGCTGAAGTAGAACGACGAGAGCCGTGCGCGCAGGCGGTCCGTGCGCGCGTTGGGCGACGCCACGCCGTGGTCGTCGGTGGCCGGCCCGAGCTGGAGCGGCTGGAACTGCTCGTGCTGGACCAGCTCCCACCGGGTGAACGGGTCGAGGGGCTCGTGGCGCTCGAAGAACTGGCCGTCGGCGGTGCGGATGATGTGTCCCGTCTCCCGACCGTGCAGGACCATGTCGCGGTCGCGGCGCTGGAGGCTGAGGCAGATCCGCTTGGTGACCCAGAACGCGATCGGGGGCCCGACGAAGATCAGCGTGCGGAACAGGTGGGTGATGTCGTTGATCGACAGGCCCAGCTTGATCGCCATGATGTCGTTGCCGGCGGCGAACATCAGGATGCCGTAGAAGACCAGCGCTGCCACGCCCAGGCCGGTGCGCGTCGGTGCGTTGCGCGGGCGGTCGAGGAGGTGGTGCTCGCGCTGGTCGCCGGTCACCCAGCGCTCGAGGAACGGGTAGAGGGCCATGAGGGTGTACATGACCGGGATGAGCAGGAGCGCGCCGATCGCGACGTTGAGGCTCCAGGTGAACCCGAACGTCTCGAACTCGAGCCAGCCGGGCAGCAGGCGCAGCGCACCGTCGGCGAAGCCCATGTACCAGTCCGGCTGGGAGCCCGCCGTCACGGGGGAGGGGTCGTAGGGGCCGTAGGCCCAGATCGGGTTGATCCCCACCACGGCCGAGATCATCGCGATGACACCGAAGACGATGAAGAAGAAGCCACCGGCCTTCGCCGCGTAGACCGGCATGACGGGATAGCCGACGACGTTGTCGTTGGTCCGGCCGGGCCCGGGGAACTGGGTGTGCTTCTGCACGGCCACCATGACGATGTGCACGGTGAACAGGCCGACGAGGATCGCCGGGAGCAGCAGGACGTGGACGGCGTAGAGCCGCGGGATGATCGCCTCGCCGGGGAAGGGCCCGTCGAAGACGAGGTAGGAGAGGTAGCTGCCGATGACCGGCGCCGACTGCATGAACCCCTCGGCGGCGCGCAGGCCGGTGCCGGAGAGCAGGTCGTCGGGCAGCGAGTAGCCGGCGAAGCCCTCGACGATGGCGAGCATCGAGAGGATGCAGCCGATGACCCAGTTGATCTCGCGCGGCTTGCGGAACGCGCCGGTGAAGAAGACGCGGAGCATGTGGGTCGACAGCGCCACGATGAACATCAGCGCGGCCCAGTGGTGGATCTGGCGGATGATCAGGCCGCCGCGGATGTCGAAGGAGATGTCGAGGGTGGAGCGGTAGGCCTCCGACATCGTCACGCCCTTGAGCGGGATGTAGGAGCCGTCGTAGACGACCTGGCCGGCACTCGGGACGAACCAGAAGGTGAGGAAGGTGCCGGTGAGCAGGCAGACGATCATCGAGTACATCGCCACTTCGCCCAGCATGAAGGACCAGTGGTCCGGGAAGACCTTCTTCATGAGGTAGCCGACGCCCTTGGCGGCGCCGGTGCGGTCGTCGAGCCAGCCCGCGACGCCGCCCACGCTCCTGGCGGCGGGCGAGACCGCGGGCTGCGGCGTGACGTCGTGGTCGCGCAGCCGCGCGGCGGGGGAGCCGGGGTGTGGGGTGCTCATGTCCGGTCACGCTCCCAGAAGCTCGGGCCGACGGGCTCGGCGAACGGGGCGTCCGCGACGAGGTAGCCGTCGGTGTCGACGGTGATCTTCAGCTGTGGCAACGGCCGCTTGGCCGGGCCGAAGATGACCTTGCAGTCCTCCGTCACGTCGAAGGTCGACTGGTGGCAGGGGCACAGCAGGTGGTGCGTCTGCTGCTCGTAGAGGCCGACGGGGCAACCGACGTGGGTGCAGATCTTGGAGTAGGCGACGATGCCCTCGTAGCCCCAGTCTCGCTCCTTCTTGACGTGGATGTCGACCGGGTCGAGGCGCATGAGGAGGACGGCGGCCTTGCCCTTGTCCTCGAGGACGTGCTGGGAGTCCTTGATCGTCTCGGGGAGCACGTGGAACACCGAGCCGATGGTGACGTCGCTGGCTTTGATCGGCGTCAGCTCGGGGTCGCGCACCAGGCGGTCGCCCTTCTTCCACAGCGTGTGCTTGAGCTCGCTGATGTTGACCGGCCCGAGGCCGCCGACGAGCTGGACCAGGAACGGCAGCGCGAAGAGGCCGAGGGCGCCCCCGAGGCTGTACTTGATGAGTGGGCGGCGGTTGAGCTGGGCGCCGGACGCGCCCTCGTTGAGGGTCTGCACGACGTCGTCGCGAGCCACCTCGCTCGAGCGCAGCGGGTGGCGCTCCTCGACGACCTCGGTGTCGGGCATGAGCGTCTTGGCCCAGTGGATGGCGCCGACCCCGATGCCGAGCAGGGCGAGCGCCATGGAGACGCCGAGGACGATGTTGGACAGGTTCGCGTCGCCGATGCCGGGGATGAACACCTGGGTGCGGATGTCGATCGCGAAGTAGGCGACGAGGAAGACGATGGTGCCGAGCGCGGAGATCCCGAAGAAGGTGGCGACCTGCTTCTCGGCCCGCTTGGCCGCGGCCTCCTCGAGGTCGGCCATGCGCGGGATGTGCGGCGGCAGGCCCGGGTTCTCGAAGCGCTGCGGCAGCCCGCCGGTGCCGACGACGTGGCCACGGTCGAGACGCACGGCGGTCGAGCCGTACGCCGGCATACCGGTCTCGACGACCTCCTCGCCCTGGGGCGGCGTGCCGTGTTCGTTCATCGTCTGGTCGGTCCTGTCCGGTCGCGGTGGTCGAGGGCGGGAGGTCGTCGCATCAGGCTGACTTCGATCCGAGCCAGACGGCGAAGCCGACCATGATGCCGAGTCCGAAGACCCACGCGAAGAGGCCCTCGGGGACGGGGCCGAGGGAGCCGAGCGTGAGGCCTCCGGGGTTCTCGGACTTGTCGATGGCGTGGAGGTAGGCCACGATGTCGCGCTTGCTATCCGGGGTGATGTTGGTGTCGTTGAAGACCGGCATCGACTGGGGGCCGGTCACCATGGCCTCGTAGATGTACTTGCCGTCGACGTGCCGCAGCGACGGCGCGTACTTGCCGCGGGTCAGCGCGCCCCCGGAGCCGACGGCGTTGTGGCACATCGCGCAGTTGACGCGGAAGAGCTCGCCGCCCTTGGCGGGGTCGCCCTTGCTGCCGTCGGTGAACTCCCCGTCGGGGATCGCGGGCCCCGGCGCCAGGGAGGCGATGTACGCCGCGACGGCGGCGATCTCGTCCTGGGAGAACTTCACCTTCTTCGTCCCGACCTGCACGCCGGGTGCGGTCATCGGCATACGGCCGGTGCCCATCTGGAAGTCGACCGAGGCGGCGCCCACACCGGGGAGGGCCGGGCCCTCGTCGGTGCCCACGGCGCCGATCCCGTGGCACGAGGCGCAGTTGGCCAGGAACAGCTTCTTGCCGTGCTCGACCTGGTCCGCCGTCGCCGTCGCCGCACTGGCCTGCTTCGGGGCGAGCGCGGCATAGGCCGCACCGGTCACCAGGAGGCCCACCAGCAGGAGGAGGGCGATCGCCGCGGGGTGCCGGCGACGGGCGGCCAATGCGTTCACAGTGCTGTCCTGTTCTTCGGTTCGAGCGCGGGCAGGTGCTGCGGGCGGGTCACTGGAGCAGGTAGATGGTCGCGAAGAGCGCGATCCAGACGACGTCGACGAAGTGCCAGTAGTAGGAGGTGACGACGGCGCCGGCGGCCTGGGCGTGGCTGTAGTGCCGGGTCGTGAACGTGCGGCCGATGATGAGGAGGAAGGCGATGAGCCCACCGGTCACGTGGAGCGCGTGGAAGCCGGTGGTGAGGTAGAACACCGACCCGTAGGCGTCGGCGGAGATGCTGATCCCCTCCGAGACGAGCGTGGCGTACTCGAGCACCTGGCCGGAGACGAAGACGGCGCCGAAGATGTAGGTGACGACGTACCACTCACGCATGCCCCAGCTGCCGACCTCCCACAGCTTGCCGGTGCGGGAGGCCTTGCCGTGCTCGGCCTGGTGCACACCGAGCTGGCACCACACGGAGGAGATGACGAGGATGAGGGTGTTGGCGGCCGCGTAGGGCACGTCCAGGATCGCCGTCTTCTCCTTCCACAGACCCGGGTCGATGGACCGGATCGTGAAGTACATGGCGAAGAGGCCTGCGAAGAACATCAGCTCGCTCGAGAGCCAGACGATGGTCCCGACGGCCACCATGTTGGGCCGGGTGACCGGGCCGTGACCGGGAACGCTCCCCGGCACCGCGGAGTCGGAGTACAGAGCTGATGCAGTCGCCACGAGCGCCATTATTGCCACATTCGCAACGCGGCACACCGTCGACCCCCCGGGGCCGCGGCGAAAGGGTCGGGAGGGCCGTCGGGGGGCGCCCCGGTAGCATCATGCGCCATGACCGCCTCGCACGCCGCCGCTCCGACGCCCACCTCCGGGGCCGGGGCCATCCGCCGGATCTCGGTGCTGCTGTACAGCGACGACATCGCCACCCGGGACGCCGTGCGGGTCAACGTGGGCCGCCGTCCGGCCCGCGACGTCGAGGTGACGTCGTGGCTGGAGTGCGCCACCGCGTCGGCCGTGATCGAGGCGGTCGACTCGACCTCCTTCGACCTCCTCGTCCTCGACGGCGAGGCCGCGCCGACCGGCGGGCTCGGGCTGTGCCGGCAGCTCAAGAACGAGGTCTTCCGCTGCCCGCCGATCCTGGTGCTCACCGGACGCCCGCAGGACGGCTGGCTGGCGACGTGGTCCCTCGCCGACGCCGCCGTCCCGCACCCCCTGGACCCGGTCGCGCTCAACGAGGCCGTGGCCCAGCTCGCCCGCCGCGGCGCGACCCCGGTCGCCTAGCTCGGTGGCCGAAACCCCGCAGCTCACCTGGCCGGACCTGCTCTCGACCCTCCTGACGGGTCGGGACCTGACAACCCAGCAGGCCGCCTGGGCCATGGACGAGGTCATGTCCGGCGAGGCCAGCCCCGTGCAGCTGGCCGGCTTCCTCGTCGCCCTGCGCGCCAAGGGCGAGAGCGTGGAGGAGATGCGGGGCCTCGCCGACATGATGCTGGCGCACGCCAACCGGATCGAGGTCCCCGAGCCGAGCCTGGACATCGTCGGCACCGGCGGCGACCGCGCGCACACCGTCAACATCTCGACGATGGCCTCGATCGTCATCGCGGCGTGCGGCATCCGCGTGGTCAAGCACGGCAACCGGGCCGCCTCGTCCTCCTCCGGCTCTGCCGACGTCCTGGAGTCGCTCGGCGTCAACCTCGCCCTGCGTCCCGAGCAGGTCGTGCGGGTGGCGCAGGAGGCAGGCATCACCTTCTGCTTCGCCCAGTCCTTCCACCCGTCCATGCGGCACGCAGCTGCGGCCCGCGCAGGGCTGGGGATCGGCACGGCGTTCAACGCCCTGGGGCCGCTCACCAACCCCGCGCAGCCGACGTATGCCGCGGTCGGGGTCGCCGACGCGCGCCTGGCCCCGCTGATGGCGGGGGTGTTCGCCGGCCGGGGCAAGGACGCGGCCGTGTTCCGGGGTGACGACGGGCTCGACGAGCTCACGACGAGCACCACCTCGACGGTCTGGTGGGTGCGCGGCGGCGCGGTGCGCGAGCACCGTCTCGACCCGCGCGACGTCGGGGTGGAGGCGAGCCCGGTCTCCGCGCTGCGGGGCGGGGACGCCTCCCACAACGCGGGCGTCGCCCGCCGGGTCCTCGACGGCGAGAGGTCGCCGGTTCGCGACGCGGTCGTCCTCAACGCCGGGATCGCGCTGTCGCTCACCGCCCCGGACCGCGACGAGTCCCAGCAGGCCTTCCTCGCCGGCCTGCGCGGCGGCATGGACCGTGCGGAGGCGGCGCTCGACAGCGGCGCCGCGGCCTCGCTCCTTCGGCGCTGGGTCGAGGCGAGCCAGGGCGCGGGCCTCTGAGCACACCGCCGGGGCCCCGAGTCCTCGGACTCCCCGACCGGTGCGTTCCGCGACGCCTCAGTCTTCGGACTCCCCGACCTGTGCGTTCCGCGACACCGCGAGTCTTCGGACTCCCCGACCGGTGCGTTCCGCGACTCCGCGAGTCTTCGGACTCCCCGACCGGTCTGGGCCGGTCAGGAGCTCCGAAGACTCGCAGGGCTGGGGTCAGGCGTCGTCGAGGCCGAGGCTGAACGCCGCCTCGAGGTCGTGCCTGGAGTACGTGCGGAACGCGATGTGCGTCGAGGTCCCGGTGACGCCCTCCACCTTGTTGAGCCGGTCGGCGATGACGTCGGCGAGCTCCTCGTGGGCGCGCACCCGCACCATCGCGATGAGGTCGGCGTCACCGGCGACCGAGTAGACCTCGCTCACCCCGTCGAGCTCGGCGATGGCCTCGGCGACCTCGGGGATCCGGTTGACGTCGGCGGTGATGAGGACGATGGCGGAGATCACCGCGCCAATGTACCGGCGCCGGCCCGCGGAGCCCTCAGGACGCCGCCACCAGGCCGCCGGTGAAGCCGGCCACCTCGCGTCGCGCGACGGCGAGAGGCTCCAGCTCGGCGCGTGCCGCCCCGGCGCCACCCACCGGACAGGTCCACTCGCCGTCGAGGTCGACGATGCGCACCCCGGGCGACTCGAGCCAGCGCAGGACCTTCTCCGTCTCCTCGGGGATCGCCGCGGGCGCGGGGGGAGCGGGTGCCGCGACCACCTCGGCGCAGTCGCGCAGCGCTGCGACGTAGGGCATCGGGTCAGCGCCCCGCGGCGAGGTGCTCGACCCCGCGAGCCGGCCGTGGCGCACGCAGACCAGCTCCCAGCCACCGGTGGCCAGCGGCCTCGCGGCCAGGAGCTCCGGGCTGGCAGCGAGCGGCCCGAGCCGCTGGGCTCGGGCCGTGCCCCTGACGAGGGCGAGCATCCGGTCACGGACGGCGCTGGCGTCCTCGAAGCGCTCCTGCTCCCCGAGTGCCACCATCCGGGCGCGCAGTGCGGCGACGACGTCCCGACCGTCACCGGCGAAGGCCGCCGCCGCCCGGGCGACGAGCCCGGCATACTGCTCCACGCTCTGGCCCCCGAGGCAGGGGGCCGTGCAGCGGCCCATCTCGGCCAGGGCGCACGCCGGTGAAGGGCGCCGAGGGGAGAGCCGCTGGGAGCACTGCCGCAGCGGGACCACCTCGTGGACCGCCGCCACCGCCGCCTCGGCGGCGGCGCGGGAGCCGAACGGCCCCATGTAGTGGGCGCCGTCGCGGCGCACCTCGCGGACCATGCTGAGCCGGGGGAACGGCTCGACGGTGAGCTTGACCCACGTGGAGCGCTCGGGGAACCGGGAACGCCGGTTGTAGCGCGGCTTGTGCTCCGCGATGAGCCGCAGCTCGCGCACCTCCGCCTCGAGGGTGGTGGCGCACACCACCGGGGTGACGCTCTCCGCCAGGCGCACCATCTCGCCCATGCGGCGGCGCTGCTCGGAGGCTGTGAAGTAGCTGCGCACCCGCGCGCGGATGTTGACCGACGTCCCGACGTAGAGCACCCGGCCCTCGCCGTCCTTGAAGAGGTAGACCCCCGGGGCGGCGGGCAGGCCGTCGGCGAGGTAGCGCTTGCGCCGCTGTGCCTGCGGCACCCGGGCGCTGAAGCTGCTCAGCTCTTCCAGGGTGTGCACCCCGAGGCTGCCGACCCGGCCGATCAGGCCGTGGAGGACGTCGACCGTGGCCCGCGCGTCGTGGAGCGCCCGGTGGTCGGGCGTCGTCGTGGCGCCGAAGAGCACCGCGAGGGTCGAGAGCTTGTGGTTGCGGGCCTCGTCACGGGTGACCAGCGCACGGGCGAGGTGGACGGTGTCGAGGACCGGGAAGCCCGGCCACTCGGCGCCCGTGCGGCCGGCGGCCGCGCGCAGGAACGAGATGTCGAAGCCGGCGTTGTGGGCGACGAGGACGCTGCCGCGGGCGAACTCGAGGAAGGCCGGGAGCGCCGCCTCGATGCGCGGGGCGCTCGCGACCATGGTGTCGGTGATGCCCGTCAGGACCTGGATGAACGCCGGGATCGGCAGGCTCGGCTTGACGAGGGTCTGGAACTCACCGAGCACCTGCCCGCCCCGGACGCGGACGGCGCCGATCTCGGTGATGTCGGAGTCGGCCGGGCTGCCGCCGGTGGTCTCGAGGTCGACGACGACGAACGTGACGTCGGCGAGAGCCGTGCCGAGGTCGTCGAACGTGGCCTGGACCATCTGCATGGCCGACAACGTATGCCGGCGGTGTGACAGCCGGTCGAAGGCGCGCAGGGCACCGTGCCGGCGAGGCCGCCCTCGCGGCCTGACCCGGCGTGTCGTGCTGAGATGCGGCCGGGGTGCGCTGCGTCCCGTGCCCACCGTCCGGGCACGCGCCGACCAACTCAGCACGACACGCCACCGGACGGCGGAGGTCGGCGGAGGTCGTCAGCGCTCGGCGAGGGGTCGCGCCGGGGTCGACGCACGGTGGTTGTCGGTGGGCCCACCTAGCGTGGGAGGCAGTCAACAGGAAGGAGTGGTCTCGGTGATCATCGACTGCTCGAGCTGCCCGGTGCGCGAGCTCCACTGCGACGACTGCATGGTGCCTGCGCTGCTCGCCCTGCCCACCGCCGACCTCCCGCTCGACGCCGCGGAGCGGGCGGCGGTGACCGCCTTCGTCTCGGCGGGTCTGGTGGACCGGGTGGAGGCGGCGTCCCTGCGAGCCCGGCAGGAGCCGTGGGTCGGCGCGCGGGCCGTCGGCTGACCCGGCCGTCGTCGGCGTCCCTGCGAGCCCGGCAGGAGCCGTGGGCCGGCGGCTGACCCGGCCGTCGTCGGCGCGCTGCCCGCCTAGCATGGTGCGGTGAGGACGCCCCGGCGCGCTGCGGCGCTGCTCGCCGTCGCCGCGTCCGTCGCGGCGCTGCTCACCGGCTGCTCGCTCGACCTCCGGGGACGCCCCGCGCCGACCACGTCCCAGGGCGCCACGACCGCGGCGGTGCCGGACGCGCCGGGCACGCGCTCACAGGCCAACCGGGCCGCTCCCGGCGCCGTCGCCCGTGACGCGGCCGCCGTCGCGGAGCTGCTGACCCGACGCGCCCGCGCCGTGGAGAGCCGGGACCGCGCCGCCTTCACCGCGACGCTGGACGACCCGCGTTCGGCCTTCGGGCTGCGCCAGCTCGCCGTCTTCGACAACCTCGCGAAGCTGCCCCTCGCGACCTTCCGCTACGCCAGCCCGCGACCGGCCCCCGCCCTCGCACCGGCACGCCTCCACGAGCTCGGCCTCACCCGGCCGGCCGACGCGGTCGCGGTGAGCGTCGAGGGGGCGGCCCAGCTCGCCGGCTACGACCGGGTCCCCCGGTCCTACGAGGCGTCCTTCACGGCGGTCCGACGGCCGCACGGGTGGCGCCTGGCCGACGACTCCGACGGCGCGAGCCAGCCGCAGCTGTGGGACCTGCCCGAGATCGGCGTGGTCCACAGCGGCACCATCCTGGTCGTCGCCGCCAAGGGCGTGACGGGCGTGGCCGACTACCTGCGGTTGGGCCAGAGCGCCGTCGCCGACGTCGACGCGGTCTGGCGCCGGCCCTGGAACCACCGGCTCGTCCTGGTCGTGCCGAGCTCCGCCGCGCAGATGGCCGCACAGCTCGGCCAGGACACCGGCTCCGTCGCGCAGGTCGCGGCCGTGACCGACGGACCCCTCGGCCCCGACGGCCGAGCGGGCGCGGACCACGTGGTCGTCAACCCGGAGGCGTTCCACGGGCTCCAGCCCGTCGGCCGGCAGGTCGTGATCACCCACGAGGCGACCCACGTCGCGGTGCGGGCGACGACCACCGCCGCCGTTCCGCTCTGGCTCTCCGAGGGCTTCGCCGACTACGTCGGCTACCGCGGTGTGGGGGTCGCCCCCCAGCAGATCGCCGCGCCGCTGCTCTCGAGGGTGCGCGCCGGTCACGGCCCGGGCGCACTGCCGGCCGACGCCGACTTCGACCCCTCGCGCTCGACCATCGGGCCCAGCTACAACGCCGCCTGGCTCGCCGTCCGGCTCATCGCGCAGCGCTACGGCGTGGAGGCCCTCACGAGGTTCTACGCCACCGCAGCCACCGCAGCGACCGCAGCCACCCCAGCCACCGCAGCCACCACGGCGACCGCGCCGGGCGGCGGGGGAGGGGCGCCGGCTGCGCCGCGCACCGCCGCCCAGAGCCGGGCAGCGGTGGAGGCGGCCTTCTCGAGCGTGCTCGGCACCAGCGAGACCGCCTTCACGCGTGAGTGGCTGGCCCTGCTGCGCCAGCTCGCCCACTGACCGCGGGCTCACGCTCGTCCGACCCGCGGTCGCGCGCGGCAGCGGCGAGCGAGACGACGACGAGCGCCCCCACCAGCCAGAACTGGTTGTAGAACGCCTGCTTGTTGACGAGGTTGGCGACGAGCAGGACGAGGGCCAGCCACCGCAGCAGCGCCGGCAGGGGCGGCTGCCGACGCCCGACGGCGACCATGACCGCCCCGAGCGTCCCGAGGACGACCAGCCCGGTGAGCCAGAACGGCAGGCTCACCCCGAAGGTGTTGAGCGCCAGGAGGTAGAGGGTGTTGGCGAACCGGATGGGGTGGAACGACACGAGCAGCGTCACCGTGTCGTGGACAAAGTCGGAAGGGGAGGCGAGGAACCAGGGCGCGACGAGGACGCCGGTCAGCGCGCCGGTCGCGACCGCCCGCCGCCACCCGAAGGGCCGCCACACGAGCAGCACCGGGAGCAGGAGCGCGAGGTGCTGCTTGCTCGCGCACGCCAGCGCGAGCGGCACGACCGCCCACCAGCCGTGCCCGCGCTGCACGAGGACCGCCCACCAGACGAGCCCCGCGAGCAGCAGCGGCTCGGTCCACGCCTGGTCGAGCTGGGTGAGGGTGCCGGGCGCGAGGAG